>CAYOPD010000006.1:71076-73306 GCA_964405735.1 uncultured Saprospiraceae bacterium | reverse complement strand
TCAGTTGGCTAGTTAACCAACAACTAATCACCCTCACTATTTCTGCTCCAGGTCCCGGATGTGTTTGATCACCCCGGAGATTCCCTGTGCCTTAAGGGTCTGGACAAATTGGGCGGCTTCTTCCCGGGAACTGAATTTGCCCAGGGTGATGCGGTAAGAAACCGAGTTGGTCTCTTTGTTTTTTAAATTAAAAACCTGGACCACCTGGGTGAAGGATTTTTTCAGCTGATTGACCTGCTTGAGCACATTGGTGGCATCGGTGTAAACGCCTACCTGGATACGGTATTCCTCACCGGCAGACTTTTTTGAGTCCTTGGCTGAAACCGGCCTGCTGGTGTTTGAAGCAGCAGAGGCGGTTGCAGTCCGGCTATTGTTGGCGGCCGTTGGAATTGTGGCAGGTTTGACCGGGGCCTTTTTAGCCGGGTTATTCACCTCATTTGCCTTGGGAAGGCCGGGCTCTCGATTCACATCGATGAAAGCGGGACGAGCGGCAGACTCCTGGTTGGTTTTGACAGGTATTGCTACAACCCCTTCAGTCTCATTGGACAGCGGGGCTGGCCCAGCCTCCCCGGGCAAGGATCGGTGATTTTTTAATATTCTGATCAGGTCAGGCGCCGTGAGGCTTTTTTCATATTTACCCAACATGGTCCCGTTGGAATTGAGCACAATAATGGTAGGCAGGTATTGTACTTTGAATTTCTGTTTCCAGACATAACCGTCCAGGTTTTCCACATCCACTTTTACTCCGACATAATGCTCGGAGACATAACCGGACAATTCCGCGTTTTTATAGGTGTATTCGTCCATCCATTTACAGGGTTCACACCATTTGGCATAAAACTCAATGAAATAAAACTTGGATTCTTTCCTGGCCTTTTCCCTGGCTCCTTCAACCGTGCCGTTAAAAAAGACTACTTCCGAATCCTCCGCGAGGACGGGACTAGTGAAGGCCAGAACGGCCAACAGGGCAAACAAGCATTTTATCGCTTTCATAGTTACCTCCTGAATTTTAGTTAATTAATATCGCTGTGCAACTTTTAATACAGAGGCAATTCTCATACCATTTTTAGTTATGTGATATTTAATAAAACTGTATACTATTGATTTTTAATATAATATGAGTAATAAAAATAATTTATATGAATTCCGCGTCGGACACCCTGAATCCGAATATTTTATACATTTGCCCCATGAGTGGAGACATTACGGTGGCCATTACGGGCGTGAATGCCTTTGTGCCCGAAGACGTGCTGACCAATAAGGACCTTGAAAAGATGGTGGAAACCAACGATGCCTGGATCATGGAAAGGGTAGGCATTAAAGAAAGGCATATCCTCAAGGACCCGGACAAAGCAAGCGCCTTCATGGGCGCAGAAGCCGTGAAAGGCCTCCTGCAAAAAACGGGCACGGACCCGGAGGATGTGGAATTGTTGATCTGCGCCACCGTGACCGGGGATTACCAGGTACCCGATACCGCCAACCAGATCTGCAAACTCAGCGGCCTGAGCCGGGCCTATGGTTTTGACCTTAACGCGGCCTGTTCCGGATTTTTATTTGCCCTTGCAACCGGCGCCCAGTTTATCAAATCCGGCACCCACCGCAAGGTGATCGTGGTGGGCAGCGATAAAATGTCTTCCATCACGGATTATACCGACCGGTCCACCTGCATCCTGTTTGGGGATGCTGCCGGCGCCGTTTTACTGGAACCGTCCATCAATGAATTTGGCCTGGAACAGATAGCACTGTTCGGCGATGCCTCCGGAAAAGACATGCTTCGCATCAAATCCGGAGGGTCCCTGCGTCCACCTTCCGTTGAAACCGTAGCCCACCGTGAACACTTCGTCTGGCAGGATGGCCGAGTGGTTTTTAAAGCTGCAGTGAAGGGCATGGCAGAAGCCGTCAAGGAAGTGATCAGCCGCGCGGGTTATCAATCTGCGGACATTGACTGGATTGTCCCTCACCAGGCCAATTACCGGATCATCAAATCGGTAGCCGAGATGCTCGACTTCCCGCTCGAAAAAGTCATGATCAATATCCAGAAATACGGCAATACTACGGCAGCCACCATTCCCCTCTGCCTCTGGGAATATGAAGCTCAATTAAAGGAAGGGGACAAACTGGTCCTGACCGCTTTTGGAGGTGGATATACCTGGGGAGCGATCCTTTTAACCTGGGCATATCAGAGATAATTAAAGAAATTAATAATTAAAGAATTAAGGGAATGGCACTC
>CAYOPD010000006.1:0-70976 GCA_964405735.1 uncultured Saprospiraceae bacterium | reverse complement strand
TTTAATTCTTTAATTCTTTAATTCTTTAATTCCTAATTATACTCTTGATGCCCGATGTCTCAGGACGTGGTCAGCAAGTACCAAAGCCGCCATGGCTTCCACGATCGGCACGGCGCGGGGGACCACACAGGGATCGTGCCTGCCCTTGCCAGTGACGGTGACGGAATGACCCTCCAGGTCCACGGATTCCTGGGGCGGGACGATGGTGGCCACGGGTTTAAAGGCAACCCTGAAATAGATATCCATACCGTTTGAAATACCGCCCTGGATCCCGCCGGAGTGGTTGCTGCGGGTGCGGATGGCATCCCCTTCTTTATAAAAAAGGTCGTTGTGTTGGGAGCCACGCATGCTGACCCCGGCAAAACCGGACCCAATCTCAAATCCCTTGCAGGCATTGATGCTGAGCATGGCATGTCCAAGACAGGCGTGCAATTTATCGAAGGCCGGCTCGCCCAGGCCAGGGGGGCATCCCCTGATCAGGCAGGTCACCACCCCTCCAATGGTATCCCCTTCCTTGCGGACTTCCCTGATCAGTTCGATCATCTGTTCTGCAATCAGAGGATCAGGGCATCGGACGGGGTTGGATTCAATATCGGCAGGATTGAGAGCATCCAGATCCGGCTCATAACGAATGGATCCAACCTGGCTTACAAAGCCATGGATATGTACATCGAGCTGGTGCAAAAACATTTTGGCGACTGCCCCTGCAGCCACCCGTGCTGCCGTCTCCCTTGCCGAGGAACGGCCACCTCCCCGGTGATCGCGCAGACCCCATTTGTTTTGATAGGTAAAATCAGCGTGAGAGGGCCGGAATTTGTCCTTGATATGATCGTAATCCGAAGAGTGTTGGTCCACATTCCTGAGCATCATGCTGATGGGAGCTCCGGTCGTGTGGTTTTCGTAAATCCCTGAAAGGATTTCAATTTCGTCGGCTTCTTTACGCTGGGTGACGATAGCGGACTGGCCCGGTCTGCGGCGGTCCATTTCTTTTTGAATAAATTCCGGTTGGATCAGCAAGCCGGCAGGACAACCGTCGATGATCACGCCTACCGCTTTACCGTGGGACTCGCCAAAAGTGCTGACCCTGAAAATTTCTCCAAACTGATTGCCGGCCACGTTCTTTTTTTTTGTAAAAGTACGCAGTCCGGCTTAGATCCCGTCAGGACTTGTCCTGGGCATCGGCCACGGCGATGGAGACCATATTCACGATCTCGCTCACCGTACTGCCGAGAGAGAGGACGTGGACGGATTTTTTCAAACCCGTGAGCACCGGCCCGATGGAATCCAGATTGCCTCCTTCCTTCAATAATTTAAAAGCGATATGGGCGGAGGCCAGGTTTGGGAATATCAGGGTATTGGCCGGGCCATCCACCAGTTTGGAAAAGGGAAAGGCCTCTTTGACCATCTCACTGTTTATGGCAAAATTTCCCTGGATATCCCCGTCCACCAGCAGGTCAGGGTGATCCCGGTGCAGGATGGATACGGCTTCCCGCATTTTGGTGGGCACGATGCCTTTGACAGATCCAAAGTTGCTGTAAGAAAGCAAGGCGATCTTGGGCACGATGTTAAACCGGCGCACCAGGTCCGCTGTTTGCAGGGTGATGTTTACGATGGTCCGGGCATCGGGGTCGAGATTGACCATGGTATCCGCAAAAAAAAGCGGGCCTCTTTTGGTCATCAGGATATCCATGCCAGCCACGATATGGACGTTTTGGGCCTGGCCAAACAGACGCAGTGCCGGTCGCATGAATTCAGGATAATTGGCGGTAAGACCGCTGACCATGGCATCCGCTTCACCATGCTCGATCAGGCTGAGCCCGAAATAGTTCCACTCAAACATGGTGTTCTGCGCTGAGCGCAGGGTGACTCCTTTGCGGCAACGTTTATTAAAATAGGTGTTGGCAAAACGGGCCCTCCTTTCCTGTTCTTTCTCGGACCGGGGATCGATGATCACCGCCTGCTCCAGGGAGAGGTCAAATTCCTCAATTTTCCTTTTGATATTTTCTTCATTTCCCAGCAGGATGGGTTTTGCCAGGTTTTCTTCGATACAGATTTCGGCTGCTTTCAGGATCTTATAGGATTCGGCTTCGGCAAAGACCACCCTTTTGGGGTTGGACCTGGCCTTCGAGCGGATCTGGCGGATCAGTGGTTTATACAGGCCCAGCCTTTTGGTGAGTTCCTCCCCATAAGCTTCCCAATCATCAATGTTTTTGCGCGCTACCCCGGTTTCAATTGCGGTTTTGGCCACGGCAATGGCTACGGTGGTGATCAGCCTGGGGTCGACCGGCTTGGGGATGATGTATTCGGGGCCAAAATGGAGATTGGTTCCTCCATAGGCGGAATTTACTTCTTCGGGTACGGGGAGTTTGGCCAGGTCGGCCAGTGCCATCGCCGCGGCGAGTTTCATTTCATCGTTGATCGCCTTGGCCCTCACATCCAGCGCTCCCCGGAAAATATAGGGGAATCCGAGCACATTGTTGACCTGATTGGGGTAATCCGAACGTCCCGTGGCCATGATCACATCGTCCCTGGTGCTGGTTGCATCCTCATAGGAGATTTCCGGGTCCGGGTTGGCCAGGGCAAATACGATAGGGTCCTTGGCCATGGACAACAACATCTCCTTTTTCAATACACCGGCAACGCTGAGCCCCAGGAAAACATCGGCATCCACCAGGGCCTCGGCGAGGGTATCGACGTCCCGGTCGGTGATGAATTCCTGTTTTTGTTTATTGAGGTCGGTTCTTTTACGGTTGAGGACCCCTGTCGAATCCAGCATGACGATGTTTTCACGGCGGGCGCCCAGTTTAATATATAACCGGGAGCAGGAGATGGCCGAGGCGCCGGAACCGCTGACTACGATTTTGACTTCTTCGATTTTTTTGTCCACCACCAGGAGGGCGTTGAGCAGTGCCGCCGAGGAGATGATGGCAGTACCGTGCTGGTCGTCGTGCATGAGGGGGATGTCCAGTTCTTTTTTCAGGCGGTCCTCGATATAAAAACATTCCGGAGCTTTGATGTCTTCCAGGTTGATCCCTCCGAAGGTGGGCGAAATGGCTTTAATGGTATCCACCAGCTTGTCGGGATCGGTCTCATTGATCTCAATATCAAAGACATCGATGTCGGCGTAAATTTTAAACAGCAGGCCTTTGCCTTCCATCACCGGTTTGCCCGCTTCGGCCCCTATATTACCGAGGCCGAGCACGGCGGTGCCGTTGGAGATCACGGCGACCAGGTTTCCCTTGGCGGTATATTTATATACGTCTTCGGGATTTGCTTTAATCGCCAGGCAGGGTTCGGCCACCCCTGGAGAATAAGCCAGGCTAAGGTCCCGCTGGGTGGCATGCGGTTTTGATGGAATGACTTCTATTTTCCCGGGTCTCCCCTGCTGGTGGTACTGGAGGGCATCCTTCTTCAGGTCTGACATAGATTGCTATGGTATTGGTTAGGAGGCGCTAAGGTAGGGAATTCGGGGCTCAATGGGATGAGATGGGGGTGACCAAAAAGTCAAAATTTGGTTTCTTTCAGAGATACACAATGAATTGAATTTTAAATGTTCATGTTTTCATCCAAGACCTTTATTTTGCTGTGGTAACCCTTTTAGCGATTCTTATGAATATTTGCAGGAAATTTTGCCTTCTAATAAAAAATATAATCGAATGATTGTGACATACCCCCTCGCAGAGTTCAGTATTGAATACCCTTAAAGTTTAATCTGCAAAATGCTCATTTAAGCAAACCCAAAACCATTTCCCACAGGTCCTCATAAGGTATGATTTCATTTTCCGCCGTGGACGGATAGGTATCGATGGGCACCGATTTCAACTTATCCATCAGAGCCTGCGTTCTGAACACAGTACCCTGCCGTTTGAAGCCCGCCCTCACCATCTCCCCCAGCATACGTATAAAACACTGTGACCTGAAATTTTCATCCTTTTTAAGATAACGGTAGGCGTACAGTTTCAAGGAGTCCATTCTGTCGATGATTAAATGGTGTTTTTGATCGGCCAGGAAAAAGAGGATTTGAATTAGGATTATAGGGATATTGACACCTTGTTTGTCTTTGGAATATTCTGGAACTTCATTGAGAAATTTATTTAATCTAAATTCTTTTTCAGTTGTAACATTAATAATCTTCCCTATTTTACAAAGAAAATAGGCATATGCTTGAAAAATTAAAAAATGTTGTAATACAATTTGAGGCTGTCTTTTAAATTGACTATTGGAATGAAAAATAAATAGTTCGTTCCAACATCTATTATAATCCCTGCAGTGAAATAATGTATGAATATAACTTATTTGTATTGCAAACCAGTTGAATTCTGTAACTGTAATATACTTAAAGTACAAATTTTTAATTTTAAGCACCGTCTTTAAATCTTTAGTAATTAATAAAACCTTAAATAATTCATTAATAATGTACTCCAATGTATTTGATGACAAAAACGGTTTTTCAAAAATCATTTTTAGAAATAAAAATGTATTGCTTTTATACTGTAAAAACTGTCTATTCTCTTTGTCATAATTCAAGATTACCAACGAACAATTTTTCAGAAGTTCAATTGAAGGATTTTGTTTTACATACTGCCACGCGGTTTTCACCAAATTTTCGATTTCAGGAGATTTAATGGGGTTATTAATAAGCTTATGTGTTGAGTTTAGATAAGCATTTAATTCGTGACATTTTTCAGAAAATGAAAGTTCTTTAAAATAGACGTCTATTGCATTTTTATATATTATTTTATATTTATTATAATTTTTATTCTTTTTATTTAAAATACCTATTTGATTTATTAATAATTTACTTAAAATCAGAGTTAATTCAGTAAATTCATATTTTAATGTAATTCCAATAGTTGATTCAGCAATGGATTGAGATAGTTCTTTAAAACCCAATTGTGATATCATTCTTACCAATACAGTTCTTTTAGAACACACATAATAAGCTCTAGCTCTATCACCAAATAAGCTTAAATTTGTATTAATAAAAAACAGAGTATTAACTAGTTTTTCTCGAAATCTATAGAATAATTTATTAAACGAAGATTCTGACGAATTTGAAGCGACTTTTATAAAATCTCTTAATTGATAAACATTCACAATCTCATTTGAACTTAGACCATTGAATATTTTGGTCATAAGATTAATATTTTTATCAAAATCTTCACTAGAAAAAATTTCAAGTTTATTTACATTCGCCTTTTTAATAAGTAATGTTAATTCTCGTATTTCATCAAAGATAATTTCTGACATAACTTTCATATTTTAAGTACCTACATCTTGCATTTTATCTACTTGATTTTCAATTAATTGCTACTTAACAATGCCAATTTTATAAAGAATGCCCTGTCCTATTCAACAAGTAGTGGAAACTCGTATGTGATTCACAATTTCAGATCTTGTTTAGATAAATATTTCACTATCACAATTTGAAGATCAATGAAACATGAACCACTAACAAAAAGTCAATTGGCTGATTTACTTGGTCTCAGCCTGCGAACTTTACAGAGAAAACTGCTCAGGGCAGAATTAAATATCCCGAGAGGACTCATCAGCCCGGATTGTCAGATCCAGATTCTGATGAAGCTGGGGTATTCTGCTTTGGCCACTCAACTACAGAAGGGATCCGGCAGAATAAGCACCCAAGGATCGCTTATTCCAATAGTTAAAGTACCCGGGAAAATAATTCGGGAAAATAGGACGCGGCTGGCAAATCTCTAAGGCTTATTTGTGCGGCGAACCACTGGCGAACTTATTTTAATTTCACGAAACTACAACCCACACTCCCAAAATAAAGCCTATCCTGTCCATATCCTATACATTCATTCTTTAAAGAACGACTAATATCCATAATGGTCCCGTCGAGTATCTTTTTAATAATCTATAATTATACAAAGACAGGTTATTAAATTTATTAAACCTGGCTTGCCATTTTTAAATTACTAATAAACCGCCCATTCCTGATACTAATCGAAGGAGAGAGCAATGGTTTCCTATATGGATATAAATTGATCTAATTGATATGTTTACCGAACACCAATTTGCTTTAAGTGTCAACTCTTACTGAAAATTATTGGCCAAATACTTCTATTGCGCAGAATAAAAGTACCTATTTCCCCCGATCAGGAAATAGTTTGGGTGCCAAATGTCACCATTTGACGTAAATTTATCCTTCAAGGACTCAACCCCAATAGCCACAAGCCTATTTTAGTCAAAACTTGAGCCTTGTTGTTTATTCCAATTGCTCCAAGATCAATTCCCACAAATCCTCATATGGAATGATTTCGGTTTCCGCCGAATCCGGGTTAGTTTCGATAGCCGCATTCTTTAAGTTTTGTTTAATTTTACCTGTGCGGAAGACCGTTCCATTTTTCCTAAAATCCGCCCTTACCATCTCAGTAAGCATCTTGATGAAGGATTGTGAACGAAAGCTTTCATCATGCTTTAGGTGTCGGTAGGCATAAAGGTTCAAAGACTCCATCCGGTCGATGATCCGTGAATATTTACTTTCCGTCAGAAAATATAGGACCTGGATCAGAATAATCGCAATATTTACACCCTGTTTATCTTTAGAATATTCAGGCACCTGGTTCAAGAATTTGGTAAGCCTGAAATCCAGTGACTGTTCGACCGGGTGGATCCGTCCGATTTTGAGAAGAAATTCCGTATAGGCCTGCAAGACATAAAAATTTTCCCTGATTACGGGGGGTTGTTTGGAAAAAGATTTATAATTCAGAATGGACTGAACTACTTCATAAGCTTTCTGGTACGACTTTCCATGCATTAAGGTCAATGCATAATAATAATGAATGACGTACCAGTTGAAATTCCCAATATTAATACTGTTGAAATACTCAGATCGGATAGCCTCGGCTGACTTGATATCCCTAGTAATTAGGGTCATAGTCAGTTGAGCGTGAATCAGGGACTCAATCGCAATGATAGATCTAAATGGTTTTGCACTTATCTTTTTTATTGCCTCGGCCGTGATCTTTTTATATTCACCATAATTTTTTTTCTGTTTGAAATAATACTGTAAAATTTTTGAGGCGGCCATAATGGAATCGATGGACGCCTCCCCCTTTAAAAGGTTTTCTGCTGTTTCCACAGAATCAAGGAGTGCATCCTCAGATATGATACTGTGCTTGGAAGCATGCGCAGCATTGCTTTCATAAGCAATGTTTGAAACCATGATTTCCAACTTATTCTCAGCATTGAGGGTTTGGATAGCTGGCAGATAAATATCTTTATATTTTTCAAACTTTTTTAAATCAATATTCCGGGTACTATAATGGCGGATCAAAGCTTTCAGAAAATGGACCGACAGATCACTAAACTCAAATTTAAGGCTTACCGGTAGAGTTTTCTCAACAAGGGAAATGGAAAATTTATGATAACCGCGTTCGAGCAGTATCCGCGTGATATAAGCCCTTCTTGAACAGTTGTAATAGGCAATAGCCCTTTCGCTAAACATTGAGGTCCGGGTGTCAATAAAAAAGAGGGTATTTGACAATTTTTCCTTGAACCTTGAATAGATTTTATCAAAACCATAAGCCAATATCTTATCACCATATAAAGCGGTTTTTAAATCATCCTCTGTCTTCACATCTAAGTCCCGGATCAGTTCAAATAATTCCCCCATTTTTGTCTTTCTTCTACCAAAATCTTCCCGAGTGAAGATCTCCAGATGTTGGACTTTACATTTGTTTACAAAGTTTACAAGGGATTTTATTTCATTTATCATAATAAAATGTTCATTCAATATTAATCACAATAAGCTAAATATCAATATTTTAAAGGGAAGTATTTTGAAAAAAACTCAATTTTTTACGTCTTGGTGAATGAAATATTGATACATGGTCAATCCCAAAGCCAACTTAGCTTTGACGAAAGCAATAATATAAATGTGAGGAATCAATAATATAATAACTGTAAAGTAATATATAATACTTAAAATCAGGAATATATGAACTGAATTCATATAATTTACAAAAATAACTCCGTCCATATCCAAGGGTTTATGATATTCTTTGGCTTCCAGCGCTGCTATAATTTTGATTCAAAATTGAATCGAAATGAAAAATTTTATTGAATGGATTCTCTGTGCTCTTGGAATTACCACAGTTGTAGATGGATTCTAGAATTATTTCTGTTGGCGGGAGTTGTTAAATGTTTATACTTAGTTATAAATTAATTATTTACAATAGCATCAAAAATATGATCTGAATATAATTTCAGACCATTTGATGCGTTGAGACCGCAAGGATTACCAGGACTATTATCAAATTTAGTATCCTCAAATCCTTGAAAATCAATATGTATTTAGTGTAAAGGGTAATTTGATAAAAGCCCGATTCAAAGGAATCGGGCTTTATTTTTTTATCCCTTCAGAGCTCTTCTTTCAAATATTTCGCCGTAAGGCTCTCCTTAGACCTGGCGACGGCCTCAGGGGTGCCGGTCGCCACTATCCTGCCCCCATATTTGCCGCCCTCAGGCCCCATGTCGATGATGTGATCCGCCACTTTGATCACATCCAGGTTGTGTTCAATCACTACCACCGTATTGCCCCGGTCTACCAGGCGGTTTAAAATGTCCAAAAGGTGTTGTATATCAGCAAAGTGCAACCCGGTAGTCGGCTCATCAAGGATATAAAGCGTATTGCCGCTGTCCCGCTTTGAAAGTTCTTCCGACAATTTTACCCTTTGGGCCTCCCCTCCGGAAAGGGTGGTTGCTTGCTGGCCCAGGGAGATATAACCCAGGCCCACTTCGTAAAGCGTCTTCATCTTCCGGTGGATATTGGGCACATTTTCAAAAAAATGCATGGCATCTTCCACCCGCATATCCAGTACCTGGCTGATATTCTTGCCTTTGTACAGGATTTCCAGGGTTTCCCGGTTGTACCTTCTGCCCAGGCAGGTTTCGCATTCGACCTGGACATCCGGCAAAAAATTCATCTCAATCACGCGCATCCCCCCTCCTTCGCAGGTTTCACACCTTCCTCCCTTTACGTTAAATGAAAACCTTCCGGCCTTGTATCCCCTGATTTTTGCCTCGGGAAGCCCGGTGAATATGTTACGGATGTCAGTGAATACACCGGTATAGGTAGCTGGATTGGACCGCGGGGTGCGGCCAATGGGTGACTGGTCGATCTCAATGACCTTGTCCAGAAGGTCTATGCCTTCAACCCGGTCAAAAGGCAATGGTTTCTGCACACTGCCATAAAAATGTTTGCGAAGGATCGGGTACAAGGTTTCATTGATCAGGCTGCTTTTGCCGCTCCCGCTGACACCGGTGACGCAGATAAAGGTACTCAGGGGTATACTCAGGTCCACTTTCCGGAGATTGTGCCCCCGGGCCCCAAACAATTTCAGAAACTGGCCATTTCCTTTACGCCTTCTGCCTGGAACAGCGATTTTTTTCCGGTCGCTGAGATAGTCGGCCGTAAGCGAGTCCTGTAATAAAAATTCCCGGGGAATGCCGCTGGCTACCAGCCGGCCACCGTGCGATCCCGCTCCCGGCCCGAGGTCAAGCAGGTAATCCGAAGCCAGCATGATTTCCTTGTCGTGCTCGACTACCAGCAGGGAATTGCCAATGTCCCTGAGTTCGCGTAAGGCCTGGATCAGCCTTTGGTTGTCCCTGGCATGCAGGCCAATGCTGGGCTCATCCAGGATATAAGTGACTCCGGTGAGTTGGGAACCAATCTGGGTCGCCAGGCGGGTACGCTGCGATTCTCCTCCGGAGAGGGAGTTCGCAGGCCGGTTCATGCTCAGGTAATCCAGGCCTACATGCAACAAAAACCGGAGCCGCAGCCGGACTTCCTTGATTACATCCAGGCCGATTTGTTGTTGCCTTGGGTTGAGTTTTGGTTCCGCCTCATCCAGCCATCGGGCCAAATCGGACAAGTCCATTTCAGCAAGCTCAGAAATATTCAAACCGGCAACTTTGAAATGCAGCGCTTCTTTTTTCAGCCTGGCTCCCTGGCATTCGGGGCAAAGGCTGATGGTCATAAAATCCTCGGCCCATTGCCTTATTTTTTCGCTGGTGCTGTCCCGGTGCCATCGGACCAGCATATTGACCAGGCCTTCACGGGCCAGGTTGTATACAAATTCGTTTTGTGAATAATTGGGCTTCACTTCAAATCCTTCCTCACCGCCGTGCAGGATAATCTCGAGGGCTTTCTTCGGGATATTTTCAATGGCGGTACTGAAGGTGAATCCATATTGTTTTGAGATCGCCCTGAGCTGCTGGAAGGTCATGTTTTCCCTCACCTCCCCCAATGGGGCAATACCGGTCTCATTGATGCTTTTTTTAGGATCCGGGATCACCTTTTCCATATCCACCTGGTGCAGTTTGCCCAAGCCATCGCAATTTGGGCAGGCCCCGTAAGGGGAATTAAAGGAAAAGGTATTTGGAGACGGATCCTCATAGGAAATGCCGTTTTCAGGGTCCATCAGGTTCTGGCTGTAAGGCACCACCTGCCCTGCTTCGTCCTCCACCATCAGGAGGCCATTGCCCATTTTCATGGCCAATTGAACCGAAGACGCAAGCCGGTCACGCCTGGAATGCTGCACCTGGATGCGGTCGATCACGATCTCAATATCGTGGACCTTGTAGCGGTCGACCTGCATGCCTGGCCTCAGGTCCATCATCTGTCCATCCACCCTGACCTTGCTATAGCCCTGCTTTCGGGCCTGCTCAAAGATCTCCCGGTAATGGCCTTTTCTGCCCCGGATGACCGGTGCCAGGAGGATAATTTTTTTTTCCTGGTAGGTACTCAGGACATGGTCGATGACCTGGGCCTCGCTGTATTTGACCATTTTTTTACCGCTGACATAGCTGTAAGCCTCCCCGATCCGGGCAAAAAGGAGGCGGAATAAATCGTAAACCTCCGTGATGGTCCCTACGGTGGACCGGGGATTCCATCCGCTGGTCTTTTGTTCGATGGATATCACCGGGCTTAGACCGGTAATCAATTCCACGTCTGGCCTTTCCATATTTCCGATAAACTGACGGGCGTAGGAAGAAAAGGTCTCCATATACCTTCTCTGGCCTTCGGCATAGATCGTATCAAATGCGAGGGAAGACTTGCCGCTCCCACTAAGGCCTGTAATGACCACCAGCTGATTCCTGGGTATGCGGATATCGATGTTTTTCAGGTTGTGCACCCGCGCTCCAGTCACCTCTATGAATTCTTCCTCAGCCGTCTCCTGGCTCTTTTTTCCTGACATGACCTGCAAAAATAGGACTTAATCCTTTGAGTTGAAAGAAGGTTTTCACTATTGAATGGAAGACAAAATGCCCGGAAAGATAAAAAACGGAAGGGCAGGCAAGTCTTTGTTTCCAGGATCCGGCACCTCGCTCCTCAAACCCCACCCTTCTACCAGACTTTTCCTTAATTTTATTCAAAACAATCTGGTCATCATGCGTGAATCCTTCCCGCCCAATCTTATGTATTCTATCACTGGTCTTCCAGGAAGTCCGGTTCCAAAACCAATCTGCTCATCAAGGGGGCTGCCGGAGAAAGATGCATCACTGTAGAATTTAATGACGACGACGGATTCAATAACAGCCGCATTACAACCGGAGACGAACCGTTCGGAGAGGGTGAAGAGTCCTGAGTTCAATCAGCAGGCCACAATCCGGGTCCTTATCTATAGGTTTTGTTTTTAGCAATGGCCAGGCCGACAAAGGAATCCGCAGTACCATAATACAAAAACCATTTTTTCTTAAAATAGACGAGGCCTTCGGCAAAGGTGGTGCCTGCCTCATATTGCCCTGTCTTTTCATGCGGAAGGGAGGGTTGTAGAAAAGGGATTTCCGAACGGTACAAGACTATATCCGGACGGGCCGGGTCCAGGATCACCTGACCCACAGAATAGGTATTCCCCGGGAGGGCGGGATCTGCATCCTCCCCGGAAAGGTTTTTTCCATTGTACAATAAGGTAATGCCTTTGGAGGTCATTATGGCCGGAGGGCCGCACTCCGTGAGATGGCTGTCAAAATATTTTTTCCTGGGCGCAATCACAGCTTTCAGCTTGCCCGCCTCATCCAGGGTCGGGTGCCAGTCGTATAAATTTTCGGACCAGGCCAGGTTGACCAGCTGTTCTCCCCAATACATCCAGTATTTGCCGTTGATTTTTGCCAAAACCTGCCTGCCTTTGATCATCCGGGTGATCATGGATCCCGATTTACTCCAGGTATTGAGAAATTTTCCATCGTAGGCTTTTGCAAAGGCCGGCCCCTTTTTCTCCCAATGGATCAGATCCCTGGAAAACGCAATGCATAACCTGGCCACCTTTTGATTCCAGGAAGTATAGGCCACCACATAGAGGCCCTCTTCGGTCTGGACCAGCCGTGGATCTTCGCAACCCCCGGGATATTCGAATTCCCGGAAAAGATCATCCGCCGGATAAAGCACGGGTTCCGGGAATTTGGTAAAACGTATTCCGTCCCTACTTTCCGCTAAGCCGAGCCGGGAGGTCCTGCCACCAAGGTGGGCGGCCGGATTGTCCTCACACCGGTATAAAAGCAAAACTTTACCGTCCCGGACGATTGCAGCAGGGTTAAATACATCGGCCCGCTGCCATCGCACCATTTGTTGTAAAACCGGATCCTGAAATATAAGATTGGAATCCGCACGCAGGATTGGATTCTCTGCAGGTTTAATAAAGGACTTTTCATTGAACCGTAGCAAATCCTGTGCCCACGACCCATTGGCCATACCCATCAGGCCGGCCAGGAAGATCCACTTAACCATGACTTTATCCCTTTGAGTACAATAATTTACCGCCCACCCAGGTTTTGAGGACTTCCGTTTTCAGGATGGCTTCATCCGGACAGTGGACCAGGTCTTCCGACAGGATAATAAAATCGGCCCATTTGCCGGGGCTCAGAGAACCTTTCACCGTCTCCTCAAAAGCCGAAAACGCAGCCGCCAGGGTATAAGAATGAAGGGCTTCTTCCCGGCTTAATTTTTGTTCGGGGAAAAACCGCATGCCATTATCCGCCCGGGTCCGGGTTACGGTTGCATAAAAGGAAGCCAGCGGATCCACATCTTCGACAGGGGTATCGGTTCCATTGGTGACCACCGCCCCGGCCCGCAGAAGACTTTTCCAGGCATACGCTCCAGTACGGGCCCTGAATTCACCCAATCGTTTCACTACAAAAGGCGCATCGCTGGTACAGTGGATGCCTTGCATGGAAGCGATGACTCCGAGTTCTGCAAACCTGGGAATATCAGCGGTATCCAGATGCTGTGAATGTTCTATACGCCATCTCAGGTCCTTTTTTTCCGGATTGGCTTCAAAATGTCTTTCCATCAGGTCCAGCACTTCCCGGTTGGCCCTGTCGCCGATGGCATGTACACAAAGTTGCAGCCCATGGTCAACACAAAGCCGGGCGACCGCATCGACTTCACTGACTTCGGTGGTATTCTGTCCATAAAAACGGTCTGAACGATCCGAATATGGAGCGAGCAGCCAGGCACCATAGGACCCCAGGGCTCCATCTACATCCGCCTTCACCGCCCTCATGGTAAAATGGTCGTTGCCAAGGCCGACCCAGGGAAAGGTATTGAGCGCCTCTCCCGCCAAATCCCTACTGCCTTGCCGGAGCATGGCCCAGAGCCTTACTTTAAGTTTATTTTGTTCAGCCAGGGCCTTATACCATTCCATTTCCTGAAAACTGCTGCCCGCGTCCTGAAAAGAAGTCACCCCTTTGCGCAGGCATTCTTGCTGGGCCAGCTCAATGCCGTCGTGCCAGATTTTTTCAAGTTGTTCCGGAGATTGTGTTTTGAGATAGGTATTATAGGCCTGATAAATAATACCCTGGGCTCTTTCTTCAAACATACCGATGGCATCCCCCTGGGCATCCCGTATGATGGTACCTCCTTTGGGATCCGGGGTCTCCCGGGTAATGCCCGCCAGTTCCATTGCTTTTTTATTTGCAAATGAACCATGCCCGCTGGCATGATTGAGCAGGACCGGATTTTCAGGAGAAACGGCTGAAAGGGCGTCGTGCATCGGATAGCCGTGAACGCTGGCAAAAAGGGGCTGGGTCCATTTTTCCTGGTGCCATCCCCTCCCGATGATCCATTCACCCGGTTTCGCGGTTTTTGCTTTTTCAGCGACCATGGCCACGATTTCGTCCCAGCTTTTGGTTTTTATAAAATTGAGGTTGATCAGGCTGCCTCCGAGGCCGGCAAAATGGCCGTGGCCTTCGATGAATCCGGGCATGACAAATTTCCCTTCCGCATCAACCATCTCTGTGTTCGGGCCGGCAAATTTTTTTGCACCGGCTTCATCCCCGACGTAGATCAACTTGCCTTCACGGACTGCCAATGCCCTGGCACTTGGATTTTCCCGGTCACCGGTGTAAATATTGCCTCCCAGCAGGATGAGGTCAGCCGGTAATTCGGATTTGCAACCGGCCAATAAAAAAAAAGTCAGAAGGATAATCCCTGGTTTCATGACGTTAGGATTGGTTTTGATCCTGCAAACTAAGGCGAGTTTGGAAAATTTTAAGCCCTTTCCCCGCTGTCATTGGAAATAAGGAACAAACCACTGCGTTATTGCTCTGCTTTAAATTACAAGGAATAACCCTGGAGTACCGATATTTGTATCAAACAACCGATAAGCCAATGACCATTGCCCTGGGTGCGGACCATGCCGGATTCGAAGTGAAGCAGGCCATCCTAAAAAGCCTGCAGGAACAGAATATCGACTGTATGGACTATGGAACTTACAGCCCGGACCGGGTGGATTATCCGGATTTTGCCCATCCGGTAGCCAAGGCGGTCGAACAGGGAGTTGCCCATTTCGGCATCCTGGTTTGTGGCAGCGGCAATGGAGTTGCCATCACCGCCAACAAGCACCCGGGCATCCGGGCCGCCTTATGCTGGACGGATGATATCGCCAGGCTAGCCCGCCTGCACAACGATGCCAATGTCATCGCCCTGCCGGGCCGTTTTGTCTCAGCGGATGAAGCGGTTCGCATGGTTGGGATCTTCCTTCAAACCGCGTTCGAGGGAGGCCGCCACAGTGAAAGGGTGCAAAAGATATCAAACTGCTGATCGCGGTTTCTTTTTCTTTTTTTTGAACAAAAGCTGGATAAAGTCTGGACTGGATAACGGACAGTCGAGGAATTTAGATTTGTGGACATTATACAACAAAAAAAACTCCACATGAAAATTCAACTCACAAAACCGATTCTTTTGTTCCTGGTTTTCACTGCCTCTGTCCTTTCTGCTCAAAAACCAAAAGTCATTGAGCAAAACAAAGCCCTGATCAAGGCAGCCTATGAATCATTGAATATGCGCAATTTCGACCTCTTCTTTACCATGGTGTCCCCTGAATATACAGACTATACGGCGGCGCCCATGCCGGTCAAAGGGAGGGAAAACATACAACCTGCATACGAAGCATTCATGAAAGCCTTTCCGGACCTGAAGTTTACCGTAATCCATTCGGTCAATGATGGCAACAAGTATTACTCCATTGTTAAGCTGACAGGCACCAATACCGGTTCAGTGATGGGCATGCTTCCGCCTACCGGCAAAAAAGTGGAATTCACCGACGTCGATGTCATTGAAATGGATGGCATGGGAAAGGCCCTATCGCACGCCGTGAGCAATCCCAATCTCATTTTCGAACAGATCGGTTATGGATTTTTAGGCAATCCAAATGCGAATGCGGTCATGGATATTTATAAAAAATTCGGAAGCGGCGATGTCAACGGCATCCTTTCCGGATCCGATCCGGACCTGATGTTTGAGATCGATGACCGGGTTTTCGACTACGGCACCCGCTGGTACAAAGGGAAAAAGGAAGTCGCCCAATTTTTCAAAGAATTGAATGACAAATTCAAATACAGCGTATTCGAACCTTATGATTTTGTAGCCAGCGGAGACAATGTGTACTGCCGGGTAAAAGCAAAATACACTCACCTGGCTTCCGGGAAAATGTATGAATCCCATTACACCCATCACTTCCGGTTTAAGGACGGCAAAGTAATCTTATTCAGAGGTATGGACGGAGATCAGACCCTTGTCAAAATGTAAACAGATCAAACCATAAATAAACCGGTGGAAAACATGAATTCCACCGGTTTTGCTTTTTCCGCTTTCCGCTATTGAATACCCAGTTCTTTGAGAACCAGGGGCCCGAGGTTATCGCTCTCCGCGAGATAAAGGTATCCGGGCTGAGAAGAGTCGAAGATCATGGTGTATTTATTGTCTTTACCGATGCGGGTGACGATCTGGTCGATTTTATCCAGAATGGGTTTATAAAGGGCTTCCCGCCGGAGGATGAGCCGTTGTTTGACTTCATTTTCATAATTCCTCAACACTTCCTGCTCTTTGGAGAGTTCTTCTTCCTTTTTTTGTGCGGCAATGGGAGCCAGGTTTCCTTTTTGGGATTCGGCCTGATACTCTGAAACGTGTTTTTGAAAAATTCGGACCAGGGAATCCCCCGCAGCCACCAGGGTGTCCTGGTATTTCCGAAGGATGGTATCCGCCTGGGCAATTTCGGGCACCTTGCTCAAAATCTCGGCCGAATTGATATGGCCGAATTTCTGGCCGTTGACAAACCAGGGGCTAAGTCCCAGCAAAAGAATAAATAACAATCGCATGTGATTGGGCTTTGGATAAAATAACGGACGCAAATGTAGAAAGTTACAACTTATAAAAAAGAAACCCCGGAGCAAGGCCCCAGGGTATTTTATTAAAATCTTTGTGAAGGATTTATTTCGGTTCGTTGACTTTTTTCTTTTCCACTTCCCGGATTCCTTCCTGGATTTCCTCCTCGATGGAATTGCGGGCATTGTTGAATTCCCGGATTCCTTTGCCCAGGCCTTTCATCAACTCCGGAATTTTTTTACCGCCGAAAAGCAATAAAACGACCACGAAGATCAGGATCCACTCCCCTCCGCCGGGCATTGATAATAATAAAAATGAGTTCATTATTCTAATAATTTGACACAAATATACAGAGAATTTAAGCTCAGTGGGAAAGCTTTAACCAAAGCTTATTTTTCCATCCACTGACTTCTGACCACTGACTACTTCTTGAGTCCGATCTCCCTCAACCTTTCCGCCAAGTATTCGCCTGCCGTAATCGGAGGATATTGAAGTGGATTGGATTTGGTGACCGTAAAAGGCAGGCAGGTCAGGTCCATTTCACTTCGCGGATGAAGGAAAAACGGAATGGAAAGTCTCGGTTTGTGCCATTCTTCCCTGGGCGGATTGACCACCCTGTGGGTGGTGGATTTGAGGTAATTGTTAGTCAGGCGTTGCAGCATATCGCCCACATTGATCACGATTTCGTCCTGTTGGGGCACTACCTCCAGCCATTCGTTATCCAGGTTGAGGACCTGGAGGCCACCAGCCGAAGCGCCGACGAGCAGGGTGATCAGGTTGATGTCTTCATGTTGCTCTGCCCGGATGGCGGATTTCGGTTCCGTGGTGATCGGGGGATAATAAATGGCACGCAGGATGCTATTGCCGTTTTTGATCCGGGCGTCAAAATATTTTTCACCCAGGTCGAGGTGGATGGCTATCGCTTTCAGCAAATGGGCACCTGATTTTTCAAAGGATTTATAGAGTTTCAGTCCGGTTGCCAGAAATTGCGGGCGTTCACGGACATAGACGTTTTTGGGATATTCTTTGCGGATGGAATCTTTTCCGGCCACTTCCTGGCCTATTTGGAAAAATTCTTTCAGATCGGCCACTTTGGACTGTTTGGCGTGTTCTTTTCCAAAGGAGGTATAACCGCGCTGTCCCGCGAGGCCCTTGATCTCATATTTCAGCTTTTTTTCAACGGGCAGGTTAAAAAAGGCTTTGGATTCGTCATAGAACTTATTCACCAGGGCTTTGGGTATGCCATGATTGATGACACCTACAAAGCCGATTTCGCGAAACGCTTTGGCAAGTTTCCTGATGAATAATTTACGGGCAGCTTCATCCCCTTTGGTAAACTGGGAAAGATCCACCAATGGAATCGCTCTTTTTCCGGCCATACAAATTAAATTTTTTTGTAATATACAAATTCCGTTCCATTTGGACTTTAGCCCGGGCGATAGCGTGCTTTTTGCAGGATTTCGTCGGCATTGGTTTTTCCGGCCAACTCAGAGAGACTGTGCTTTTCGCGCTTCATAAATGCTTCGATGATTTTCAGGCCGACTGCATTCACCGCACGCCCGGGAGCTTCCGGGGGCATGCCCTGGCTATGAGGAGCCGGTTGCACCAGGTTGATGATGTCCTTGCCCACAGACTGGTAAAGCAATTTTTCACTGAGGAGGAAACGCCAGATGTCCCATTCATTTTCAATCACCCATCGCATTTGGTCGGATCTGTATTCATGCAGGATGGTATCTGCAATGCCTGGCATCAGGTCCCGGGTGATGTACAGGATTTTGCCTTCACGGATAATATGGTCCAGCAGCCGGTTGCCCGAAGGTTCCGGAACCAGGTCGCTGATGAGGGCATGGATGATTTTGGATGGAAGGTGGTCCAGGTTGAAGGTCCGGTTGAGATAAGAGGAAAAATTCGGGTTCTGAACGGACAGCTGATCGTATAAGCGTGTATCACCCAAAAACATCTCCAGTCCAACACCCAGGGCATCCCTTCCCAGATCGTCCCTGAACAAAAATATGCCGTAATTAAAATCAGTGATGAGGGTATGGATCACCGGAACCGCCCTTTCGGGGAAAGCCTGTTTGTATTTTGCAAATGGCAGGCCCAGGCTTTTTTGCCAGTCCATGGACTTAAAAACGATTTGGCAATTTTCTTTTAACCTGGCCCTCACCGTATCCTTAAACCAGGCAAGCACATGCTCCCTCACAGGAACACTGTCCAAACCACCCAGGATTACCCCATTGAAAAGTACTGTAAATGAACGATCCAGGTTCATGATCGAATCCAGTTTTAAGGTAAGCTGGTCCTCCGGTGTTCCAATAAACCGGATGAAAGCATCTTCGACCATTACCTCAGCGGGGGCCGGGCCGGAGGCAGAATCATTTCGGCATTGAGACCATAGGAAACCCAGGAGGAAGATGGTTAAGTATCTCATTAATCAATTTAACTAAAGCCATCTCAGGCAATTAACGAAAATACACGTTATTATGATATGTGTGAACAGATGGCTGGGAATACCTGTAAGGGATACTTTCCATGGATAATCAGGAAGAAATCAAACCAAAAGTGGATATTTGCGCCCGCTAAAATGAGCCGGAGCCGGATTATAATTTTGATCGCCCTGGTCGGAAGTGGATTATTCCCTTTTTCCGGCCATGGACAGTCTCTCAAATTGGGTTTATATGCGGAACCTGTTTTTACATGGATGTCGTCCTCGGATTTAGAGATAAAAACCGGAGCCGGGAAACTTGGCCTGCGGATGGGCATCTCCGGCGAATATTTGTTTCACAACAAATGGGCCCTCGGGGCATCCACCAGTCTTTCCATCAACCAGGGAGGGTCCCTCCTCTATCAAACCGGAGGTAATTTCTGGTTGGAATCGGAGCTCAAATCGCCAAACTATAACCTGGGCCATAAGCCGGTGCCCGACAACAGCAGACTCACCTACCAGCTTCAATTCTGGGAAGCCGGGCTGGGCCTGAAATACCGGATGGAAAGCCACGAAGAGAAAAACTATTATCTTGAGCCCTTGCAGATGGGCATTCATAAATTACTCAAGGCAAGAGGGGCCATTCATAATAATGGGGTGCTGACCGGTGGAGAAAACATCCTGCCCGACCTGCAAAGAATGTCCTTATCCATCGGCGTGGGTATGGGGCTGGAAAGAAGGATAGGCAGGAGGGCCTGGCTCTCTGCTGGTATTCGTTATCAACGTTTCCTATCCGATCTCACCCTCAACCACGGATTTAAATCCCGGATCATTTCCCAGGGAAACAACGGAGACCCGAACAACGATATCTACACCCGCCTTCCTGAAAATTCAAATACTTTTATTCACGGCCTCAGTATCCGGCTGGGTTTTGTATTTTAAAACAGACGTATGGATCAAGCGCAAGTCGAAACTTTTGTAAAACTGGCTTTAAAAGAAGATGTGGGGGAAGGGGATCATACCTCCAATGCCTGTATTCCGGCCAAATCGGTATCCAGGGCCCGGTGCGTCATTAAGGACGATGGTGTGGTGGCGGGCATAGAATTCGCGAGAAAGGCCTTCAAGATCATCGATCCGGCGTCCCGGTTCAAGGCTTTTCTGAAAGATGGACAACCCGTGGTCTATGGGGATATCGCTTTTGAAGTGCAGGCCAACACCCGGAAATTGCTCATGGCTGAACGACTGGTCCTGAATACCCTGCAGCGCCTGAGCGGCATTGCCACCATGGCAGACCGTTTTGCCGCTGAAGTGGAGGGTTTGCCGGTCAAGATCCTCGACACGAGGAAAACCACTCCGCTCAACCGTTTCCTGGAAAAATACGCGGTCAAATGCGGCGGATGCCACAATTACCGCAGTGGTCTATACGACTGGATCATGCTCAAGGACAATCATATCGATGCCTGCGGCTCCATCGAACTGGCGATCAACCAGGTGAAAGATTACCTCAAAAAGAAAAAACTGAAAAGAAAAATCACGATCGAAGCCCGCAACCTGGTCGAAGTTTACGAGATTGTTCGTGTAGGGGGCGTCAACCGCATCATGTTTGACAATTTTCAGTTGCCCCTTCTCAAGGAAGCGGTAGCCATAGTCAATAACCAATTTGAAACGGAAGCCTCCGGAGGGGTCACCTTGCTCAACGTTAGGAAAATCGCCCAGACCGGGGTACAGTATATTTCAGTAGGCGCCTTGACCCATTCGGCGGGTCAACTGGACATCAGTATGAAAATTATATTACCGGAAATGAAATGACCTGCTAACTTGCCAACTTACTAACTAACACCCTGTATTCTCCTTGGTCTCCAAACCTTCTTTTCCATTTTTTCTCAAATTTTAAAGCCGCTCTCCCGGATAATAAACACATGACGGTAGCCAGGGCGTCAGCATGCGTTGCCGATGCTGCGATCACCGTTGCCCATTGCGGACCGGCGACTCCATAACCTGTTCGGGGATCGATGATGTGTGAATACCGCTTCCCACCCCGTTCGATATATTTATACGCATCGCCGGAGGTGACAATGGCCTTTGAAGCGACGAGGACGGTGCTGTCTTCGACCCGGCCATCCGGATTACTGACCAGGAGACTGACCACCCAACCTTCGGTCCCTGGTGGGGCCAGGCCGGCATACACATCACCGCCGCCATCCACCAGGGCGATGGGCAGTTGATTTTCCACAAGGACCCTATAGGCCTCATCCACCGCATAACCCTTGGCGATGGCCCCAAAATCCAGGAACAGATTGGCCGGAATGCGTATTCCGGAATCCTTGAATTTTATTTTCCGGTAACCAGCAGCCTTGCGCGCCTCCTCAATTTTCCCTGCTTCTGGAAAGTCATCCGTTTTTATAGCCCGCCTCCATAGCCTGGACAGTGAACCCACGGATACATCAAAGGCGCCTTTGCTCAACCGGGAATATACCAGGCTCAACCGCAGGATCTTTTCAAACTCTCCGCTCACCGGGTAATACCCTTCCCTGGCATTTTCATGGATCCGGTGCAATTCGCTGCTGGAACTGTAATCGCTAAAAACTTCATTGATCCGGTCAATCCTTTGCCAGGCAAGGGCAACCGCTCCGGCCACTTTGATGGAATCGTGACCATATACGATCATGTTGAACTCTGTACCCATCTTGGGGGAATGGAATTCATACCGAGTCTGTTGAGCAATGACAGGACAGCTCACGCTGCATTGCATCAAAAGATAGAGAAGGAAAATCCCTTTAAATAGAGACAATTGTTGAGGAGAAATGGAGACGGGAGGAAGGGAGGAAGGGAAGGTATGCTTTCCTCCCTTTCTCCCTTCCTCCCTTCCTCCTATATTTTTGGATTATATAACTATAGATTTCCCAGGCATTGGGATCTGGTAAAATCCGTCTTTGTCCGGCAATGATTTTGGTTTGGCATCCCAGGAATAAGCCTCAGGTTGAAGGTTGATGTTGGATTGCAGGGCTTTGTCCCATTCGATGAGCTGGCCACTGTAAGCGGCCATCCTGCCCATGATGGCAGTAAGGGTTGCCTTGGCTCCGTTTTCAGCATCGGCGAATTTGTATTCATTCTTTGCGATGGCATCAAAAAGGACATCATGCTCGACCTGGTAAGGATTGCCATCATTTTTATCGTCGTGTTTGAGCAGGACATAACCTTTGCGGGTCTGGATCAGGCCCGGTTTAGGGGCCACGCCGGCGGTGCCGTCAAATTGTTCGGTTACGGCATTGAGGCAGCCTTTGGTATGGCGGCACTGGCTATACATCCGGGAGCCGTCGGCATATTCATATTCAACGGTAAAATGGTCGTAGATCTCCCCGAATTCCTTGCCAGTACGGGTTTGGCGGCCACCCATGCCTTTGGCGGAGACGGGATAACCTTGTTTTACCCAGTTGCCGACATCGAGGTTATGGATATGCTGTTCACAGATATGGTCGCCGCAGAGCCAGTTGAAATAATACCAGTTTCGCATTTGGTATTCCATTTCGGTCATGCCCGGTTTGCGTTCTTTCACCCATACCCCCGCATCGTTCCAGTAAACCCTGGAGGCGGTGATTTCCCCAATGGCCCCTTCCTGCAGGGCTTCCACCCATCTCTGGTATATTTTCTGGTAATGCCTTTGAAGGCCGACCACCACATTGAGTTTTTTGGCTTTGGCTTTTTCGGCGGTTTCCAGGACGCTGCGAACACCCAAGGCATCGGTAGCCACGGGTTTCTCCATGAAAACCTGTTTGTTTTTGGATATGGCCTCCGCGAAGTGGATGGGCCGGAACCCCGGGGGAGTGGCCAGGATCACCACATCGGCCAGGGGAATGGCTTTTTTATAGGCATCGAAACCGGTGAATTTGTTTTCTTCGGCTACGGCAAATTTGGATTTAAGGATGCCGGATTCCTCCATCTCTTTTTGGATGGCCTTCACGCTTTCTTCGATGCGGTCGGCAAAGGCATCGGCCATGGCGACCAGTTTTACATTTTGTTTGGTGCTCAGGGCCTGGATGGCGGCACCGGTACCTCTTCCGCCGCAACCCACGACGGCTATTTTGATTTCATCGGCCATGCTGTGGTGAACCATAGCCTGGAGGGGGTTGTCCAGTAAGAGGCTGGCTCCGCCCAGGGCAGCGGTGGACTTTACAAATTTGCGACGATCCATGATGCAGTTTTTTGTTTTTAGTGAATGATAAAAATAGGGATTATCCGGGTGGAAACCAAAAAGGGTGGATAGTGGTTGGTAGTCCGAGAATTCGGTCCGAGAAGGTACAGGCTAAAGAGTGTGGAACTTAACCGTATTGATTAAATGCTGAATTTCAAATGAGCCAACATATACAGCCTAAAAAGAGAAAAGCATGGTCGAATAATTATCCCTAACTTTGTCGAAAAATCCGGAACCATGCTGGGTGACAACCTGAAATACCTAAGGGAAATAAAAAAAATTTCACAACAACAAGCGGCCAATGACCTGGGCCTGCCACGCACCACCCTGGGCGATTATGAAAGGAATCATACCGAGCCCAGTGTGAACATGCTTGCCAAAATAGCCCGCTATTTTAATGTGGGACTCGATGACCTTCTGATCCATCAAATGGACCAGCTCGATCCTTCCCGACTTACGGACCGCGACCTGAAAATCCTGGCCATTACCGTAGACAGTCAAAACCGCCAGAATATCGAATTGGTGGACACCAAGGCTGAAGCCGGTTACCTGGATGCCTTCCAGGACCCGCAATACCTCCGTCAGTTGCCCCGCATGTATATCCCAAAATTGCCACAAGGCAGCTTCAGGGCCTTCGAAATCCGTGGCGATTCCATGATGCCCATTGAGAGCGGGTCCATCATCATCGGGCAATACGTGGAAAAAATAAATGAAATCAAAAATGATCATCTTTACATCCTGATTCATAAATCCGAAGGCGTTGTATTCAAACGCCTGAAAGTCCTGAAAGAAAAAAAAGAGATCCAATTGACCTCAGACAATCCGGCCTATGAACCTTATACCATACCCTTCAGCCAGATCGGCGAAATATGGCAATACAAGGCTTGCCTCGCTTTCGGAGATCCGAAACTGGCCCTGGACCGCATGTCGGATGAAAGGATCACCGATATTCAGAAAAAAGTGAACCATATCTATAAAAAAACCATTAAAAGCTGAACCATATTCTTTATAGGTTCAAACGAGAAAGATGATTGCAAGACTGTTGAAGATATTTTTAGCGTGCGTCTTTTTTCTTTCCATTCCGGATCAGGAAGGCCTTCATGCACAAATAAAACTTAAAAATCCTCCTCCAAAAAGGACCAATCCGGTTAAAAAACCAAGCCCGCCTCCGGTCGCTAAATGTTCAAGAAAAAATGATTCCCTTGAACTTGTCAAATTCTACAATGCCCTTGGAGGGCCGGACTGGTACAAAAAATGGGACCTCGCTCAACCGGTCGGCACCTGGCATGGGGTGACCACCAGCAAAACGGGTTGCGTTTCAGAAATCATCCTGTCCAACAACAACCTCAACGGGACTCTGCCCAACCTTGTCCTGCCTGCCCTATACCAACTGATGCTCGACGAACCCGGCATCAGAGGAGCCATACCCAACTTTAACAACCTGGCCAACCTCAAATACCTGATCATAAAATCCGATCAGGTGACCGGCAGCATACCCAAGTTTGATAAACTGCCAGAACTGGAATACCTGGATATTTCTTCCGGACAAGTCACCGGGACTGTCCCCGATCTGGATAAAACCCCGGCCCTGGAAGAACTTTATCTGAACGGAAATTTTTCAGGCACCCTACCCGATTTTGGAAAACTTCCCAAGCTTCATACGCTGGAAATTACCGGCGCCCTTGAAGGCAACCTGCCTTCTTTTGAAAAAACACCGCTTCTTCGCAACCTGAGGATTTCAGGCACTAAAATTTCGGGGAAGATTCCGGAATGGAAATTGCACATCCACCTTCAGACCCTGGACCTGTCGGATAATGCCCTCAGTGGCCCGGCGCCTGCCTTCTCCGTCCACGACAAACTGGAAACATTGAATTTATCCGGTAACCACCTTGAAGGCGGCCTTCCGGCCTTGCCAGTCTCGGTGAATATGTCCGAGCTGATGCTTCAGAACAATGGCTTTGATGGCCTTCTCAAGGATTACAACATGCCCAGATTACGGACCCTGTGGCTGCAAAACAACATTATAGGCGGGTCCATACCGGACTTTAAGTTGATGCCCGAACTGCGCGCCTTAAATCTGAGCAACAACAAACTCAATGGAGCCATACCCAATTTTAATCACCTGCCCCTGCTGGAAAATCTCAACCTGGCTCAAAACCAGTTGACCGGTGTCATTCCCAATTTTGCAAAAATCCCGCGTCTACTATCCCTTCAACTGAATGACAACCAACTGACGGGAAAAATTCCTGAATTCAGTAACCTGCCCAAACTAATGACCCTTCACTTGTACAATAACCCATTAAAGGGAAAGCCTCCTAAATTTAAAAAATCTCCAAACCTCGCCGAGATTAAAAGTTGATGCGGGAACACCGCCTCAGATAGAAACGCCATATCCCGCACCTTCAACTGCAGGGATATCAATGCAACGTGGCAAAACAGAGGTTAGTTCTTCACGAATTGAATTTAACGAAGGTTAATGAATCAATACCCAGGTGTTTTTTCTTTTTGTGAACAAATGGACCACCTGTTGATCTAATCCGTACTCAGGATCAATTTTATACATCCGTCCTTTTTCTGATCAAAAATATCATAAGCCTTTACGCCTTCTTTTAAATGCATCCGGTGGGTGATGATATTGGAAAGGGTTTGGACATTGGCTGCGAGCAGCGGCAGTGTAGTTTCCATCAGGGACCGTGCCGGGCAGCGGCCGCTTTTATAGGTGATGTTCTTATTGTATACGTCAGCAGGTTTAAATACAAAATGGTCTGTGGTATGCACTCCAATGGTGGCTATAATTCCCCCGGGCCTGACCAACTCAAAGGCAAGCCTTTGGGCAGGAGCGCTACCCACTGCTTCGATCACGGCATCCGCTCCACGGCCTTCGGTATATTGAAAAACCGCCTCCCGTACCGGTTGGCTGGCATCCAGGGCGATGGCTCCCATTTTATTGGCAAACTGAAGACGTCGATCAATGGTATCCACCGCCAGGATCTTCCCCGCATCCATCAGCAGTGCGCTGTAGACCGCCATCAGGCCCACCGGTCCGCATCCGATCACCACTACCGACCCACCCTTTTTCACCTCGGCCATGCTGGCTCCGAAATAACCGGTACTGAAAACATCTCCGGCAAGCAGGGCAAGCTCGCCGGATAAATCATATTCCTCATAGTTGATCAGGGTCGAGTTAGCCAATGGCACCCTTACATATTCAGCCTGGCCGCCCTGCAAACCTGTCCCGTTTTGCACCCAGCCATATATCTGATTGTGGATGCAGCGCGCACTGAGGCCATGTAGACAATAATAACATTTTCCGCAAGCTGTAGTGAAAGGGCTGACCACTTTATCGCCGGGCCGAAAGCGGCCAACCTTTTTACCCACTTCCACCACTTCACCGGTAAATTCATGGCCCATGGCAGTGTGAAGGTCAATGCCCTGCTCCCTGCCGTGCAAAACATGAAGATCCGAACCGCAGATGGCACAATGTTCCGTATGGACAATGACGTCGTCATCGTTGATCAGGACCGGATCCGGTATCTCTTCATAGCGGATTGAACCAATGCCGTTAAAGGTGAGGGCCTTCATTTTGAATTAAAAATTAAAAAAATTAAGAATTAAGGAATTAAAGCTATTTCTTTATTTTATCTGTTCTATGAAAGAAATTGAAAAAATGCGGGCCGGGTATGAATACAACAGCCGCGATCCGGAATTGCTGGCGCTCTATTATTCGTGCAAAAGAATATTACAATCCTTCAATGCAGGCCTACCGGATGAACCGGGCCGGTTTGCCATGCTGGTTTCCTTATTTGGAAGCATTGGTGAGGGATCCTGGATTGAATCCCCATTTTATTGCGATTATGGAAAGTCCATCCACATCGGGGCCCATTGTTTCATCCATACCCAGGCCGTATGGCTCGACAGCAATACCATCACCCTGGGGGATCAGGTATTGATTGGCCCGGGGGTGCATATCTATACCGCCTATCACCCCCTGGCTTCGAAGGACCGGCTAAAACCGGATAATGCAGGCTATATCACACAGAGCAAACCGGTGAATATAGGAGACCGCGCATGGATCGGCGGGGGCACCCGAATAATGCCTGGTGTCAATATTGGAAAAGATTGTACCATAGGAGCGGGCAGCGTCGTGACAAAAGATATTCCGAACGGTGTTTTAGCCATGGGCAATCCTTGCAGAGTGGTCCGGCCGATCGAATAATGTATTATATTAGCCTCTTAACTTTTCAATGCCTTAACTCATGATTAAAAGAAGGTCATTTTTGAAATACGGAAGTTCCCTTGCCGGGATTACCCTTCTGCCTTTTCCGATTCTTGGCAAACAAGCCCCATCCAATAAAGTAGTGATCGGAGTGGCCGGTGTCAACAGCCGCGGTTCCTGGCTGGCTGAATATTTTGCCAAACTGGGCAATGTGGAAGTGGCCTATATCTGTGATGTGGAAGACCAGGCGATTGCCAATGGAATAAAAGCCCTTAAGTCCACGGGAAAAACACCCACCGTGATCAAGGACATCCGGAAACTGGTGACCCAAGGCGATCTCGATGCCATAGCCATTGCCACGCCGGACCACTGGCACACGCCGGCTGCCTTACTTGGTGTAGCCAATGGAAAACATGTATATGTCGAAAAACCCTGCGGGTACAATCCCGGAGAAGGAGAAATGCTGGTGATGGCGTCCAAAAAACACAAACCGCTGATCCAGATGGGCAACCAGCGCAGGTCCTACCCCACCCTGATTGAGGCCGTTAAAAGGGTAAAAGAAGGATTGATCGGTGACCCCTATTTTGTAAAAACCTGGTATACCAACAAACGAAAACCCATTGGTACCGGAAAAGTGATCCCCGTACCCTCTACCCTGGATTTTGATCTCTGGCAGGGCCCAGCGCCCCGCATGGCCTATAAAGACAATCTCGTTCACTACAACTGGCATTGGTTCTGGCACTGGGGCACGGGAGAAGCCTGCAACAACGGAACCCACGAAGTCGATTGCGCCCGCTGGTTTCTGGGAGTTGATTTCCCAACACGGGTGACCTCCACCGGGGGCAGGTACGCTTATAAAGATGATTGGGAAACGCCGGACACTCAGACTGCAGGCTGGGAATTCGGTTCCGGCAAAAACATCACCTGGGAAGGAAGAAGTTGCAACGATTATCCGATAGAGGGCAGCGGCAGGGGCTTTATCGTACATGGAACCCAGGGCACTTTGGTCAACGATGGTGGTGGTTCCTACAAAGTATATGATCTGAACAATAAGCTCATGGATCATGTTGACGCCAGAGTTGCGGTGGATCCATCCAATCCCGTAAGCCCCGCTGCACAACTGGATAAACTGCACCTTGAAAATTTTGTAGAAACGATCCGCGGTAATTCCAAACTCAACTCCCCGGTCGAAGATGCTTCAAAAAGCGTGTTGCTCTGCCACCTGGCCAATATCGCCCACCGGACCGGACGGACCCTCCATTGCGATCCCAGCAACGGCCATGTATTAAAAGACAAAGGGGCAATGGCTTTATGGAACAGAAAGTATCAAAAAGGCTGGGAACCGGTGGTTTGACCTGGCGGGAATAGTCTGATTTCACCGCTGTTGTTTATGACCTCATTTCAGATTGACAACCCCAAAAATCCGTCATGAAAATTTCAACCCTCGATCTGGTCATCCTATTGCTTTACCTGAGCGCAACGGTGGTCATTGGGCTTGTTTTGCGCAAACGGGCTTCTAAAAACAAAGCCAACTACCTGCTCGGGGGAAATACGATGCCCTGGTATCTGCTTGGCCTTTCGAATGCATCGGGCATGTTTGACATCAGCGGAACAGTATGGCTGGTCATGCTGCTTTTTGTTTACGGGCTCAAAAGTGTCTGGCTACCCTGGCTATGGCCGGTGTTCAACCAGATCTTCCTGATGATCTTCCTTAGCATCTGGCTCAGGCGGTCCGGGGTGACCACCGGAGCAGAATGGCTGGCGACGCGTTTCAGCGGGCGGGGAGCCATGCAATCCCATATCGTCATAGTGGTCTTTGCCATCATCCTGGGGCTGGGTTACCTGGCCTATGGTTTTATAGGAATTGGTAAATTCATTGAAATCTTCATTCCCTGGGAGGTGGTATCCGCCTATATTCCCTTTGATATACCGGCTGAATTCGTCCCCCATTTTTACGGGATTTGTTTTACCCTGTTTGCCATTTTTTATTCCCTTATTGGAGGCATGCTGAGCATTGTGTGGGCCGATGTGATCCAATATTGCCTGATGGCCATTTCCGGGATCATCATCGGGGTAATCGCCATGAATGCCATTGCGGCCAATACCCTGGTGGTACCGGATGGCTGGATGAGCCCGTTCTTTGGCCACCGGCTTGACCTTGACTGGAGCCAGATCATCCCGGAGGTCAATGAAAAAATCGCCGGTGATGGCTATTCGCTCTTCAGCATTTTTTTTACCATGATGCTGATCAAGGGCCTCCTGGTTTCTTTCGCCGGTCCCGCCCCCACCTATGACATGCAGAAAATCCTCTCTACCCGCTCTCCAAGGGAAGCTGCCCTGATGAGCGGATCGGTCAGTGTCATATTGATGCCGGCCCGTTATTTTATGATTGCGGGATTTGCCGTTTTGGGCATTATATTTTATAACCAGCTCGACCTCCAGTCGGGAGGCCAGATTGATTTTGAACAAATTCTGCCCTCCGCGATCAGCCAGTTTGTGCCTTCCGGATTGATGGGCCTCCTTTTAGCCGGTCTGATCGCCGCTTTCATGGGCACCTTTGCCGGCACCCTCAATGCCACCCAGGCTTATATCGTGAATGACATATACCTGAAATTCATCAACCCGAAAGCGGACAACGCCCGGATCAGGACCATCAACTGGGCCGCGGGCCTGTCCATGGTTTTCCTCAGTTTTATTCTTGGATTTTTTGCCAAGGACGTGAACGACATCCTGCAATGGATCGTATCCGCAGCCTACGGGTCCTATGTAGCCTCCAATGTGCTTAAGTGGTATTGGTGGAGGTTCAACGGCAGCGGTTTTTTCTGGGGTATGGTGGGCGGCCTGGTCCCGGCACTCACCTTCCGTTTTATATTCCCGGGCGTTTTGGACCTGTATACCTTCCCGCTCATGCTGGCGCTTGCTCTGGCCGGCGCCATCATCGGCACCTATCTGTCGCCTCCGACGGAGGAAGCCGTGCTGAAAGCCTTTTATAAAAATATCAGGCCCTGGGGGTTCTGGAAACCCATCCACGACAAGGTGGTTGCAGAAGATCCTTCCTTTGTGGCAAATAAGGAGTTCAAAAAGGACATGTTCAATGTGTTTATCGGCATCATCTGGCAGACCGCACTGGTTATTTTTCCCATCTACCTGGTGTTGTTGAAGACGGTACCCTTCCTGGTGAGCCTGGGGATTGCGCTGCTTTGCAGCCTGATTCTCAAACGCACCTGGTTTGACAAACTTCCCAAAGATTAATAAGGCTTACATCCGCCATGAATAAAAAATTTCCAGCAGGATTTTTATGGGGGGGAGCCACTTCCGCCTATCAGATTGAAGGCGCCTGGCTGGAGGATGGCAAAGGCCCTTCGATCTGGGATGTATTCTGCATGATCCCGGGCAGGGTATTTAACAACGAAAACGGCAATACCGCCTGCGATCATTATCACCGGCTGGAGGAGGACCTCGATTTGATGAAAAAAATAGGGATCCGCGCATATCGCTTTTCGATATCCTGGCCCCGGATTCTTCCTTCCGGGCGGGGCGATATCAATCCAAAGGGCATCGAATTTTATAACCGGCTCATCGATGGTTTGATTCAAAGGGACATCATCCCCTGGGTCACCTTGTATCACTGGGACCTACCCGCCGCCCTTGAAATGGAACACGATGGCTGGCTGGGAGCCGAGACCATTGAAGCTTTCGCTGAATTTGCTTCGGTTTGTTTCACCCATTTTGGAGACCGGGTAAAAAACTGGATCACCATCAACGAACCCTGGGTGGTAGCCATACTCGGATATGGACTAGGAATATTTGCCCCGGGTAAAAAATCGAATACCCTGCCTTATCGGGCTGGCCATCATTTGCTCCTGGCCCACGCTAAAGCCGTGAAAATATACCGTGAAAATTTTCAGCCGAATCAACAAGGCCGGATCGGGATCACCAACAACTGTGATTGGAGGGAACCCCTCACTGCAACACCGGCGGACCGGGATGCCGCTCAACGGGCCCTGGAATTTTTCCTGGCCTGGTTTGCCGATCCAATTTACAAAGGGGATTATCCGGAAGTCATGAAACAAAGGCTTGGATCAAAGCTTCCGGTTTTTAGTCCTGATGAACAAAATCTGATCCGGGGCTCCTCTGATTTTTTCGGACTCAATCACTATACCACCATGTATGCATCGGATGCTTCCGGCAAGACGGAGGCTGGCAATGTTTATGGCAACGGGGGCTTGTCCGAAGACCAGGATGTCAACCTCAGCGTCTCCAAGGACTGGAAACTCACCTCCATGCAATGGGCCATTGTGCCCTGGGGCTTCAGGAAATTGTTGTCGTGGATCTCCGATCGTTACGGGAATCCTCCCATTTATATCACGGAAAATGGTTGTGCCTTCGAAGATCAACCCACAGATGGACGGATCCAAGACCCGGAGCGGATTGATTTTTTCAAAGGGTATGTCCGGGCCATGGCTGAGGCCATTGAATCCGGCGTCGATGTTCGCGGTTACTTTATATGGTCCCTGATGGACAATTTCGAATGGGCCTCAGGGTATAGCAAAAAATTCGGCATCACCTATGTGGACCAGGCGCTGAATCGTATCCCTAAGGCTTCTGCGGAATGGTATCACAGAGTCATTGAATCGAATGAGGTTGGGAATTAGAAGTTGGAAGTTGGGGGTCTCCCACTCTCCTATCTCCTATCTTCTAACCTTTTTTGAGTGGACTGGAGAAGTCCTGTGATTAGCTTCCCCACTTTATTTAGGCGGTAGTCCTTTTCGATCGAATTTTCTTTTGTCATTTCGAAAATCATTTTTATCAAACTCCTCGCCTCTTGCCAGGCCAGTAGACCTTCAAATCGCATGAAAGTGTGTTCTTAATGAATAAATATGTGTGTCTCAATACAAAATAAGAAAAAATCTTCCAACTTCCAACTCCAACTTCTATCTCCCATCTTCTTTACGGTGTCTTCTCACGAAGTACAAGGTGACCGCTAATGAAATCCCCAAATAGGCGGCCAGCATCACAGGAATAAAAGTCCATAACGAAGAAGCGAGGAACCAATCTCCCTGAGCAATCAGAAAATAGGCGCCTAACAACGCTTTGAAACTTTCCGGTATCCAGGCCTTCGGATTACGGTCCATGAGCTCTGTAAAGGCATAAACAAATACAAACAAAAAAAGGCCATAGAGATAGATGTGCCAGGGATTCAGCTCGTTGATGGCCGCGATGTTGCCGAATAAATAGCTTGTAAGAAGCAGAAGGACCACCAGTTGAATCCAGGTCCAGATCTGAAGGGCAGCGGAAGCTTTGGTATCGTATTTTTCAAAATGATAAACATCACCGATCTTATACACCTCGTGCCTTGCTGCCACATCTGCCGGACGCCAGCCGGTGGGCATGATCCAGATCCGCAGTTTATCTTTCCAACTGGCCGTCTGCCAGGCATCCCGGATCAGCAACCAGAGATGCTGAAAATTGATTTTGATCGGGTTCCAGGTATGTACCGGTCGGGTGATGCCGTATACTGGCGGTATATGATCCAACTCGGGTTGAAAAGTACCGAACCACTTGTCCCACCAGATAAAGATTTGAGAATAATTTTTATCCAGGTACTCCGGATTGATGGCATGATGAACCCGGTGATGGGAAGGGGTTACGATGATTTTTTCCAGGAAACCCATTCTGCCGATATGCCGGGTGTGATACCAAAACTGGGCAAAAAGATGGAGGGGTGCCACTACGGCAATGACCTCACCCGGGACCCCGACCAGGGCCGCGGGCAACAGGAAAAAAGTAAACAACCTTACAAAGACTGAAATGCTCTGCCTGAGCGCGCAGGCCAGATTGAACTCTTCACTGCTATGATGGATGATGTGGTTGTTCCAGAAAAAATTGTATTCGTGAGCAATGCGGTGCACCCAATACCCGGAAAAATCCAGAGCCAGAAAGGCAATGGCATAAATGGCCAGGGAGTTTTGAACGTGGACGACGGCCAGGCGATCCACCATCCAGCCATAACTGATGATGCCCACACTCAGCCCAAGCACATCCTTTACCACATTGGTCACCCCGGAACTCAGGGAGGAGATCATGTCCAGGTTCCTTACGGTATCCATTCCTTTCTTCCAGCCATACCATTTTTCAAACAGGACCAGGAGCAGGAAGGCCGGCATGGCCACTAAAAGAATTTTACCATAGGTCTCCATACAAACAGGATAAAAACGCTTTTCAATTTAAGGGTTTTTCCCGTGCCAGCAACCGGTCCGTTCCGGCCTTGAGCTGGATTTCGACATACTTGTTAATCTGGTTTTCATCGATTACACCGGTGATGCCTTCCAGGTGGATCACAGGCAGGAGGGGGTGGCCGGTGGCCTGCATCTGGTGCAATACTTTCTTGAGGTTTTGCTCGGGGGTCACCGGTTGAAGGTTAGGATGTGTATATTCTCCGATCATTTGCCCGTGGCCATTTTTCTTCATGGCATCGATGATGTCAGACATGGCCAGGCTACCGAACAACTGGCCGTCTTTCAGCACGATAAAATTCCGCTCCATTCCTCTCTGAATCAATTCCATCGGGATGGCCATGGGGGAATCTGCATTAAGCGTGGTAAACTGCGAGAGCATAAGATCTCCCGCCTTTTTACGGTCAAGCACGGATTCCCACTGCACCTGCTTCAATTCACTGGCCGCGGTAAAAAAGATAAATATGCTCACCAGGATCAGCATCCAGTGCCCTTGCGAAGCGGCAAAGATCAGAAAAACCAGGGCGAAAACCTGGCCAATGCGGGCTGCAATCCAGGTCGATCTGAGCCTGGACCATTTCATCGAAAGCAGGGCCCGGAGGATCCTCCCTCCGTCCATCGGGAAGGCAGGTATGAAGTTAAAAACAGCGAGGATCACATTGGAAACCATGGTCAGCGGGATGAACGATTTGAGGCTGGCATCCGACTCCGGAAAAGCGGCGGCCCTTTCAAAAAACTCCGAAGGCCCGGAAAGAAGCATGGCGGCGCCCAGGATCAGGGCAATGACAATATTGACCATCGGCCCAGCGATGGCTATCCAGAATTCCTGGGAGGGTTTTTCACTGATGCTTTCCAGGCGGGCTATACCTCCGATCGGAGTCAGCAGGATATCCCTGGTCTTATGGCCAAATTTCCTGGCCACCAGGGCATGGCCATATTCGTGCAACAGGACACAAAAAAATAAGGTAATGACATATAATTCCAGATAGAGAATCTGTAACATGGAAATCCGGTCCTGCCAGCCATTGTATCCCACCCATAAAAAAATGAGCATAAAACTCCAATGAAGGCGGATGGGGATCCCGGCGATTTTCGCCAATTGCAAAGTCCCGCTGTCAAACATCAATACAGGCTGGGATAAAGATTGCCTTTCAGAATTTCACGGGAAAGGATCATTTGCTGGATCTCGGAAGTGCCTTCATAGATCTGGGTGATCTTGGCATCCCGCATCATGCGTTCAATATGGTATTCCCGCACGTATCCATTGCCTCCATGGATCTGGACGGCCTGCGTGGTTTGTTTCATGGCCATTTCGGCTGCCGCATATTTGGCCATGCTGGCTGCGGCCGTATACTCCCGGCCCTGGTCTTTAAGCCAGGCCGCACGGTAAACCAGGAGGCGCACACCTTCGATTTCTGTAGCCATGTCAGCCAGTTTGAATGAAACCGCCTGGTGTTCAAAAATGGGTTTGCCGAAGGTTTCACGCTCTTTACTGTACCGGAGTGCCCGTTCATATGCACCGGCAGCCAGTCCCAGCGCCTGGGCGGCTATCCCGATGCGTCCCCCATCCAGGGTATTTAGGGCAAAAGAAAAACCAAAGCCCTCCGGCCCGAGCCTGTTTTCTTTGGGCACGATCACCTTGTCGTATTGAATGGAGGTGGTGTCGCTGGCCCGAATCCCCATTTTATCTTCTTTAGGCCCGATGGTGATACCCGGCCATGATCTTTCAACAATGAAGACATTAATGCCTTTATGCCCTAACGCTGGATTGGATTGGGCAAATACGAGATGAACATCCGACTGGGCGCCATTCGTAATCCAGTTTTTTACTCCTGAAATTTCATAGTGGTCCCCCTTGTCAATGGCAACCGTCTTTTGTTTCATCGCATCACTGCCCGCCTCGGGCTCTGAAAGGCAAAAGGATCCCAGCCATGCACCGGATGCCAGGAGAGACAGGTATTTTTCCTTTTGCATTTCCGTCCCGTATTTCTCCAGGCCAAAACACACCAGGGAATTATTGACTGAAAGGATCACGGCTGCCGAGGCATCGATTTTGGAAATTTCTTCCAGGGTGAGCACATAAGACAAGGTATCCAGTCCGCTCCCACCATTTTGTTCGCCGACCATCATGCCCATCAGGCCCAGGCCCCCCATCTCCCGGATGAGTTCACGGGGAAAATGCATGTTCTTGTCCCGCTCGATCACCCCGGGCAGAAGTATTTTATGCGCAAAATCCCGGGCCATATCCCGAGCTCCGGCCTGGACTTCAGATAATTTAAAATAATCCACTTTTTACTGGTTGATAAGAGGGTGCAAAATTGCTCAATTTTTATGAATGAAGGAGAGGTAAGCCGGTTCAAGGATATCCAGAATGGTTGCAAAAGTCATCATCCTGAGACCAAAACGGTCCGCGACCCAGTCGAGATATCGGGACTGGCCCGGATGCAGCAACTGTTCTTTTTCGGATTCATCCGAACAATAAAACTGAACCGCATAGGCAGGTGTATCCTGGTCGGCAAACCTGAGTTTACACAATTGAAATTCATGAAAAAGGCCATCCTGCATGACCCTGGGGATAAAATCCGATTTGACCCAGCTCAGACCTTCCTCCTCGGTATCGGGATCCATATTCAGGGTGATGTTGTAAACAAACATGATTTATTCAGCGCTATTGGGTCTGGGTAATTTGAAAAATACCGAATGCAGGTGATCGTTGAATCCCGGGAACTCGTAATTGTAAAACAGGATCACATAAGCCATCCCGGTTTCTTCCCGGTAGATGCCAAACAGTTTACCATATCTTTTGGGGGTCAGGGATAATTTTGGGGTAAAACTCAATTCGCCGGCCCAATCAGCCCGTAGGGAATCCTGGATAAAACGGGAAGAAAATGAACGCGTACGCATCCATTGGTTGTCCGCATTGGTTGCCAGATTGGCGACTTTATTCATGAAATGCACCTGCGGGGAAAAAATTTTTCCTGACTGGAAAGCATCCAGGATGAGGTATTTTAATTCCGCCGAATCCTTTTCCGATACCAGGCACAGATCATAACGGTTGTAAACATCTTCACAGGGAAGATGCACTTTATACCAGGTGCTGTCCGGAAGACTGAGTTCAAGGCCCGCGGACCGGATCCGCATAGTGAAATCACGGGTATATTGGATCTGTCCTGCTCCTTTAAAACTGGAGATCAGGCATAAAACCAATATTGTCCTCTGAAACGACATCAGGACAAAAGTAAGGGATTTGCACGGGGTGGGAATCGACCGGGAGAAAGGCCGGAAAAAGAAAAAAGAGATCGGCTCTTACCCCCCAGCGAACCGACCTCATAAAGCATCAATCTGTTAGGATCAATACTTCGGCAATTATAATGCATATTTCTTGCCAAATTGAATTGATACGAATAAATTCGGGATCTTTTAACTCATATTTTTGAAATTAATGTTTAACCTGTTGATCCATTAATTATTTATTCATTCATAATTCTTATATGTAAAAGAAATAAATGTCTATGCAGGAAAAATTGATGGAACTTGTTCTAATTTTGACTTTCTTTTCTATGTCAGCATTTCAGGGGAACTTCGAGGAATCCCCAAGACCCATTTATCATTTCACTGCACCGCAGTTTTGGATCAATGATCCCAACGGCCTTATCTTTTATAAAGGGGAATACCACCTTTTTTACCAGCATAATCCTTTCGGTAATGAATGGGGACATATGACCTGGGGCCATGCCAAAAGCCGGGATCTCGTAAAATGGACCCATCTCCCGGTTGCAATCCCCGAACAAAAGGACCATATGATATTTTCCGGTTGCGTAGTCCATGACCATAAAAATTCAAGTGGCCTGGGTAGCGCGAACCGCGGACCGCTGATCGCGTTGTACACCGCGCACCGGGAAGGACATCAGGCGCAGCATTTAGCCTACAGCAACGATAACGGTCTCCAGTGGGCGCTGTACAAAAACAACCCGGTGCTGGACCTGAAAAAGCGGGATTTCAGGGACCCCAATGTTTTCTGGCACGAAGAGACCGCCCGGTGGATCATGGCGGTGGTTTTGCCCAATGAATTCAAGGTGCAGTTTTACGCGTCAAAAAACCTGATCAAATGGGATCTGCTCAGTGATTTTGGAGGCCACCCTTCTTTTAAGGAAATTTGGGAATGCCCTGCGCTGTTTGCCTTACCGGTGAATAACCAAAAAGATAAAACCAAATGGGTATTGCTTATTTCCACCAACCGGGATTATTCATCCATGCGTTATTTCACGGGGGATTTTGACGGAACCTCTTTCCGATGCGACCATGCCCTTGACCAGGTAAACAAGGTAGATGCCGGCAGGGATTTTTACGCCGCCATTCCTTTCTACCAGGCCCCGGGGCAAAAAAGGATCCTTATGGGTTGGATGAACAACTGGGCTTATGCCAACCAAAACCCGACGGAAGGCTGGAAAGGCATGATGGCCACCGCCCGGGAACTCGGGCTTCAGCGTGAAACAGAAGGATCTTACCGGCTTCTCCAGTTGCCGGTGGATACCTTACAGGCGATCAGGACCAATAAAAGGGAATACCTGGCTGATCCCAATACAAAATTTGACTCCTGGGATATCCAGACCTCTCCCGCCATGGAGTGGCAGATCAACCTTGATTCCCATAAAGGTGCTGTCCTGGATTTTGATTTTGGCAGGAAAGCCAAATTGCTCGTGACCTGGGATGCAGTTCGGCATCAACTCTGTCTCGACCGGACCAGCAAGACCCTTGCTTTTCACCCGGCATATCCTTCCATTGACTGTTTAGCAGTGAGCCCAGGACATAACCTGACGCTCCAAATCCTGATGGACCACTATTCCATGGAAATCTTTTCGGACAATGGCAAAGCCGCCCTTACTTCCGTGTTTTTTGCTCCGGGGCCTCTCCAGAAATTCAGGATAACCGGCAAACAATTCCATGCAAAAACCACTCTCTGGGACCTGAATCCTCAGATACCCTAGACCGACTTATTAGAAGGTTTCAAACTGGATATTTTATTAAAAAGGACAACCCCCGAACCTTTAATTCCTATAGTCCAGGGCGGGTTTACGGCTTCCAAGCATAGGTTTATATTCAAATTTGTCCCCCCGGCGGCCATTTAGTTCTTTCCAGGCCTCCCCGATCAAAGCGCTCGCATTGAATAAATCCACGGCAGTGCCCGCCAGTGTTTTGGCGGCCACCATCATTCCTTTTATACCGATGGAGGTCCCTCCGGCGGCAACGGCCTGCCAGCTGTGCGCTGCAGTACCGGGCACCCAGGTCGCCGTGCTCAGTCCGGCGGTGGGCACTACCCAACTGACATCACCTACATCTGTGGATGCCGGCCATGGAATCTCACTGACCGTAAAAGGAGTTATCACCGCCGTGCTTGAGAGTTCTTTCAAATTTCCCTTAAAAGTGGATTGAATTTTTTCGGCAAAAGCCTTTTCTTCCGGGGAATAGGTATACCCGCCAACGAGCCTGAGGTTTTTATCCATCAGGCCGGAGAGCGCCGCATTGTTGAGCAGGTTGTATACCCCACCTGTGATTTCCCACTCCACCCGGGTTTCCGTCCCCATGGCGGCACCCTGGGCCGCTTTTTCAATTCTTTCCCAGATGGAATTCACCGTCTCCGCTTTAGGATGCCTTACATAATAATATACTTCCGCAAAGGCCGGCACCACATTGGGGGCCTCACCTCCCCGGGTGATCACATAATGTATTCGTGCATCGGAGGGTACGTGTTCCCGCATCATATTGACCATGGCATCCATGGCCTCTACCCCATCCAGCGCTGACCTTCCCCGCTCCGGAGACATGGCGGCATGGGAAGAGACCCCATAGAACCTGAACTTGCCATTTTTATTGGCCAAAGATGGACTGGCGGAGGCCCCGTTCATATCCGCTGGGTGCCAATGTAAAACGGCGTCCACATCCCTGAACAGGTTTTCCCTCACCAGATATACCTTGCCGGAACCGCCTTCCTCAGCCGGGCTGCCATAAAAACGGATGGTCCCGCTGGCCTTAGAAGATTTCAACCAGTTTTTGACCTCAATCGCCGCAGCGGCAGAGGCTGTCCCGAACAAGTGATGCCCACAGGCATGCCCAGCCTGTTTTTCGTCTAAAATTTTCAAATAAGGAACCCTATCCTGGGAAACCCCCGGCAGGGCGTCAAATTCTCCAAGCAGGGCGATTACCGGTTTACCATTGCCATAGGAAGCAATAAAGGCCGTGGGCATGCCCGCCACACTGTCCTCGATTGAAAATCCTTCTTTCTTCAACAAGGATTTCAGCAGGTTGCTGCTTTTATATTCCTGGAATCCGACTTCGGCATATTCCCAAATAGATTGTGCTATAGCGGAATATTCCTCATAGCGGTCATTGATGTTTTGATGTAGATCGGTTTTGGAAAGTTGGCCAAAGATCGTTGTGGAATAAACTAACATCAAGGCGGTGATAGTCCGTTTCATACATTTTAAATATTTTGGTCAAGATACAAAATGGAATCTCCGATCCATACAAAGGTTTTATACAATGGCATCGACCGGCTGCTAATGGAGAAAACACTAAATACATCCTTGTCTTATGGTCTTGTGACCAATGAATCTTCGGTCAGCAGGTCGGGTATTGGCATAAAACAAGCTCTTATTGAGGCTGGGTACCGGATCATTCGGCTTTTTTCACCGGAACATGGTTTGCAGGCCAGGGGTATGGACGGCGCCCCCCAACCTGACAGTCTGGACCCTCTCACTGGAATACCCGTGACCAGCCTTTATGGAAATCAACTCAAGCCCTCCCGTGAATTTGAAACTTTGCCGGATGCCATCCTCCTTGACCTTCCTAATGCCGGTGTAAGATTTTATACCTATCTGTGGACGATGTCTTACGTCATGGAATGGTGTGCGGAAGAAGACCTGCCGTTAATCATCCTGGACCGGCCCAATCCCCTGGGGGCAGATTTTTCCCGCACGGAAGGCCCCATGATGATGCCGGGCTATCATTCTTTCATCGGGAGGTGGAACATTCCCATAAGGTTCTGCCTGACCCTCGGAGAGCTCGCTCTTTTATTAAAGCAGGAAATGGATCTGGACAAACTTTCTTTGCAAATCATAAATGTGCAAGGCTGGGAAAGAAAGGACACCATCCTGGACTGGCAATATCCATTTAAACCTCCATCCCCTGCTATCCTGTCCCCAACTACTTGTTTAACCTATCCCAGCCTTTGTTTTTTGGAGGCTGCCAATATCAGTGAAGGCCGTGGTGGTCCTGACTCCTTTGAAGTGGCCTATGCTCCCTGGATCCAGGCGAAGGAACTTTCAAATGCTTTTAATCAATATGCTCCCCAGGGGGTTGAAGCCTTACCTTATCAATGCATTCCACAGGAGGGAAAATACAAAAGTCAGTCTTGTGAAGGGATCCGGCTTCTGGTGTCAGACGCTGCCGTTTATCGTCCCGTAAAAACGGGTATGCTTTTATTGGCCCTGCTGAAGAATCTATATTCCGGGTATTTTGAATGGACGCCTTATCCCACCCTGGTCAATCCGTCCGGGGAAAGGCATTTTGAGTTGCTGACCGGTGACGTAAGGTTAAAAGCCTGGTTGGAAAAGGATCCTTTAAACTCCCTGGATGAACTTGAGGATTTATTGGCCGTCCCGGGCTGGGCCGAAAGGGTAAAGGATGTCCTATTATACCATTGATGGGTCCCGCTCGATAGAGTGAACAATGATAAAGTGTTCGATAGTGGTGCCTTTTACCTCTGAATAAAGATTGGAAAGATAATTGTAATCGAAGTTTAACTTATTGCGGAGGTAACGCGAGATTTTTACTCTGGGCACTTCGTCCTCCTGGTGGATCATTTAAATGATGAATATTTTTATCTTTTATTTTTATCCTGGCACCCAATGATTTTCATAACCAAAAGGTGCACTCTGGTTATATCCTTGCCATTCAGATGATTAGGATTAATTTAACCAGGCTTCCGGGCATGTATTTCAATAAACTACCGGGAATTGGTTTCTTGCGGGCCTCTTTTTTCCAAAGACGATACCTGCTCCCTCAGGCGCGGAACCGTCATTTACCCTGTTCCCTGTCCCTGATCCATATCTTCCGATTGATATACCTTTGCGGAAATATAAACAAAACAGAAAGATATGTACAGGACGCACACATGTGGTGAGCTGCGGATAGAACATGCAGGGCACACCGTGACCTTAAGCGGGTGGGTGGATGCCAGCCGGGACTTTGGCGGCATGACCTTTATGGACCTGAGAGACCGGTACGGAATCACCCAACTTGTATTCAATATGGATTCGGATGCAGCCTTATGTGGAGAAGCCAGAAAACTAGGCCGGGAATATGTCATCCGGGTCACCGGAGAAGTGCGGGAACGGAGCGCCAAAAACCTGAAAAGGCCCACTGGTGATATTGAAATCCTGGCCCAAAGCCTTGAAGTGCTCAATGCAGCCAAGGTGCCGCCTTTTACCATTACCGAGGATACGGACGGAGGCGACGACCTGCGCATGAAATACCGTTACCTGGATATCCGCAGGCACAGTGTACAATCCAAAATTATTTTCCGGTCTTTACTCGGACTGGAGACCAGGAAATACATGTCCGGACATGGTTTTATAGAGATCGAGACCCCCTTCCTGATTAAAAGCACTCCCGAGGGCGCCAGGGATTTTGTGGTTCCAAGCCGGCTCAACCAGGGCCAGTTTTATGCACTGCCGCAGTCCCCGCAAACGTTCAAACAAATATTGATGGTCGCCGGGATGGACAAATATTTCCAGATCGTAAAATGTTTCCGGGACGAAGACCTCCGGGCCGACCGGCAGCCGGAGTTTACCCAGATCGATTGTGAAATGTCTTTTGTGCACCGGGAAGATATCCTTCAGACCTTTGAAGGACTGATCCACCATTTGTTTTTATCCATGCTCGAGATCGATCTGGGCACCTTCCCCAGGATGAGTTATGATGATGCCATGCGTTTGTATGGTATCGACAAACCAGACCTGCGGTTCGGCATGCCCATCCACGAGCTGAACGAAAAGGCCAAAGGCAAAGGATTTTCCATATTTGAAAATGCGCCCTATATCGGAGCCCTGGTCCTGGCCGGAGAAGCGGATCACTATTCCAATAAAGAAATCAAGGAGCTGACCGAATGGGTCCAGCGTCCACAGATCGGCGCCAAGGGACTGATCTATGTCAAATGCCTGGAAGATGGCAGTTTCAAATCCAGTGTGGATAAATTTTACAGCTCAGAAGATCTCCAGGCCTGGGCGGAATTCACCGGAGCCAAACCGGGTGATATCCTCTTTATCCTTTCCGGTGAGCAGGAGAGGACCCGCAAACAACTCGGGGAATTGCGCCTGGAACTGGGCAGAAAACATTTCCTGATCCAGGCTGGCGATTTTAAACCACTTTGGGTCCTGGACTTTCCCCTCCTGGAATGGGACGAAGAAGCGGGACGGTTTTTTGCCATGCATCATCCTTTCACTTCCCCCAAACCCGGAGATATCGAAAAAATGGCCAGCAACGACCGGGCCGTGCTTGCCGGTATTCGCGCTGACGCTTATGACCTGGTGATCAACGGCACGGAGATTGGCGGCGGATCGATCCGGATACACGACCGTGACCTGCAGGCAAAAAATTTCTCCCTGCTTGGTTTTACTCCGGAACAGGCCCTGGACCAGTTTGGATTTTTACTGAATGCTTTTGAATTTGGAGCCCCGCCGCATGGAGGAATTGCGTTTGGATTCGACCGCTTGTGTGCGGTGATGCAAGGGCAAACATCCATCCGCGACTACATCGCTTTCCCAAAAAACAATATGGGCAGGGATATGATGATCGACGCACCTTCAGTGATTGATGAAAAGCAGTTGAAGGAACTGGGGATCAAAGTAGTCCCGGCTTAATTTGGGATCATTTTTCTTTCCTGTGTCCATTGAGTACAGAATAAGGTATCGCCGTCCTCACTCGCCTCAGCCCGGTTGCTCTTAGTCAATCAATAATTTAGCTGAATACAGATCGAGGTATAAATCCGCATCCGGGTGCCGGCGTAAAATACTTGCCGGGCAAGCCGTTGAAATTTCTCCTTTGACGGTCTCATACACTGCCTTTGCCTTTCTTTCGTCGGGCACCACACAACTGATTCTGGAGCAGGACATGATCGCAGGTATGGTCAGGGTTAAGGCATGGGTGGGAACTTCCTCAAGGCTTGGGAACCAACCCTCTCCCAATTGCTGCATACGGCAAGCCTGGTCCAGGGCCACTACCTTGACGAGCCGCGGATCATCAAAATCTGCAACCGGTGGATCGTTAAAAGCGATATGCCCGTTTTCACCGATCCCGATGCAGGCCAGGTCAATGGGATGATCCTTCAGCAACGCTTCATACCTGGAGGCTTCTGCGGCTATATCGGCTGCATCTCCATCCAGGTAATGAACCTGCCCGGGCTGCACTTTTTCAAGGATCCTTTCTTTCAGGTATTTCCGAAAACTGGCCGGGTGGGCTTCCGGTATGCCCAGGTATTCATCCAGGTGGAACACCGTGATTTTTTTCCAGTCAATCGTTTCTTTCTGAAGATGCCCGAGGAAGGAGAATTGAGAGGCACCGGTAGCAAGGATCAGATTGGCATGACCTTTTTTCCCAATCACATCATGCAGTTGCCTTGCAACCATTCCTGAGGCGGCCTTCCCCAAGGTATCCGAATTTTCAAATATTTTAATTCGCAGTGCATCTGATGTAAACTCTTTAATCATTATTTCAATTCCGCATTTTAAAAGACAACCGGTTGATCACTGACTCCTGACTACACTAAAATATATCGAGTATTGCAAACCAGGTGGTGAGAAATGAAAACAGGATGACCGCAATGACCCCCAGGTTCATTTTCCATCCGGCGGTGAACTCCTTCATGGTGTTTTGCCGGTTCAGAAGAATAAAGGCGGGAATGGCCACCGCGGGCAATATACAAGCCTGGAAAGCCTGTGAAAAAATCATGAGGGCAGGGGCTTTTTGTTCAAGGAACAAGGTGCCGAAAGCAAAAAACAAACCCAATAAAATCAGCCAGCGGAACATGGGAGACCGGAGGTCCCTTGGTTTACCCAAATAATCACTGACCAGCCAGGGCGCGATGAGCACAATAGGGAAGATCGTCGAAAGTCCGGCTCCGGTCACACCCAGAATGAGGATCAGTGCCGCGGCCTTACCACCCAGGGGCTGGAAAAGGTGGATCATCTCGACGGTATTGTTGAGTTTCAAGCCCATGACATGAAGGGTACCCGCGGAAACCGCCATGATGATACCGCTTAGAAACAACATCATGAACGCGGATACGAATGAATCTCTTTTTTCAGCCGGCAGGTCTTTCACCGTCCAGCCTTTCTCTGCGACCACCGTACCACGAACAATAAACACGGCGGCCGAACAGGTGGTGCCAGCCATCGCCGCGATCAGTCCAAGCGCTCCCGGTGTGTCCGGGATCCGGGGAACCATTCCGAGAAGGATGCTGGCCAGGTCCGGTTTCAGCATAAAAAAGACAAGCACAAAACAAAGCCCCATCAATACCACGATGGCCGTGAGCACTTTTTCAAACTGTTTGTACCGTCCAAACCACAACAGAATATACATCAGGATCACAATGACCAGGATGATCCACCCGGTGTGAATGACCGTTCCGCCCGAAACGATTCTAATGCCTTCCTGCAACAGATCGGCCACAATACCCGTGACTCCGATCAGCGCAAACAACTCTCCCACCACCAGGGCCATCAGGACATACAAAGCCAGGATCCACCCATATTTGAATTCATGTTTAAAATTAAAAAGCGGGGTCCTGCCGGTTACCAGGGTCAACCTTCCATAAGCCACCATCAGGATATAGGTAAAGACGCAGGACAGGACCAGGGCCCAGAAAAGGGACATCCCATGGTCCGCTCCCGATTTGGCCATAGTCGTGACACTCCCGGTCCCAATATTATAACCAATTAAAAACAGTCCCGGCCCGACCGCAGCAAGGGCTAGTGAGATTTTTTTAAATAGATTTTTCATGATGGCACTTTGTGGTATTCGGGTTTCCGGCAAAATCAACCGTATTAAGGATGATTGCGGTCATACACCCGTATCCCCTGAACATAGGTCTTTTGAATCGTGATATTAAAATCTTCCAGGGTAAACAAGACCAGGTCTCCGCGCAGGCCTTTTTCCAGTTTTCCCCGATCGGTAAGGCCGTAAAGTTGCGCCGGGTTGGTGCTGGCCATTTGAACTGCTTCTGACAGGGAGCATCCGGTCGCTTTCATGATGTGGCCCACCCCTTTGGTGATGGGCGAGGCGGAACCATACATCACATTTTGCGCGGGATACCTCAGCATTCCTTCCCGAGTAAGTTCAATCGTCTCCCCGGTCTGGGTTTTGTATTCTCCGGGCTCGAGGGCGGCGTAACTGGTGACGTCTGACGTAATGACCGTCATGCCCGGTCCTTTTACTTTGTAAAAAACGCGGATCTCTTCTTCATTTAAATGGAATCCATCGCAGATGATGCTGATCATGAGTCCGTCATTGGACAGTTGCGGCCACAAGGGATTGATATGCCGGTTGATCGTATTCGCACAACCATTTCCCAAATGGGTGACTATCCTGGCCCCATATTTAACGGCTTCATCCACCTGGCTCCGGTTGGCATTGTGATGTCCGATGGCAACCGTGACGCCCAATTCCTTACATTTTTTAATAAAATCCATGGCCCCATCCAATTCAGGGGCAAGGGTTACCTGCAAAATTTTCTTTCCGGAGGCATGGTATAATTTCATAAACTCATCCCAATCCGGAAGGCGTACGAAGGCTTTGGGATGGGCTCCACGGTAGCCGTCTTCCGGATTGATATAGGGACCTTCCAGATGAAAGCCCGGTATGGACCCCAGCAGAGAATCCCCCGAATAAGTCTGGCTCAGTACTTCGAAGTTCTTCATCAGTACTTCGTGGCTATGGGTCGTCAGGGTGGGCAAATAGGAGGTCACTCCTTTTTTCCATAACTCCCGGGTCGCCTTCAGGATATCATCCGGCCTCAGGTCGCTGTTTCCAAAGGAAAAGGAAATGCCTGCAAATCCGTTTACCTGGTTATCAAAAAAACCGGGCGCTAGATACACCCTGGCCGGGCCGGACAACTTTTTGATTTTTTTGATTGATTTAATTTTGCTTCCGCTGAACTCAATGCGGACCGGTTGGCCGGTTGCATAATGCAAGCCTTCGACTGCTTCCTGGGCGGTCCATTCATTCATCAGGGCAGATAATAATACAAAAACCGGAACGGCCAGGATGGACGGAATACGCATTTTCCCTTTCATAACTCATCCTCAGATGTTCAGGTATTCCACATCTGTCCATTTTTCGGTCTGGACTGATTTTTCCAGGGCTTCCAGGACAGATATTCCATTCAGTATGCTCTGATGTGACCTGGGTTCTTTTCCTGTCGAGAACATTTCGACCATATCGGCATCCGCCCTGGGTGGGTCTTTCTCTTTTACCTTGGGTTTAAGCTCGATCATGGCTTTGCTGGTCTCCACATAGGTTTCCCATCCGTAAGCTTTGGTTTTAAAAATAAAAGTGGCGGTGAGCCCGGAGGTGAATTTCAATAGAGCATTCCCTGCTTTTCCACCACGGCTGACCTTTACCGCCTGGATGTCTTCCCCGAAAACCGCCATCAGCGGCTCTACCATATGTACCCCATAAAAGAAGATCCCGCCATATGGCGAGTCCGGGTCAACGGGACCGGTAATGATGACCTGGCTGATATCCGGCATGGCATTTACCTGCGCTCTCAGGTCCAGTGTAGTATCGCTGTGTGCTATGGAACTGTAAGAAGTCACTGCAGTCCCCCTTTTCCTCGCCATTTGAAGAAAGGCCAATCCTTCCGAGGCCCGGTAACAAAAGGGTTTATCGATGAAGGACGGGATCCCGGCTTCCACAAAAGGCCGGGCCGGTTCAAGATGGTATTTGGCATGGCGATGGTCCACGATGAGGGCATCGATCTTCCCCATCATTTCAGCCGGGTCTTTGACCTGGATTGGGATATTGCCCGCTTTCATGGACTTTTGGGCATATTCATCGGTTTCTCCCCAAACCATCGTCACCTCCACCCCGGGAAATTTTTTATCGATATTGAATAATTTGCCAAAGGCGGCGGTATGTGAATTTTCCGCCCCGATGATCCCGATACGAATGGGTTTAAAGGCCATCCTTCCGGTATTATCCTTCAGGCCCGGTAAAATGGTCGGGGCCAGGAATGCTCCTGCTCCCAGGGTCTTTATAAATTTCCTTCTTGATTTCATTTGATGTGGTTGCGGTTATTTGAATGATTGGAGAGGCTGCCTGGAGATGCATCTGCGATTACAACTTCATTTCCCAGCCTCTTTCATATTCCCTCGACCAAAGCTTTTGTGCGGCCACATCACCCAGAATATGCCCGTTTTGAGGATTGATTTCCAGGGAATGCCCTACCCGTTGCGCAATATTGCCCAACTGCACCAGCAAGGTGCTCTTGTGGCCAGAATCGATATCGGATTTCAGTTTTTCTCCTTTAGAAATGTTGTCGAAAAAATTAAGGATGTGAAGGGCGTCGAGATGTCCCGCCGGATTTGCCAGATCCCTGGGGTCCACAGGACGGCTATCCTTTTTTTCTTTGACCAGTTTATTTTTCAAATCGTATACCCGGTATTCATTTCCACTTGGGATAAATAAAGCGCCATTTTCTCCGTAAAAGATCACCCCGACCGAGCTGCCTTCGATGTGTCTGCCGTTGCAGCTCCTGCCTTCCCAGCTCATTGAAGCACCTTCTTTGAAGTCCAGGTTGATGACCTGGGTGTCCGGGGTTTCCCAATCGTCTTTAAAATGGAACCTGCCGCCATTTGAACTCACTTTCACCGGAAAGTCGACCCCAAGCCCCCAGCGCAGCAGATCGATCATATGGGTACCATTGTTGAGCGCTTCGCCGGTGCCCCAATTCCAAAACCAATGCCAGTTGTAATGCACCACATTGTTCTGATAAGGTTTCCGCGGTGCGGGGCCCTGCCAGAGATCCCAGTCGAGCCAGTCCGGGACGGCGGCGGGTTTACCAATACCTATGGATTCCCGGTTGTTGGTATACCAGCCTTTGCCAAAATAAGGCCTGCCGATGATGCCATTTTTCAGTTCCGCGATGCCCTCCATCACATTGGGCCAGGAGCGTCGCTGGTTTCCCATCTGTATAGACTTTTTATACTTCATGGCAGCCTTCACCAGGATTTCACCCTCCTGCGGATTGTGGCTGCAGGGTTTTTCGAGATAAACATGTTTGCCTGCCTGCAAAGCGAGCAGGGCCGCAGGCGCATGCCAATGGTCGGGGGCGGCAACCACCAGGACATCCACTTCACTGCTCTCCAAAGATTTTCTGAAATCCCCATAAGCTTTGGGTTTCAGGTCCTGGATGCTTTCGAGGCCTTTGATGCATTTGTCGGCAGCCCGACGATCGACATCGCAGATATGGACCACATCGCAGGCATCCTGGTAGGCAAAATTCTGGGCGAGGGCGAAACCCCTGCTGTTGACACCCATGACCGAGGCCCTGATTTTTTCATTGGCGCCGGGGATCCTCCGGTAACTTGAGGCGGAAAAGCCGGGAAGCACCCCTCCTGCCAACAAGCCGGCTCCGGCAACGGAAGTCCGGATGAAACGGCGGCGGGACCTTGAAGATTTTGTATTCATCGTATATAAGATTAAGCGTTTTCAGCGTCCTCAAAATAACTTATAGTTCTGTATATTTCAAATAGGCATGAAGTTGAAGTATTAGTTGAATTCCTGTTTCATTTACGATGGGCCTGCGATTTTACCGGCTTGGTATACGGTGAAGCAGTTTATAGATCTTGTCCTCCCTGGTTTTGTTTTTCTTCTTCAACCTGTTGCCCAGTCGTTCCAAATACACCTTGCCAGGGCCGGCTTTAAGCAGGAAGGCTTTAATGGATTTGATCAATAAAGCTTCGTCATGCCATTTTCCTAGGGCATTGTACAAGGGGCTCAGTTTTTTATCCATCGATCTCCATCCCGGTGATGGTTTTATCCGCAGGAGGATGCCCAGGTTTTCCTGCACCGTTTTGAGTAAAATGCGGATATCGTGAAGGGTCTTAAGATCCCTGGGTTTTAGCGACAGGGCATGTACACGCCTCAGAACATGGCTGATCAGGGCATCGGTCCGCTCAGGCATTGATCCCGGATGCAGGACTTCCAGATTTTTGACCAGTGCAGCATTGAGTTTATCCAGCCGGCTAAGGTCGATGGCCTGGGTTTCGGCCTGCAGGAGGCGGAGTTTCAGTCTGAGCTTCTGGCCCATGTATTTTTTATAAGGAACCAGGTAGGACGCGCTGTTGGATTTCAGAAGGCCCAGGCTGATCTGGATGTCCCTCACCTGGCCGGCTAATCTAAACAAGGGCGCATAGATCTTCAAATGATCTTTCTTTTTCAGCGCGCCTCCGCATGCCTTGTCCAATAAAACCAGGAGCGAACGGAGATTCTTGATGGCTACCCGGAGGCGGTGGATATTCTCCATAGTCAGGGTAATCCTTGTTTTTGCCAAACACCTGTAAAACAAGTCCATTTGACGACGGAACCGGTTGACCATTTTATTTGCAGACATGATACTATAAGAGGGGCTAAAAATCCTAATAGCTCAAATTAATAAGAATCAACTCCAAATACAAATCTGCGGGCCAGGTTGCATTAAGGAGCTGAATCCATCAATGTTCCTGGACCGGAGCCATGATGGAAAACTGGTCGTGGATCCTATGTCTTTCTCCTACCAGCCAGACGATGTCTCCGTCTTCAAAGCGGACATCGGACCGTGGATTGATCATTCGTTCGCTTCCACGTTCAATCCCAATGACCAGCCCTTTGGTTTTTTCCCGGATCTCTGAATTGCGAATGGTCTGGCCTGACAGTTGATTGCTGTCATCCACCTGAATTTTCTGAAGCACAATGTCTTCGACGTGCGGCTCAGTGGGTTCAACCGATTCGCAGGTATCGAATGAAGGCTTAAAAAGCTGGATTTGTTCATCCGTTGCGATAATGCCCAATTGATCATGAGGGTAAATTTTTTGGTTTCTGTCCGGCGCATAGATCAATTTATCACCACGGCGGATATAGGCCACATTCACTCCATATTTTTCCCGCCACCCCAAATCCTGCAAAGATTTGCCTACACTGTATGCCTGGGGGTCTACCTTCAGATCGACCAAATGGACGTCCCAGGGGGATAGTTTCAGGGAGGACGTAAATTTTTGGTGCAACCGTTTCTCGTCCGTCAGGTTTGCTTTGGCGGCCGTCTCCCGGGCATTGAGATTGGTCAGGAAACGTTCTTCCAGCCGGCTGTAAAAAACCTGAATTTTATTGGACCAAAACAACAACATTCCCAGGATCATGGGGACGGCAATCAGGGATACCAGGGTTGAAAAAAATTGGTCAATGATAAATCCGATCAGCAAAATGCCGCCAATGATGCGCAGGATATCAATGATCCTCAGGGCACCATAACTGGCCGAACGGTTCAGCCACAATTCGCGGTAGGTCATGTTTCCCGGGCGTTTGGCCATCAGGCCCCATAAAAAAGGCAAGGATACCAACAAGGTTAGCCCCAGGGCAAAACCATGACCCACGGTCTGATTTTCGCTCCAATCCAACGACAAAGGCAGCAGGTACCTGACGGAAAGCAAAAGAATGGCGGCCAATACAATCGTGTTGATCAGGAGGATATTGATGTATGATTTGGCCGCGACCTGCCAGGTGCCTTCCACCTGGGTGACCTGGGTACTGTAAGCATACCGGTCCAGGGCATTCAGCCAACGGGATGGCAGCCATCCGGCAATCAGATCATATGCCTTCCCCGAATAACGGATAAAATAGGGAGTAGTAAAGGTAGTGATGGCAGAGGCGCCCACGGCAACCGGAAACAGGAAGTCACTGATTACGCCCAGCGACAGGCCCAGGGTGGCTACGATGAAAGCAAATTCCCCGATCTGGGCCATGCTCATCCCTACCTGCACCGATTGTTTGAGGGTCTGTCCTGATATCAGCGCACCTGCAGCAGTACTCAAAAATTTTCCAAAAATGGTCAACAGGGAGACCAGAATCACCGCCCATCCATATTCTTTTATGGCGACGGGATCGATCAGCATACCTACCGATACAAAAAAAACAGCGCCAAACAGGTCTTTGACCGGTTTGATCAGGTGTTCCACTTTCTCGGCCTTGGTCGTTTCTGCAAGAATGGAGCCCATGATGAAGGCGCCCAGTTCGGCTGAAAAACCCACCTGGGTGGCCAATACGACCATGCCCAGGCAAAGGCCAATGGCCAGGATAAGCAGGGTCTCCTCATCCAGTAAAGTCCTGACCCTCCTTAAAAAAGTAGGTAAAATAAAAATACCGGTGATAAACCAAAGAATGAGAAAAAACAACAACTTGGCAATGGTGAAAAATAATTGTGTCCCTTCAAAGGTCCTCGTAACTGCAACCGTCGACAAAACGACCATCAGCAGGATCACCACGATGTCTTCCACAACGAGCACTCCAAAAACCACGCGGGCGAATTGTTTGGTTTTCACACCCAGTTCATCAAAAGCGCGAATGATGATGGTCGTGGAAGAACTGGCCAGCATGCCCCCCAGAAACAGGCTGTCCATGGTGGTCCATCCCATCAGCTTTCCGGTGATGTATCCGGCGAGGGTGATGAATACGATTTCGATGCCCGCTGTGATGGAGGCCGTGCCGCCGATGCGCATGAGTTTTTTAAAGCTGAATTCGAGACCAAGGCTGAAAAGCAGGAAGATCACACCGATTTCGGCCAGGGTCTCCACGTTCTCCATATCCGCCACAGTGGGGAACATGGAAAGGTGTGGCCCCACCAGGAAACCGGCCAGGATATAACCCAGGACCAGGGGTTGCCGGATCCTCCTGAACAATAAGGTTACCATGGCGCCCACGATCAGGATCAGGGCCAGGTCTTCAATCAATTTTGGTAAATGTCCCACGGTCAAGGTTCAAATGAATGATTACGATAAATGGAGCATCCAACTGCAAAGGTCGAATTTCCGGACTTTTATCTTGATATCTCCCGGTCTCTATCTTTGGCAAACCTGTTATTCCGGGTCAGTACGCTGCCGGGCCCGCACAATGGCTTCCTCCATTTCAATGGGCTTCTGTGTCCCGATCAACAATTTTTTATCATCATTGAATTCCAGCTGCAGTCCCTGGTTTCCCGAGATCGAAAGGGCTTTGCCTTTGCCCAATAATCCGAGCCTGAAACCCCAGCCCCCGTATTCGATGATGGCATTGTATTTGCGTACCTGCCAATGGCGAATGGAATCCCATGAAAAAAAACGGTAGTGGAAATGAAAAGGGAAAAAGCGCACCTGGACCCCATCTTTCCGGATCACCGTATCCAGCCGGATATTGTAGACCAGGATTGAGATGAAAACGATAAGACCCAATGTAAGAAGTAAAATAGAGTCTGACATGGGTTTTTGGCCGAAAGGCCGATTGAAAAACACTTGCCTGGTCACCCCATAGGAATACAAACCAATCATGGTTAGCAGGATGAGCCAGACCCACCATTTTTTAAAACGCTGTACTTCTGAAAAATAAACCTGGTTTTCCATTCTTGCCAAAATAAGGGAATATGGGGAGAATTGGAAACGGGCGGTTAGTGAGCCCGTTGGCAAGTAAAAAAGTTATCGGATCAATCGCGGATCAACAAGGGTCCCACCACTTCCGTCCATATCTTATACCCTTCCTTGGACATGTGCAGGCGGTCTTTGACAAACAATCGTTCGGGAGGCAGGCCATCCGGTCCCAGCATGGGCGTAAAGACATCGGCGTAAGCCATGTATTTCCTTGGTTTAATATAGCGGCGGATGCGGCGATTGGCGTCCCTGATTTCTTCCAGGAGGCGAATGCGGGATGGACTTGGTTTGAGGGCGATGAACAGGATCTTCGTTTCGGGCAGGGAATCGTGTATGATCCCGGTCAGGCTTTTGAATCTTTTCAATACGGTTTTCCCATGGATGCTGCTGTCTGCAGCGAGATCATTCTCCCCGCAGTAGACGACCACCTGACTGGGTTTGTATTTGAGGATGACTTCCCCTGCATACCGGATCACATCAGGCAGGGTAGATCCTCCAAAACCCCGGTTGAGCACCCGGTGGCCGTTGAAGTCCTGTTCCAGCGATTTCCATAAACGTATGGAAGAACTTCCGGTGAATACAATCATGCCGGTACCGGGCGATTGCTGGCTGTCCTCCCTGCTAAAGGCGCTGATCTCGGACCAAAATGGCGGTTGCTGGGCAATCGATATGTCCCAGTGACCCATTAACAAGCCGGCAAAAATGAAAAGCTTTTTCAATGAGATCTCAGTGTTGTTTGATCCTTTGCCCGCGGCAGGCTCTTCCTAAACCTTTTTCCGCTGCAACACCCGTTTTATGGCTTTTACAATATCCTGTACACCAAGACCATATTTGATCAGCAATTCATCGGGTTTGCCACTTTCGCCGAAGCTGTCGTTGACGGCCACATATTCCTGGGGTACCGGGAAGTTCCGTGTCAGGACACCGGCTACGGCATCACCCAGTCCACCATAGATCTGATGTTCTTCGGCGGTGACCACACATTTTGTTTTGCCCACACTATCCAGCAGGGCGGATTGATCAAAGGGTTTGATGGTATGCATATTGATGAGGTCGCAATGAATCCCTTCCTGGGCGAGCAATTTAACCGCCTCGACCCCGTTCCATACCAGGTGTCCGGCAGCAACCAGTGTGACATCGGACCCTTCATTCAACACCTGGGCTTTCCCGATTTCAAACGGAAGCGCTTCTGTAAAGATGGGCCATGCCGGGCGACCGAAACGAAGGTAAACCGGGCCATGATGCCGTGCAATAGCCACTGTGGCCAGATGGGTTTGGTGGGCGTCGCAGGGTACGATCACATTCATACCTGGCAAGGTGCGCATCATGCTGATGTCTTCGAGGATCTGGTGGGTAGCACCGTCTTCACCCAGGGTCAATCCGGCATGGGAGGCACAAATCTTTACATTTTTATGTGAATAAGCGATGGACTGCCTGATCTGGTCGTAAACCCTTCCGGTGGAAAAGTTGGCAAAAGTTCCGGTATATGGGATTTTACCGGTGATTGCCATGCCGGCCGCCACACCCATCATGTTGGCTTCCGCAATGCCCAATTGAAAAAAACGCCCGGGAAACTCTTTTTTAAACTCATCCATTTTCAGGGAGCCCAGCAGGTCGGCGGTGAGGGCCACGACGTCCTTATTTTGACGGGCCGCTTCAAGCAAGCCGGTGCCGAATCCGTCTCTTGTGGCTTTTTTACCGGTAACTACCAGGTCATTGATATTGATCATGCGTATTACTTATTCTGTTCAAAAGAAAATTTAATAATCCCCCAGGGTTTCTGGCAGTTGGGCCAGGGCGTTTTTACATTGTTCTTCATTGGGAGCCACGCCATGCCATTTGTGGCTTCCCATCATAAAGTCAACCCCGTAACCCATCATCGTTTTCATCAGGATCACCACCGGTTTGTGCTGGTGCAGCCTGGATTTGGCTTCTGCTAGTGCCTGGACCACTTCTTCCATATGGTTTCCGTTTTCCAGGATGAGAACGTCCCAGCCGAATGCCCGCCATTTAGCGGGCAAATCACCCAGGTTCATCACCTTATCGGTCGGGCCGTCAATTTGTTGACCGTTCCAGTCCACGGTGACGATCAGGTTGTCCACGCCGTGGTGGGCTGCACTCATGATGGCTTCCCAGTTCTGTCCTTCATCCAATTCACCATCACCGGTCAACACATAGACCAGTCCGGGATCAGCCTCCAGTTTTTTCGCAAGGGCGGCACCGACGCCAACCGAAATTCCCTGGCCCAGGGATCCGGAGGCCACCCGGACACCGGGTAATCCTTCATGGGTGGCGGGATGGCCTTGCAACCGGCTATTGATTTTGCGGAAAGTGGCGAGTTCGCTTACCGGGAAAAATCCAAGCCTTGAAAGCACACTGTACCATAGCGCTGAAATATGGCCGTTGGAGAGGAAAAACAAATCTTCCCCTTTGCCTTCCATGGTGAAGGGAAGATGGTACCTGAGGTGCTCTCCATAAAGAGCAACCATAAATTCCGTACATCCCAGCGAGCCGCCCGGATGGCCACTCTGGCACTGGTAAACCATACGGACAATGTCCCTGCGAACCTGGGATGCCAGGGCACGGAGTGAATCCAGATCTTTTTTCATAAACTCCGCAAAGAAAGAGAGAATTTGATTAACCTCAAACTCAGGATCCATTCAAATACAAAAGGCAGGTATAAAACTACACCTGCCTTTTATTTATTCCAGTGGTTACTAATGAACCGGGCGCAATGATTTATTTCACCGCGGTTGAGAGTTCTTTACCAGCTTTAAATTTGGCCACTTTACGGGCAGCAATTTTAATCGCTTTGCCGGTCTGAGGATTCCGGCCGGTACGGGCAGCACGTTTGGAAACGGAGAAAGTGCCGAAACCAACCAATTGTACCCGGTCCCCTTTTTTGAGGGCTTTGCGGATAGAATCCAGTGTGGAACCGAGGGCTGCTTCAGCCTGTACTTTAGTGATAGAAGCGCCTTTGGCAATTGCGTCGATTAAATCTGATTTGTTCATTTTATTTGAATTTTGATTAAAAATATGAGGCAAATATATGATCGAAATTCATATATATAGCATTTTTTAATAAGTTTTTTTTCCGGAAATGCCCTGTTTTCAATACTTCGGGGGCATGATCGGTCCGAAAGTGCTGGCGGACAAGGGTTTCCGGGCCCACTACCCTTCCCGATGCGCACCACTCCTGCTTTTCTCATCCAGGATCCAATGCAGGGAGAGCAACAGGATAAACATAGCAAATCCGGGAAATACGGAAAGCCACCATCCGGGCAGGTATTGCCTGCCTTCATTCAGGATACTTCCCCAGGTCACGCTTTCCAATTTTAATCCCAGGCCGATGAAGGACAAAGATGCTTCCAGCAATACCGCTGTGCTGATGGAAAACAAAGCAGTGACCAGCAGGGTCGACCGGATATTCGGCCAGATGTGCCGGGTAAGGATCCTATACCAAGGAAGGCCGAGGTTTTCAGCGGCCAGCACATAATTCAGGGAACTTTCCCGAAGTGTTTCAGAACGGGCAACCTGGGCAAAGAGCGGCCAGCGGATAAAGGCGATCAATACAATCAACAAGGCGCCGGAAGGCCTGGCCAGAAATACCAGCAGGGCCATCATCAGGAAAAGGCGCGGGAAGGATTCGAAATAATCAATGAAACGCATGAGCAAACTATCTACCGGCACGGAAAAGGTCCTGGTTCCGGCCGGCTTGCCCTGCTTCAGCAGTATGTAACAAACCCCCATCAAAAAAACCATCATGGCGATGACACACAATAACCGCATCATGCCGGTACTGACGATCATCAATACCGACCATTCATACAACCATAACAGGAAAAAAAAGAACAGTCCAATCATTTGAAAAATCGTCAGTTTAAGCTTATGATCTCTCCAGTACCCCATGGCCATACCTGCAAAAGTTCCGGGGATTCCTGCAAGAAGGGTGGACAACAATCCAATCAGCCAGGCATAACGGGTTCCATGGATCATTCCGGCAAGCACATCCCTGCCCAAAGCATCAGTACCCAGCCAGTGTTTGTGGCCACTCAACGACCGGCCACCTGCCGGACTTAAATACCCTGAGCCGGCAGGGTCTATGGTCGAAGGTGAAAAGGGAACAAGGGCGGACAACCGGTGGGTGCAACCGGCATAATCAAAGGCATTGGTTTTGCGAAGAAGGCCGGTATACTCCGCATAATCCCTCCAGGCCGGAAAATGCCAACGGCCCCCACAAATGCAAAACAAGGGTTTTTCATTGGCAATCAGGTCTGCAACCGCAGCAATAAACAGGCTGGATAAGATCACCACCAGCGAAACCCGGTAAGTCAGGGACTTATTTTGCCAATATTTCCTAAACCTGCTTTTCATGATGACTTCCATCTGATCCTGGGATCGGTGAGGCCATAGAGCAGGTCAGCGAGCAGCTTGCCTAAAATGGTAAATGCACCGATCAGTAAAAGAACATTAAAAACGATCACCCAATCCTGGATCAGAATGGATTGAAGCATCAACCGGCCCATCCCTGGGATATTAAATAATACTTCTATCACGATGGATCCACCAAACAAAGCGGGAATCTCCATGCCCAATAATGCGATCAGCGGCAAGAGGGCATTGCGGCGAAGATGATGCCTTGTGATAAAATCTTCTCCATCGCCCCTGCTCCAGGCCATGAAAGCGTAAGGTTTGTTTTTTTCTTCCCGCAGCTTACTGGAATAGATGCGGGTAAGATAAGCCAGGGAAGGAAGCACCATACACAAAACGGGCAATACCAGTTGGGACCCATACCGGGCCCATTGCTCCGGAATGGAGGCATCGGGATCCGAATCAAAAAACCCCGGGCTGGGAAAAAGGTGTAAAAAAGGGGACACGGTATCGCTGGCAAAAACCAGGATCAGCATAAGAGCAAGAAAAAAGCGGGGAATGGAATAAAGAAAAAAAAGAAAAGTTTCGGTGATCCTTCCTTTTTGTTTCTGTTTTCTGCGAAATAACCATTCACCCAGAAATAATGAAATAAGGTAAACCAGCAGGAGGGAAGCCAGGCTCATGGACAGGGTCCAGGAAACCGCTTCCCGGATTTTGACCCAGGCTGGCCGGTAATCCGACCTGGATACGCCCCAATCTCCGCGAAGTATTTTTTTGAGCCAGATATGGAAACGGTTATTGCTTCCATGCCAGTCCGGACCCGGAATGAATAAGGCAAACCGGTTTCGGCCTTCTTTCATTTTCTGCAGGGATCCTTTAAGGGTTCCCCAATGGGCTCCGGCCCTGGTAGAATCCGTCATGGCATCCAGTTTTTCGGAAATCGCTTCGATTTCATCCAGGCGGCTCACTTCTTCCATAAGCAATTTATCGAGTCGGTTTGCCAACCCTTCCATCATCATTTGTTCATCAGACAAAAACTTCCGGACGGCTGGCCAGGGAAAGCCCTGGTTGAGAAATCCTTTAATGCGATTTTTTTCCGATTTAATGACAAAACGATAAAGGGTATCGGGATAGGACCAGGGTTGAATGGAAACATAAAACAAAGGCAGGTCCCTGGCTTCAGCCCTCGCACGATTGAGTATTTCACTTTTTCTCAGGGAGGCGGGCCGGTTTTGAGAATCCTGAAAATGCTCAAAAGAATCCGATTCCATGATGTCCCGAAGAAGAAAGGCGGTGAAGGACACAGCCAGGAGCAGGGGAACTGAAATAAGCAGCCTTTTGAGGATTAATCTTTTCATAGATCCGGATCCGGAGAATTTAGAATGTCAGGGATACCCATTTGTCCTTTCTCAGTTGTACCTTTTTAATCTGTCCGGCATATTTGATCTCCCTGAAACCATCCATGGATCCTCTGAACTCTGCCATTTTTAGTTTCCCGTTTTCCCAGGAGAGGTTTACGGTCATGTTACCACGTGCCTTGAGGCCTTTGACCGATCCCGAAGGCCAGGCCGATGGAAGAGCTGGCAGGAGGTGAACTTCCTTTTCATGGCTTTGCAGCAACATTTCGGCCAGTCCGGCGACGCCTCCAAAATTGCCATCGATCTGGAAAGGTGGATGGGCATCGAATAAATTGGGATAGGTCCCTCCTCCGGCCATCCGGATTTCACTTTTGTCGGCAGGATAATAATTCAATAATTTAATAAAGGCATCGTAAGCCTGCTCCCCATCCAGTAACCGCGCCCACATGCCGATCTTCCATGAAATAGACCATCCCGTACCGTTATTGGTCCGGTTCAAAAGCGATTGCCGGGCCGCTTTAAACAAATCCCCCTGCCCGGGAGTGATGGTGCTTCCGGGATAAACCCCGTACAAATGGGATAAATGACGGTGCCTGGGATCCTGGTCGGCCCAATCGTGATACCATTCCTGCAGATGCCCTTCCCGACTGACCTGGTAGGGATAAAGCCGGTCCAGGGCTGATCGAACGGAGTCTTTGAAGCTGTGGTCTGTATCCAGGATTTCTCCTGCAAGGATCACGGCGTGAAATAGTTCGCGGATCATGGACAAATCCGCGGTGCTTCCATAGAGGGTGGCCCCTTTGTAATTTTTGTCCGTGATATAGATATTCTCCGGGGAGGTGGAAGGGGCCGTCACTAAAAAACCTTTTGGGTCTTCGGTGAGGTAATCCAGGCAAAAGAGGGATGCCCCTTTCATCAGCGGGTAAGCCTGGGTCCTTAAAAAAAGAGAGTCCCTGGTAAATAAAAAATGTTCCCAAAGATGGTTGACCAGCCATGCTCCTCCGGATTGCCAGTTGGCCCAATTCGGGTCACCCGATCCGAAGTCACCGACCGGATTGGTCATGCTCCAGATGTCGGAATTGTGATGACAAGTCCAACCCCTGCAATTATAGAAGGTCCGCGCAGTGACGGTTCCTGTGTGAGCGAGATTGCCTATAAATGAAAGCAATGGCTGATGCAGTTCGGAAAGGTTGCAGACTTCCACTGGCCAGTAATTCATTTCCGTATTGATATTGACTGTATAATTGCTGCTCCACGGCGGCCTCATCTGTTCATTCCAGATTCCCTGCAGGTTGATTGGAGCCGTTGCGGTGCGGGACCCGCTGATCAGGAGATAACGGCCAAAATTGAAATACAATTCAGACAGCCCATGATCGGGATGGGATGCTGAGTTTTGTTTCAGCCGGAGGCCGGTTTCTGTTTTTTCAAATGGCGCTTTGCCCAGGTTCAGAACGACCCGGTCATAGAATTTTTTATAATCGGCCCGATGCCTTTCGAGCAAACTGGAATAAGAATATTTTGAAATCTTTTCAAGCGGATCCCTTGCTCTTTTGATTTCATCAAGGCCCTCACGGAAAGGATCCTTGTCGAATCCATTAAAACTGGTGGCCATGCTCAGCCTGATTTCCGCCCAGGATGCCTGGTCAACGGTTATGGTGGAATCTCCGGTGCTGATGCGGCCTTCCCCCTGACGGATTTCAAGCGCCGTAGCGAAGCGGGTTCCTCTTTGTTCACCATAGATTATGGCATTGTTCACCCTCCGGTAATTGGGTTCTGCATGCACCGGCGCCCTGCCGGTCATCACCATCCGTTGCGCTTTGGTACTCACCTGATGCAGAAGCAAGCTGTTGAGATGGACCGTAAAATGGAGCCGTCCTTCGCCCTTTGATTGAAGCCGGATGACCATGACCTGGTCCGGATGGGAGGCAAAAACGGTTCGGGTATAGAGGGTTTGGTTAGAGCGGTATTGAATGTTCACCTGTGCGTTTTGCAGATCGAGTTCCCTGCGGTATTCGCCGGCTTCATGCGGATGGTGGAAGTCTATCCACAGATTACCCAGGGGTGCATAGGATTCAGAAAAACGGCCCTGCAATTTCCGCACCAGGGTATCGGCTGCGGCGTAGTCTTCCCTGAAAAGCGCTTCCCGGACAGCCGGAAGATGCCGGAATGCCTCCGGATTTTGATCTGCTTTTGCAGGTTCTCCGGTCCACAAGGTGATGTCATTCAGTGAAAGGCGTTCCCTCCGGATTCCGCCGTAGACCATGGCGCCCATCCGCCCGTTTCCTACCGGCAGGGCTTCTTCAAAATAGGATGCGGGTTTTGAATACCACAGGATATGCTCCTGCCCTTTTGCTGTCAAGGCTGGAAAAAAAAACACAACTAAAAAGCGGATAGGGATGGATTTCATTTCAATTTGGGATTATGGTGATGCCGGCTTGCATCTCTGTTTTTTTTATGTTCCATATTCAGGGTAATGGCCTCCTGGAGATCGACACCGCATTGATTGGCCAGGCAGGTCAACACAAACAATATATCAGCCATTTCTCCGGCCAGGGACTGACCGGACTTGTCTGCTTCTTCCCGGGTCCTGAATGATTGGTCGCCGTAGATCCTCGCCATGAGCCGGGCCAATTCACCGCATTCTTCAGCCAGGAGGGCGGTATTGGTGAGTTCACTGAAATATTTTACCCCGTGTTTTTTTATCCACTGATCCACCTCCTGCTGGAGTTCTGCAATGGTCATGTTTTGATTTTATTTTTTGTTCAGAATAAACCTACATAATATTTGTGAAATCAATACATTCGCAAGCTAAGACCTATCCGTCATGAATTGGATCTCCGTTTTGAGTGTTGCCTCAGGAGCCGCCGGTGGTGGTATCCTAAGGCATCTCCTCTCGGTCTGGATGCGCGCGGACATGGCCCGCTTTCCCTGGCATACCCTGATCATCAATCTTTCCGGCAGTTTATTGCTGGGCATCCTTTGGGCCTATTTCTTAAAACATCCGGGCAATTTTGCGCTCCGCCTGGCACTCACCACCGGGTTTTGTGGAGGATTCACCACTTTCTCGACCTTTTCGCTGGAAATGATCAACCTTCTTCAGAAAGGGCAATATTTGTCCGGAGGGATTTATTTGATATCAAGTATTCTGGGTGGAATTTTACTGGCTTGGTTGGGATTCGCTGTGATGAAGGAGTAAAGGAGACGGGAGGAAGGGATACGGGAGAAAGGACACACACAGCACCTCACACCTCACACCTACTTCCCCGTAATGACCCAATCCAAAAAAACCGGCATCATTTTTTTCCAGGTGGGAAGGTCGTGGCGGCCGCCTTCGACGATATGGAATTTCAGATCATGTTCGCGGTGATAGCCCTTTTCATGCAACTCGCTGATCAGGTCCAGGGTATCGTCAATCACATCGATGATCCCGTTGTTGTTGCGGTCCGCTGTTTCATCTTCGGTCCCTGCCTGGAACCAGAACTTAAGTTCAGGCCGGGAAGAGGTGTTTCGAATGCGGTGATGCATCATCCGGTGGTGTACATCATCCTTGATTTTTTCAGGATGCCTCCACCAGAATGAACCGGAAAAAACGCCGGTTTTCCTGAACCGGTTTGGAGAATGCCAGGCAATATCCATAGCACTCAGGCCACCCAGGCTCCAGCCGGCCATCGTGGTATCGGTATTTTGATCGAGCGAATACTCCTGGTGAAGAAAGGGAATCAGCTCAGAGAGAATAAACCGGTTGTAGGCTGCGGCGAGCCGGCCCCTGCCGGCATAATCCGAAGACCACTGAACGCCGTATTCCTGTTTACGGGCTTCACCGGGTGCGGCGGCACATCCCACGACGAGGACTGAACGCCGGTGATGGCCCGCGCGCTCCCTGACCATATGCCCCATATCCATGTGGGCCAGTTCCTGCCCGTCATTGACAATCACCAGGTGGTCCACCGTTGGGCGGTCTTCAGCCGGTCCGTGATAAAAGGAAAGGGATACTGGTCTCTCCAGATGGTCAGATTGGAAATCGTGGTACCTGCGGTTCAAGGAATAAAATATTTATCTATTTTGGGTCAAAATACAAACTTATGAAGAAGATCGGAATCCTTCACGGCATGGAAAGCAGTTTTCCTCCCGCTTTTGTCGACCGGATCAATGCCATGAATGTGCCGGGGATTCGTGCGGAAGCGGTAAAGATTGATAAAGTGTTGCAGGCGGTGCCACTGGATTACGATGTGATCGTGGACCGCATCTCCCAGGATGTGCCCTTTTACAGGGCCATGCTGAAGAACGCGGCCATCACAGGCACCGCCGTGATCAACAATCCATTCTGGTGGAGCGCGGACGACAAGTTTTTTAATAATTGCCTGGCCGTGAAAATCGGGGTGCCCGTGCCTAAAACCGTGATCCTTCCTTCCAAGGAACGGCCGCCGGATACCCAGGAAACCTCCTTTAGAAACCTGGCATTTCCGCTCGACTGGCAGGGTATGTTTGAATACATCGGATGGCCGGCTTACATGAAACCATTTGCAGGGGGCGGCTGGAAACATGTGTACAAAATCCATGACCAGGCCGATTTTTTTGAGAAATACAATCAGACCAACCAACTGGTCATGCTGCTGCAGGAAGAAATCGTATTTGACTACTATTTCCGCTGTTATTGCATTGGCAGTAAATATGTCCGGATCATGGCTTATGAACCGCGCAACCCGCATCACCTGCGTTATGATGTAAGACTGCCGGAGAATTCCGATAAACTGATCTCCCTGATTGAATCTTATGTCATCCGGCTTAATGAATTCCTGGGTTACGACTTCAATACGGTGGAATTTGCCGTCCGCGACGGTATACCCTATGCCATCGATTTTTGCAACCCGGCCCCGGATGCCGATCTGCATTCCGTTGGCAAGGAAAACTGGGACTGGGTGGTGGAACATGCTGCTCTGTACGCCATCGAAAGGGCCAGGGCACATAAACCCGGCCAGGACAACCTTACCTGGGGCAAATACGTATCCCGGAGCGTAAACAAAGAAATGTTATAAATGATGAGGATCAGCCCCTGGAACTTGGTTTTTATGATCAGTGGATTCTGTTTAAACGGAACCAGTCAGATCCCGGCCAGGGACTGGGTAAAACTATTCAATGGTAAAAACCTGGATGGCTGGAATGTAAAAATCCACCATCACGATTATGGCGACAATTTTGGCAACACGTTCAGCGTGAAGAATAAGAAAATAGTGGTTTCTTATGATCGGTATGGCGAATTCAAAGACCAGTTTGGACATTTATATTATCATAAGCCCTTTTCGCATTACCGCCTGAAGCTGGATTACCGGTTCAGGGGGAAACTCCAGCCCGGTGCGCCGGATTATACCCTGCTCAATAGCGGGGTCATGTTTCATTCCCAGGATCCGGCCACCATGCCAAAAGAGCAGGATTGGCCGATATCGGTAGAAATGCAGTTTCTGGCGGGTCTTGGGGATGGAAAACCGAGGCCTACCGGAAACATGTGTTCTCCTGGCACCGACATCGTTTACCAAGGCAAAAAATACCCGGGCCATTGCCTCAATTCAACCAGCGATACTTATGATAAGGACAAATGGGTTTCTGCCGAACTGGAAGTACTTGGTGACAGCCTGGTGCGCCACATCATCGAAGGAAAAGTGGTGCTTGAATATTCCATGCCCTCCATGGGCGGTGGAGTTGCCAACCGGTATAACCCTGCGGTCTGGGAACCTGGCAAGCCCCTGACATCAGGCTTTATCGCCCTGCAGAGTGAAGGACAGCCTATTGAATTCAGGAAAATCCAACTGGTCAATCTGGTAGGATGCAAGGATGCCAGGGCCAGGAATTACAGGTCTTACCTGGAAGTGCATGATCCAGCCACCTGCATTTACTGATGGGCTGATTTATCATAATGGACTGATTTGCAAAACATTACAACGGTATTCGATTTTTAGTATCTTTGCCCTCTTCAACCAAGCCTGTCAAGAGAATGTATATCAAAGAAAGAGCGTTGATCCGTATAGCCATTATAGACCTTTACAACGGTGAGGCAAACGAGGGCATCCGGTGTATCCACGAACTCATTCAAAATTTCTCCCTTGAAATCAACCAGGAGATCATCACCGATACCTATGCCCTCCGACTGGAAGAAGACGTGCCCGATCTGTCGTATGATATTTATATCAGCAGCGGCGGACCCGGAAGCCCACTGGATACCAAGGGTATGGCCTGGGACACCAAGTATTTTGAGTTGATCGATTCGATCGAAGCCTGGAACCGCCTGCCCCATTCCAGGAAAAAATATGTGTTTTTCATATGCCATTCCTTCCAGATGATCTGCAGGCACTATGGCCTGGCGGAGATCAATGAAAGGCAACCTTCTTCGTACGGCATTTTCCCGGTCAAACTGACTACAGCCGGCAGGGCTGAAGCCATATTTGAAACCCTTCCCCATCCTTTTTATATCGCTGATTTCAGGATGTTCCAGGTGATCCGTCCGGACATGAATAAAATAATCAGCCACGGATACGAAATCCTGGCTGAAGAAAATCAGCCCGCACCGGGCACCGAAGACCGGGCGCTGATGGCGATCCGGTTTTCTGATTATTTTATCGGCACGCAATTCCACCCCGAAGCCGACCCCGATGGCATGCTGGTCCACTTCAACGGAGCCAAAAAGGCACCCATCATCCACAATGTGGGCGAATCCGCTTATCATGAGATGGTGGTCCATCTGAAAGACCCGGATAAAATCGCCAGGACCCGGTCTACCATCCTTCCTAATTTTCTAAGGATGGCTGCTACCCAGCTGGAGCTGGTCAGGTAGTATTCAGTAATCAGTGGTCTGTGGTCTGTGGTCAGGAGTCAAAAATTGCTGAAAACTGACTGCTGACTTCTTTGTACTACAACCCCGTCTTCAAACCAATCTCCAGCGAAAGCGACCTGAACTGATCCCAGTTCGGCCCAAATTGTTTGTTGAGGAAACGTTGTGCATAGGTCAATTGGGAATATACATCCAGGTCTGAATTGACCTTCCACTCCATACCCAGGGAACCCTGGCCATATAACAAAGCACGTCTTCGGTCCAGGTGGGTAAACTGGTCCTGAACCCGGCTGTAAATTGAATTTTGCGCTGCATTCAATTTGCGGTCACCGCTGAAATTAACCTGCTTGATTTCAGGCAGAACATCATAAATGGCCTTGGCAATAAAGTTGGCGTTGATGCCTGCCATCATATAGGGCCTCAGGCGCGTATTGTTCTTGGTGGTGTATTTGATGGCGATGGGGAGGGCAACAATATCGTATTCTATTTTCTTGAAATTGATATTCCAGTAGGGATCGAGGTAATAAGCCCGCGATGGGGAGTAAGACCGGTTGGCATAACCCAAACCGAATTCAAGACCGAACCTGTTTTTCAGATAATGCATTTTAAATCCGGCTCCATAACCTACTGCACTTACGGTAGTAGCAGGATATAAATCCGATTTTTTGCCAAAAACGAGGAATTGCTGGTCGGGAAGGTAAATCTGATTGTAATCGTAATGGGAATACATGCCCAGTTTCCACCCTCCTGCACCTGCTGTTTTAAGGACACCGGGCAGGTCGAGGGCCGAAGGTTCCGGGACAGGGACCAGGTTGTGGGCAAGCAGGGACTCTTCTTCATCCTGCGTTTTTTCTTCGTTAAACACCTGGACCAGGGGAAGGCCATTGATTTTCCCCTCCAATTCTGAACGGAATCGAGATGATCTCAGGAGGCTTTGCCGCTTAGTCAGACTTTCGAGAAGGTCTTCACTCCGGGTCATCATGGGTAAAGAAGAAGAGTGATTATTTGCCTGGTTGAATGAGGCAGCCACATCAGCAAGGGAGGCACTGGGACCGGAAGTACTCTTTATTTCTGTTTTTGAAACAGTGGCGGTCTCATTTAAAGGTAACCGTTTTATCCCTCCTAAAACCTTATCCTCATCCCGGGTAAGGGTTTTCTTCAATGCTAATTCGGTTTCAGCCGGTTTGATAAAAGGAGGGGTGAACTTTCCGGAACGGCTGACCTGGAAAAGGGTGAGCACCAGCAGGCAAAATAGCACGGCTTCAATCATCTTGGCCCGGTAATAGTGGCGAAGGTATTTTTCTTCTGCTTCAATGCGAGCGGCCAGTTTGGGCCAGGTAGATGCGTCGTATTTTCGGGTGATGTCCTTCAGGGAATTGGAAACGGTTTTGTCAAAACGCGCATGGATCACCTGGGGTTCCGGTACCGGTTCGTCCATTTTCACGACCAGTTTATCCCAGTGACCCGGATTATAATCCGATTTAAAATCTGCAAGGGCATCCTTCACCACACGGTCTACCGGGTTGTCTTCAAATATTTTTTCCTCCCCTTTGTCAATGGCAGAGAGCATAAAAAGATCCCAGTCCCTAGGCCCTTCAGACGGTGCAGGCTGGGTGACTTTGTTTCTTATAATATCATCAAACTCCTCAGTGTTCATGTAGTTTTCCTTTACCCAACAGAATTTCTTTCAGTTTGATCCTGGCTTTGACCAGGTTTGATCTTGAAGTACTCTCGGTAATGCCCAGTTGCTCTGCAATTTCCCGGTGGGAAAAACCCTCGAGGACATAAAGGTTAAATACCGAACGGTAGGCAAAAGTGAGCTCCTGAATGGCCTTCAGGATTTCTTTTTCAGAGCATTGGCTGATGGCATCCACGTCGGCGGCCCCGATGGCGTATGCCGTCTCCAGGTTTTCGGTCCTGCGGCGGTTTTCTTTACGGTAATAATCGATGGACGTATTGACCATGATCCTCCGGATCCAGGCGGACAAAGAAGTGCCCGGCTGGTACTTGCTGATGTGTTTAAAAACCTTTATGAACCCTTCGTGCATGATGTCCAGCGCATCTTCGTCGTTGTTGGCATAACGCAGACAGAGACCCATCATGATGCCATAATGGTCTTCATAGAGTTTTTTCTGTGCCCAGCGTTCGTTGCGCGCGCAGGCGTTTATAAACTCTTCTTCGGATTGTAAAGGAATGATAATATCCATGACCCTTGGATTTAATCCTCCAAATTAAACTAAAACGGCGAGATTCATGTCCTTGCTGCTTCGCCGGCGGTCGATTTTAACTCTTTGGAAAAGAGGGGGTCCCTGTCCTGAATCCGGGCAAGCCATTTTACCCCGCTTTCAGATTACTACTAATTTTAATATGTTTGTTCCGGAAAACTACAAGTCATGTCGAAGAAAAAAACGCCGCCCACCATACCCGTACCCAGAGGGGCAGAAGGCATTAAAATCACTTCCCTGACCAGCATGTACGAGTCCTACTTCCTGGATTATGCATCTTATGTGATCCTGGAAAGGGCCGTACCCGCGATACAGGACGGTCTCAAACCCGTGCAACGGCGGATCCTGCACGCTTTGTACGAAATCGACGATGGCAGATACAATAAGGTGGCCAACGTGATCGGCCATACCATGCAGTATCACCCGCATGGGGATGCCGCCATCCGGGACGCCCTGGTCAACCTGGGCCAGATGGAACTGTTGATCGATACCCAGGGCAACTGGGGTGACGCCCGCACCGGGGCCAGTGCCGCAGCTCCCCGTTATATTGAAGCCCGCCTGACCAAATTTGCCCTGGAGGTTTTGTTTAACCCCAAAACAACCAGCTGGTTGTTGTCCTACGACGGCCGACGCAAGGAACCCGCCTTCCTGCCATCCAAATTTCCAATCCTGCTTGCCCAGGGGGTTGAAGGGATTGCGGTGGGCCTTTCCACCAAGATCCTTCCGCACAATTTTAATGAGATCATCGATGCGGCCATTAAATACCTGGAAGGAAAAAAATTCAAACTATACCCTGATTTTCAAACCGCGGGCAGCATCGACATTTCCGAATACGAGGACGGGCAACGGGGAGGCCGCGTGAAGATCCGGGCGAAGATTGAGGCCCTGGATAAAAAAAACCTGCTGATCACGGAGATTCCATTTGGTACCACGACCTCTTCCCTGATCGAAAGCATCCTGAAGGCGAACGAAAAAGGCAAGATCAAAATCAAAAAAATAACGGATAATACCGCCGCCGAGATCGAGATCGCCATTGAACTGCAACCCGGGGTCTCCCCTGATGTCACCATCGACGCCTTGTATGCATTCACCGACTGCCAGTTGTCCGTTTCCCCCAATGCCTGTGTGATCGTAGACCAAAAGCCGAGGTTTGTCGGCGTCAGCGACATCCTCCGGCACAACGTGGATTCCACCAAGGACTTGCTTCGCCGGGAGCTCGAAATCAAACGGGATGAACTCAACGAAGTGTGGCATTTTGCCAACCTGGAAAAAATATTCATTGAAAACCGGATTTACCACGAAATCGAAGAATGTGAAAGCTGGGAAGAAGTGGTAGAGACCATTCATCTTGAATTGAAAAAATACGTCTCAACTCCCTCTGAAAAGCCCGGTCCCAAGGACAAACGGCTCAAACTGTGGCGGGAGATTACCGATGAAGACGTCGCCCGGCTCACCGAGATCCGGATCAAACGGATTTCCAAATACAATACGTTCAAGGCCGATGAACTGATCCGGGATACCGAAAAAACCCTGGAGCAGGTCCATTTTGATCTGCGGCACCTGGTCGAATATACCATCGCGTGGTTTGAACATCTCCGGAAAAAATACGGCGAAGGGAAAGAAAGAAAGACTACCATCACGCTGTTTGAAAACATCCAGGCCCATACCGTGGTCGCCAACAACACCAAATTATATGCGGATGAGAAGGAAGGATTCATAGGATGGGGATTGAAAAAAGATCAATCCAGGCTGGTAGGCGAATGCAGCGATATCGACGATGTCGTGGCCTTCCGGAAAGACGGCAAGATGATCGTCTCCCGCATCGGTGAAAAAGTGTTCATGGGCAAGGACCTGAAATACGTCAATGTCTGGAAAAAGAATGAAGACCGGACCGTTTACAATGTGATCTACCTGGACGGGGAAAGTGGCAAAGCCTTTGCCAAACGGTTTCAGATCGGTGGGGTCACCCGGGACAAAGAATACCCGATAGCCACTGACCACAAAGAAAGCAGGCTTTTATACCTCAGTGCCAATCCCAACGGCGAATCGGAAATCGTTGGCATCCAGCTTTCCCAGGGCAGCACGGCCAGGATCAAACAGTTTGACTTTGATTTTGCAGGCCTTGAGATCCAGGGCCGCGGCTCCAAAGGGATTACCGTCACCAAATACCCGGTGAAACGGGTGGACCTCAAAGAAAAAGGCAAGAGTTCCCTCGGCGCCCAGGCCATCTGGCTGGATGAAGTCACCGGCCGTTTAAACACGGATGAAAGGGGCAAAGCGATTGGAGAATTTGACACCGGTGATCTTATTCTCAGTCTCTGGAACGACGGCAGCTACCAGCTCAACCCGGTGGAAATGAGCCTGAGATACAATGTGGATGAATTGATCTGGATCGGTAAATTTGAACCCGAAACACCCATTGCCGCCGTGTATTACGATGGGGAAAAAGGATGGACGATGGTCAAACGGTTTTTGATCGAAACGACGACCACCGGGACGCGATTCAAATTTATCACCGAGCACAAGGACTCCAGGCTGTTGTATGCCCAGGCAGGAGAAGACCCTGTGATCGAATACAGCTGGAAAGCGAAGAATCAAAAACATTCCCGTGAGATTCGTCTCTCAGAATTTATCGAAGTCAAGGGATGGAAAGCCCTGGGCAACCGCCTGAGCGAGTACAAGCTGACTGGTATCCGGCCGAAGGAAAATCCTGCGGGCGGGTCCGCGCCTGCCGGTAAAGGCTCTATCGAATTTGAAATTGTAAACGGGAATGGGCAGAAGAAATTGTTCTGAG
>CAYOPD010000005.1:52937-85018 GCA_964405735.1 uncultured Saprospiraceae bacterium | reverse complement strand
CCTCTAACCTCATAAAAACTTTTATAAATATTTTGAATCCTCGTAATCCTTTTGAATGTAATTTTGTTCTTACTTAGACAAAGTCCAAATAACATTTGCAGGGTTTTAATTTATAAGCAACTCAAAATGAAAAGAGTATATCTCGATAACAACGCCACCACCCCCTGCGATCCCAGGGTCGTGGAGGCCATGCTGCCCTATTTCACCGAAAAATTTGGAAATGCAGCCAGCCGCAGCCATCCTTTTGGCTGGGAAGCCGAAGAAGCCGTGGACTATGCCCGGGAGCAAATTGCCACACTAATCCACGCCGATCCCAAGGAAATCATCTTCACTTCCGGGGCGACGGAATCCGACAACCTGGCTTTGAAAGGGGTATTCGACATGTACCGCAAAAAAGGCAATCATATCATCACCGCAACTACAGAACACAAAGCGGTCCTCGATACCTGCAAACACCTGGCCGAACAGGGCGCTGAAATCACTTACCTGAAGGTTAACGACAAAGGCCTCATCGACCTGGCCGAGCTCGAGGCTGCCATCAAACCGACCACGATCCTCGTATCCATCATGTGGGCCAATAACGAAACGGGCGTAATCCAGCCGGTCAAAGAAATCGGTGAGATCTGCGCAAAAAAAGGGGTCCTCTTCATGAGCGACGCCACCCAGGCTGTAGGCAAGATCGATGTAAATCCCCGCGAAGTGGGCATCCACTTAATGGCTTTCACTGCACATAAAATGTACGGTCCCAAAGGGGTCGGCGCCTTATATGTCAGCCGCAAAAACCCCCGGGTCAAGGTGACCGCCCAGATGGATGGCGGGGGCCACGAAAGGGGCATGCGATCCGGAACCCTGAATGTCACCGGCATTGTCGGCTTTGGCAAAGCGGCCGAACTCGCCCGCAAGGAAATGGATCAGGATATGGCGCGGATCAGCAAACTGCGCGACCGCCTCGAAACCACCCTCAAAAACAAACTGGAAGAAGTGTATATCAATGGAGATCCGGCCCACCGGATGCCCCATGTGACCAATATGTCATTCAAACATGTGGAAGGCGAAGGGCTGATGATGACCTTCAACCAGCGCATGGCCCTGTCCTCCGGATCCGCATGTACTTCTGCAAGCCTCGAGCCCTCCTATGTCCTGGTCGCCCTGGGCCTGGGAGACGACCTGGCGCATTCCTCCCTGCGGTTCAGCCTCGGCAGATTTACCACAGATGAAGACATCGATATCGCTATCCAGTCCATCGAGGACGGGGTCAACCACATGCGGAGCCTCAGTCCGATCTGGGAAATGTATAAAGAAGGAGTAGACCTCTCCCAGGTAACCTGGTCACCCCATTAATTAAACAAAACCTTTCCAACAAATATTAAAATTTCAATCGTATGGCATACTCAGAAAAAGTCCTCGAGCACTTCCAGCATCCCCGCAATGTAGGCACGCTGGATAAAAGCAAAAACAACGTCGGCACCGGCCTCGTCGGAGCCCCGGAATGCGGTGACGTCATGCGCCTCCAGATAGAAGTGGATGAAGAGACCGGGACGATCAAAGATGCCAAATTCAAAACCTTTGGTTGTGGTTCGGCCATCGCCTCCTCCTCCCTGGCCACCGAATGGCTCAAAGGCAAGACGATCGATGATGCCCTCAAGATCGATAATATGGACATCGTCGAAGAACTGGCCCTGCCTCCGGTGAAAATCCATTGTTCCGTGCTCGCAGAAGACGCCATCAAAGCCGCGATCAAGGATTATCAAACCAAAAACGGCATCGTGGTGGAACAAAACGCTGAAGCGGCTAAAGCCTAATATAGACGCCGGATGATCTTTGTTTCCGACACGGCAAAAAAACGCATCCAGGAAATCATGACCAAAGAACACCTGGGTGCGGATCATTTCGTACGGGTCAGCGTGACCAGCGGCGGCTGCTCCGGCCTGTCCTATAAAATGGATTTTGACGATGAAAACCGTCCGAATGACCAGGTCTTCGAGGATAATGGTGTGAAGGTGGTCACCGACCTGAAAAGTTTTCTCTACCTGTTCAATACCACGCTGGATTTTTCCGGAGGGCTATCCGGAAAAGGATTTTATTTTGAAAATCCCAATGCGTCCAGGACCTGCGGATGCGGGGAGAGTTTTGCGGTCTGATTTTACGAACTTCGGGCTTCGGAGATGCCCAACATGTCTTATAAATTATAATTGGCCATTCAGTCTTCGGAGATGCTTATCCGGACCCAATTAAATTGTAAGAAATATTACTTGTTTTTTTACAGAAGGATAGTTTGGGGTCTGGGGTGCTCCCCCGCACATCAGGTGCACAGAGAGGTGAGTTCAGAGAGTTTGAACTCATTCCCATTTCACAACTAAGAAATCTGTAAAACATCACCACCTTTGGTTTAAAAACCACGAAATATGAAAACAGAAATTAAAGCGTATAACGATAAATTATCCGCCACGGACAAAAAGATCTGTGATTTGCTGGCTGCAACGATCAACAGCGTACTGACTGAAGCGGAAAACAAGATCTGGCATGCCCACCCCGTTTGGTTTCTGGATGGCAACCCCGTCGCAGGCTATTCCAAATTGAAAGATGGTGTCAGGCTGATGTTTTGGAGCGGCGCTGGCTTTGAGGAAGATGGATTGAAACCAGGCACGGGAAAATTCAAGGATGCCTCCATCCGTTACAGCTCCGCTGACCAGGTCAACCTCTCCGACCTGAAAAGATGGCTAAATAAAGCCACGGAAATCCAATGGGACTATAAAAACATTGTGAAAAGAAAAGGTCGGTTGGAACGATTGAAATAATTGGCATGCCTGACCTTAAGGACAGATTTGAAAACAACTTCTGAAACGAAATGAGCGGAGCAAATGAACAAAAACCACATTAAACTTTGATTTTTAAGTCATTTCGTTTTTAAACTCCAATATCTAAGACAAAATCACACTATGTTGTGATTTTAATTATCTGATTGCCTGAACCACGAATGCCCAGCAAGGCGGTTCCCACATCAGCTTTCCTTATATTCGTCAGCGCAAGGGGCTGACTAAGAAGGTTCCCGCAACCACACGAAGCTTACAAATAAAAAACATAACCATTGAATAGTCATTATTTTGTGTTCTTCGTGGCCTTTGTGGGAAACAAAATTTGTACTTTTTGATCACCTCCCAGATAACATGGAAACTGCCAACCCCGCCCCCCCCTCACTCCGATACGCCTGGATGGTGGTCGCCATCCTCATGCTGGCCAATGTCTCTTCTTTCATCGACCGGCAGATCCTCAGCCTCCTCGTCCGGCCCATCAAAAGGGATATGGGCTTGTCCGATTTTGAGGTCAGCCTGCTCATGGGTTTGAGCTTCGCTTTATTCTACACTTTTTTCGGTATGGTGATCGGCAGGCTGGCGGACCAATACAACCGCAGGAATATCATCGTCGCCGGTATTGCCACCTGGAGCCTGATGACGGCCCTCTGCGGTGGGGTGCGCACTTATGGCCAGTTTTTCCTGGCCCGCATGGGCGTGGGCATCGGGGAGGCCACCCTCTCTCCTTCCGCCTATTCCATCATCAGCGATTATTTTCCCAAAAACAAACTGGCTTCCGCCCTAAGCCTGTACTCCCTGGGCATTTTTCTCGGATCCGGAATCGCCCTGCTGATCGGAGCGGGGGTGATTGCACAATTACCCACCGAAGGTCTGGTCCGCATACCCTTGTTTGGGGAGATTTACCCATGGCAATTGTTATTCATTTATATCGGCCTCCCCGGCCTGCTGATCGCCTTGCTTATGCTCCGGATAAAAGAACCGGTTCGTAAAGGAATGTTACTTCATGACGGTAAGGCGAGGTCACTCAATACAAAGGAAGCCATTAAAACGATTTTGAGTAAAAAAGCGGCCTTCTGGGGGGTTTGCATTGGGGCTTCCTTTTCCGCACTTTGCAGTTATGGTCTTTCCGCGTGGGTACCGACTTACCTGCAAAGGACTTTTGACTGGTCCATACCAAGATCCGGTTTGTTTTATGGAATGGTGGTTGTCCTCTCTTCCCTGCTCGGAGTGCTATGGGGAGGCTGGTACGCCGACAGGCTGATCCATAAAAACAACCTCACGGGACGTATCCGGGTCGGTATCATTTCTACGGCAGGGGTATTTTGTTCATTCCTGGTTCCCCTGATCCCGGATGGGAACCTGGCTGTACTGGCCTTTGGTATACCTGGCTTTTTCATCGCCTCCAATATCGGTATCTCCGCGGCGGCCATCCAGGAGATCATGCCCAACCAGGTCAGGGCTTTTGCCTCCTCGATCTTTTTATTTGTGCTCAACCTCATTGCCCTTGCCATGGGCCCAAGCCTGGTAGCCGCATTCACCGATTTTGTATTTAAAGATGAAGGAATGCTGAAATACAGCCTCGTGCTGTTATTGTTTTTTGGGGGAAGCCTGGGAGTAACCGGTTTTTTATGGTCCGTTAGAAAATACCGGGAAGAGCTCATCCTTCACCATGCCGAACTCAAAGTGGTCAACCATGAATAAGGGAGAACTGTTTTCGCGGCGAAACCTGGAGTTTATGTTGTTCGAGAATCACAAAGTTCCCGAACTGCTCAAAAATCCCTTTTATCAGGCCCATGACCGCGAAACCATAGGCCTTGCCCTGGACACCGCCACCGATATCGCCAACAGGCATATGAAGCCCGCGTTTGTGGATTCTGACCGCAATCCGCCTTTTATCCGGGAAGGCCAGGTCACTGTACATCCCGGCACCCATTCTTTTTATCATGCCTTTAGTGAAAGCGGCTTGTTGGCTTCCACCTTCCCCGAAGCATTAGGCGGCATGCAATTACCCAGGTCGGTGTTCGCGGCCATTGATTTTATCATCGGCAGCGCACACAATGGTTTTGAAATGTTTACCAGCCTGGCGGTGTCTGCCTCCCGCCTGATCGAGAGTTTTGGCAGCAAGGATCAAAAAGCTCTTTATCTCCCCCGTCTTTTGACGGGTGACTGGGCCGCTACCATGTGCCTTACGGAGAGCCAGGCCGGTAGTTCATTAAATGATATATCAACAACTGCCTTTCCACAGCCTGACGGAAATTATAAGATCAAGGGCCAGAAAATATTCATCTCTGCGGGCGATCACGACATCACGGAAAACATTGTTCACCTGGTGTTGGCCCGGATAGAAGGCGCGCCTAAAGGAGTCAAAGGCATCTCCCTCTTTATCGTCCCTAAAAAATGGCCCGATGCATCTGGGTCTCTCAAAGACAACGACATCACCTCGGTGGGCATCTTTCATAAGATGGGCCAGCAGTCCACCCCGGCCATGCACCTGGAATTTGGCGCCGGGCATCGTTGTACAGGCTATCTTATCGGTGAACAAAACCAGGGTCTGAAATACATGTTCCAGATGATGAACACTTCACGCCTGGCCGTGGGGCTCGCCGGCGGCTATATGGCCTCAGCAGCCTATTACACCTCTTTGCAATATGCCAAAGAGCGGATCCAGGGCCGCAGCCCTGAAGATAAAAATCCCTTGTCCGAACCGGTACCCATTATCCGCCACCCCGATGTCAGGCGGCTCCTCTTCAAACAGAAAGCATTTACCGAAGGATGCCTGTCCCTGGTGATTCAATGCCAAGTTTACCTCGACCGTATTCAAATCGCGGCTACCGTTGAGGAAAAAAAGAAATATGAACAACTGCTGGAATTGATGACCCCCATGGTCAAGGTTTATGGCTCTGAAGAAGGCAACGCCTCGGTGCATGCCGGCCTGCAAGTCCTGGGTGGATATGGATATACCCGGGACTTTATCCTGGAACAACTGGCCCGGGACGTTCGCATCCTCTCCATCTATGAAGGGACCACAGCGATCCAGGGACAAACTCTTTTGGGCAGGCATATCCTGGGGGGTGATGGCTCGATCCTGGACCTCTGGCAGACGGAAACGGAGCATGACCTGATCATGGCTTTGTCCAAAAATGAATTAAAACCCTACGCCCTGCGCCTATCCGAAGAAATCACGGGCTTTATTTCCGTGAGCAGGGAATTGATCCGCAAATCCAGGCAAAACAGCCCGGTTCCGGTCCTGGCCGATGCCAGCCTCTATATTGAATGGTTTGGACTGCTCAATGCCGGCTGGCAATGGATTAAACAAGCTCATACGGCGATCAGCGCATTGGAGCAGTCCATATCTCCGGATGACCAGCTTTTTTACCGGTCTAAACTTGAAACCATGAGGTATTTTTTTCATTATGAACTTCCGCGAACCCAGGCCCTCCTGCAACGTGTAGGCGAAGGATCTCCCATTACTATATTTACACCTGATGAATTTTTGATTTGATGACAAGCCAAATACCATATCGAAAAATTGAAGTCCTCCTTGAAGGCCCCTGCCTGACCATCAAAATCAACCGGCCGGAAAAAAGGAATGCCATCGACGATGAACTTTTACTGGAAATAGAACGGGCCTTCCTGCACACCGATCCATCTGTCAAATGCATCCTCCTTTGTAGCGAAGGCAAACATTTCAGCGCCGGGCTTGACCTTTCAGCCCTTGAAGAAAAGGATGCCGTGGCAGGTTTGCATCATTCACAAATGTGGCACCGGGTAATGGATCATATTCAGTTTGGTCCAGCCCCGGTAATCGCAGTCGTCCAGGGAGCCTGTGTGGGCGGGGGCCTCGAACTTGCTTCGGCCTGCCATATCCGCGTGGCGGAAGAATCCGCTTTTTATGCCTTGCCTGAAGGCCAGCGTGGAATCTTTGTGGGAGGGGGTGGCTCCGTTCGTTTACCTGGCCTCATTGGCCTGGCGGTCATGACCGATATGATGCTGACCGGCCGGTTGATCCGGGCGGAGGAAGGCTTGAGGCTTGGTTTTTCCCAATACCTGGTAGAAGAAGGAAAAGGAATGGACAAAGCCCGGGAGCTGGCGGAAAAGATCTCGGCCAATTCTTCTCTCACCAATTATGCCCTGACCCATGTTTTACCGGGGATCGCCGATAGCTCCAGGGAACAGGGCCTGATAATGGAAAGCCTGATGGCCGCCCTGGCCCAGCAATCTCCGGAAGCAAAGGAAAGAATGAAATTGTTCCTGGAGGGCAAGGCATCCAAACTGCCCTGGTTATGATGAATGTTAAAACCCCTGTTCCCTTTCGGTCGGCTGCGTCCATTTCAATTGATATCAGGATGGAGCAAAGGCCGGATGGGTCCTATCACATTCAATCCAAGATACCGCTCGAAGACCATCCGGTACGAATGACCGAACGTTTTGTCCATTGGGCCCAAACCCGGCCGGACCGTATTTTCCTGGCCCAGAGAGATGAAGATGGGCCGTGGCGAACGATAACCTACAAAGAAGCTTTTGCTCACATGCTCGGCATCGCGTCCTGGTTGTCGACCCAGGATCTGTCACCGGAAAAACCCCTTGCAATATGGAGTGAAAACAGCATTGAGCATGCCCTGCTGGCCCTGGCAGCCTTGCATACCGGTTTGCCCTATTCACCCATCTCCCCGGCCTACGCGCTCCGTTCAAAAGACTTTGAAAAACTGAAACAGGTGATGGACTTGCTCCGGCCCGGTTTGATCCTGGTCGGTGACCCCGTAGTTTTTGCGCCTGCCTTGAAGGCTGCGGGCCAAGGCGTTAATGTTATTGCATCCAAAACCAATCCCGAACATGCTGACCTGCTGACATTGGATCAGGTTATAAATACTCCAGTAAGTCCTGAAGTGGAAACAGCCTATGAATCCATCCAGGGCGATACGGTGGCTAAGATCCTGTTTACTTCGGGTTCTACCGGAGCGCCCAAAGGGGTGATCAATACTCATGGCAATATCACCACCAACTGGCAACAAATCACCCAGACCTTTTCCTTTCTGAAGGAGGACGGCCTTGAATTCGTTGACTGGCTACCCTGGAACCATACCTTCGGCGGCAATCATAATTTTGGCCTGGCCCTGTACCATGGCGGCACCCTATACCTGGATGATGGAAACCCCACCCCCGAAGGCATATCCAAAACCGTGCGTAACCTGAGAGAAAGAAAACCCACCGTGTATTTTAATGTGCCCAAAGGTTTTGAAGAACTAATCCCCTATTTGAGGAAAGAAGATTCCCTGCGCCAACAATTTTTTTCAAACTTGAAAATGTTGTTTTATGCCGGAGCGGGCATGCCCCAGCATACCTGGGATGCCCTCGAGGAATTAGCCATGGAAACGATCGGGGAAAAAATACTGATCGGCACAGGGTTGGGCTGCACCGAGTCTTCTCCTTCCGCCTTGTTTTCAAGCAAGCCCGGTGGTTTCGCCGGATTGTTGGGGGTACCTGTTCCCGGGTTGACGCTAAAGCTGGTTCCAACAAGCGGAAAACTGGAAGCGAGGTATAAGGGGGGAAATGTATTCCCCGGATACTGGCGACAGCCCGAACTGACCCGGGCCGCTTTTGATGAGGAAGGTTTTTACCGTACCGGGGACGCTTTAAAATTTTCCAACCCGGATGATCCCAACGCCGGCTTTTTATTTGACGGGAGGCTGACAGAAGATTTTAAACTGAGTACAGGGACCTGGGTCCATGCGGCCCAACTCAAGGCCCGGATTATTGCCGCCGGAGCAGGCCTGATCCAACATGTGGTGCTCACCGGATCCGACCGTCCGTACATCGGTGCCCTTGTTTTTTTACATCCTGTGGAAGTTCAAAAAATACTGAAGGATCCATACGACCGGATGACCTATGCGACCCACCCTCTGATCACGGAAAAAATCAATAGCTTACTTGATGACCTGGCTGGTGAAAGCAGCGGCAGCTCGAACCGGATTGAAAAGATGATTGTCGCCGATATAGAACTTAACCTGGACAAGGGTGAAATCACGGACAAGGGGACTATTAATCCGGCGAAGATTATTCAGAATCATCCGGAGTTTGTTGAACGGATTTATGGAGATAATAAACATTGAGACATCACGTACCGTCAGGCATGCAAGTTTGAAGCATGCGACAATTTGTCCCGTTCAGGGATTTGATGTGGGTAGCTGATTTATCATGGATAAATCTCGTCCCGTCCGGGACGGAATATTTCTGTAATTCATTTCTACCCACATAGCGTGCCTCCGGCACTAACCTCCACCATCTGCATAAAGTTTGTAATCTTAGGTTACAAAATTTGGGTTGCATCTTCCCGTTTAAAGGGTATCCAATGGTCTGGAATTCCTTGTTACTTTTAGCGTTCGCTTTTTGGGTCGAGATAAAGGAAATGCAATTCAGTTATATCTTATTTCAAAAGCCAAAGGCTTTGGCGCCCCATAAGGCCTGCCCGACTAAAGAGGGCGGGGGACGGGGGCGGATAATCTAAATAAAAAATTAATCAAATTCACATAATGAATATTCATAATATATCGACCATTGTCACCGGGGGTGCCTCCGGCCTCGGAGCTGCCACCGCCCGGCTGCTGGCCAAAGCCGGAGCCAGGGTAGCCATCTGTGATAAAAACATGACCCTCGCCCTGGACCTGGCCAACCAGATCAACGGCCTGGCCATCCACTGTGACGTTTCAGATGAAGCCAGTGCAAAAGGGGCTTTTGATCTCATCAAATCCACTCATGGGCCGGCCAGGATCCTGGTCAATTGTGCCGGCATCGCCACTGCTGGGCGGATCGTCGGCAAACAGGGACCCTCACCTCTCCAGGATTTTGAAAAAACCATTAAGGTCAACCTGATCGGGACCTATAATATGCTGAGGCTGGCTGCCGCTGACATGATGACGCTCGAAGCCATGGAAGAAGGTGAGCGGGGGGTGATTATTTCCACGGCCAGTGTGGCCGCTTATGAAGGCCAGATAGGACAGTCCGCCTATGCCGCTTCCAAAGGCGGGGTGGTCAGCCTGACCCTGCCCGCCGCCCGCGAATTTGCCCAGTTTGGTATCCGGGTGAATGCCATCGCGCCGGGATTGTTCATGACTCCTTTGCTGGCCGCGCTTCCGTCAGAAGCCATTCAAAACCTGTCAGCTTCGATCCCGTTTCCGAAAAGGCTCGGGCTGGCCGAAGAATTCGCCGGTCTGGTTAAACATATTATAGAAAATCGATATATCAATGGAGAAACCATCCGCCTCGACGGGGCTTTACGGATGCAACCAAAATAATTTTTACATTCCCCTTCAAAACAAAATCAATGAAAAATAAAATCAATCCCCCTTTCCGTGCGGACCATGTTGGAAGCTTATTGCGTCCTGCCCACCTGAAAGAAAGCCGGATGAGATGGAAAAATGGGGAGATCCCGGCAGAAGCTCTCCGGGATATTGAGGATGCGGCCATTCGTGAAACCGTGAAAATGCAGGAATCCATTGGCCTGCAATCCATCACCGATGGAGAGTTCAGGAGGGATTATTTCCACCTTGATTTTTTGAAAGAATTGTCGGGGGTCAGCGTTACCGGGGGCATCGAAGCCAATCCCCATGCAAAGGTGGCGGAAGACGGATTCACTCCGCCCAAACTCAGTGTCACCGGCAAGTTGAAACATATAAAGGATATCCAGGTGGCCGATTTTAATTATCTGAAATCGGTGACTGGCCAGACTCCTAAAGTATGTATCCCCTCCCCGACAATGGTGCATTTCCGCGGAGGAAGGAAATCCATCGATATCGAGGCCTATCCGGATATGGATTTGTTTTTCCATGACCTGAGCGACTGTTATAATAAGGAAATCGATGCCCTCTACCGCAACGGTTGCCGCTATATCCAGCTCGACGATACCAACCTGGCTTATCTCTGCGATCCAAAGATGAGGGCCGCTGCGGTGGAAAGGGGCGATGACCCCAATGAATTACCCCGCACTTATGCCGGCCTCATCAACAGCGTGATCGAAGACCGCCCGGAAGATCTCAGGGTGGCCATCCACCTGTGCAGGGGCAATTACCGCAGCACCTGGTTTGCCGAAGGAGGATACGAACCTGTCGCAGAAATCCTGTTTAACGCCATCCAGGTCGACGCTTATTTCCTGGAATACGATGATGAAAGAAGCGGAGATTTTGCACCTCTGCGTTTTGTTCCGGGTAATAAAACAGTGATCCTGGGACTGGTCTCTTCAAAAATAAATACCCTGGAAGATCCCGATGAACTGGTCCGCCGCATTGATGAAGCCGCCCGGTATCTTCCTCTGGAGAACATGGGCATCAGCCCCCAATGTGGTTTTTCCAGCACCCACCATGGCAATGCCCTCAGCCAGGACGAACAATGGAAAAAACTGGAACTGGTGGTCAAAACAGCTGCTCGCGTATGGCCTGAATAAATGGATCGAACCCTTTTTAGTCAGTACCAACTTCTGATGAGACGCCTGAAGAAACCACTTTAAAAACACAACAATCTTCACTCGAATGAATCCAAAATCCCTGCTGGCTATCGATTTCCACACCCATGCTGAGGTCAGTTGCCGCCAGCCCCACGACGACTACCGGCCGGAGCTGGATGAGGCTTTTGCCAAATATTTCAAATCGGATCACCGCCCGACGATCCAGGAAACCGTGGACCATTACCGGTCCCTGAATATAGCACTCGTGATGTTTGCGATCGACGCGGAATTCGAACTCGGGCGCAAACGGATACCCAATGAAGAGATAGCGGAAGCTGCCGCTGCAAACCCGGATGTCCTGATCCCCTTTGCAAGCATCGACCCGCACAAAGGCAAAATGGGTGCGAGGGAAGCCAGGAGATTGATTGAAGAATACCATGTCAAAGGTTTTAAGTTTCATCCGACGGTCCAGGGTTTTTATCCCAATGACCGCATGGCCTATACTCTTTATGAGGCAATTGCGGCCGCAGGCCTGCCCATGCTATTTCATACGGGGCATTCCGGATTTGGCAGCGGGGCCCGGGCGGGCGGCAGACTCCGGCTCGAGTATTCCAATCCGATGCACCTGGATGATGTAGCGATAGATTTTCCGGATATCCCCATTATCCTGGCCCACCCGTCATGGCCCTGGCAGGATGTGGCGCTAAGTGTTTGTTTGCACAAACCCAATGTCTATATCGACCTGAGCGGCTGGAGCCCGAAATATTTTCCACCTTCCTTGATTCAATACGCGAATACCTTGTTAAAAGACCGGATGCTCTTTGGCACTGATTTCCCATTGATCACCCCGGAACGATGGTTGAAGGATTTTGAAACGGCCGGGTTCCGGGATGAAGTGAAACCGTTGATATTGAAAGAAAATGCGGTGCGGGTTTTGGGGCTTTAAATATTCCAAATTTGCTCTTGCAAGGCGATTGAAATCCGCTTGTTTATTAATTTAAGCGAGTAGCCACTTTATCAATAAACTCCTTTGCCATTTCCAAGCCCCTTTTGGCAATTCCAGCATCCGTATTGCCATCATAGCCGAGACTGAGGTGGAGTGTATCGTACAGGTTATTAAACTCAGCCAACATTTTTTTATCATATTTTGCCAGTACTTCCCGGTAATAATCAACAGATTTTTTTACACCTTTTTTGGTTCTCACCTCACCTGATGGTATAATTAACTGATCCAAAGCATGAAGCACGCAGCAATAAGCAGCATGTCCGGCCATTTTTACATATTTTTTATCCTTATAGACGCCATTGGTTCTTTTGGCCTTTTGTACCAGTAGTTCTTTGGCATTGGCAAGGTATCGGTTTGCTTCCCGGATGACTGGATTCATAATACAAAAATAATAGAACGACGAATACCTTTTATCGCTTAAATGGATGAATCGGAAAAAACCGGTGGTTACTCGATTGGCTGTCTCCAAAAGGCAGGATTTGTCTTGTGGATTTTATGGAATGACCAGCTCAAACAGGGAACCTGTTGGAAGACCGTGTGCTTTTTGGCACCGGTTTCCCTTTGATCACCCCGGAGCGATGGATGAAAGATTTTTTAACAGCAGGATTCCGGGAGGAGCTGAGGCCTTTGATTTTGAAAGAAAATGTAGCGAAGGTGCTGGGTTTGTAGGTAACCGATTTAGCAATAATCCACCTATCTCCTCTGCAATTTATTTATTTAACCGCCGAGATCGCCGAGTAACGCCGAGGTTCCGTAAAGACATGCATTCACCTTCTTCCACTGCGATTACGCTGCGCCCTCAGCGTGGTCATCGGTTAATATCATTGCATCGCGAAATCAAAGAATCATTAAATTAGAAGGATGAAAAAACTCCTCCTACTACCCTTTATCCTGTCCTTTCTTTCATTTCATGCTCCTGCCCAGCATATCCAATTATTCCGCTACAACAGCCCCGAAGGTGCAAAACCAGCCATCCGGACCCCCGATGGAAAATTACTGGACGTTTCCACATACACGGCCGATTTTAATGAACATTTCTTTGAATCCGGCGGCATTCCAGGATTAAAACAGTGGCTGGAAAAAAATCAGAACAAATGCAAGCCTGTGCCTTCCTCCTTCACCTATGCCTCCTGCGTGGCCCGTCCTTCCAAAATCGTGGCTATAGGTTTAAACTATCTTAAGCACATCCAGGAATCCGGAGTAGCCGTTCCTTCTGAGCCCGTTATCTTTTTCAAAGCCACTACCGCATTATGCGGGCCAAATGATAATCTTATTATACCAAAAAATTCAGTCAAAACAGACTATGAAGTCGAACTGGCCATCGTCATCGGAAAAAAAGCTTCATCCATCAAGGAAGAAGGAGCCCTTGGTTACATTGCCGGTTATACCATCATCAACGATTACAGCGAAAGGGAATGGCAACTGGAAAAACCAGGGGTGCAATGGGACAAGGGTAAAAGCGCGGACAGCTTTGCACCCCTCGGCCCCTGGCTGGTGACCCCGGACGAGGTAGGCGATCCCCATAATCTTAACCTCTGGCTCAAAGTCAACGGCGAGATGCGCCAGAACTCCAATACCGGCGACATGGTCTACAAGGTAGCCCGGCTGGTCAGCGAGGTCAGTAAATACATGACCCTGCTTCCGGGGGATGTGATTGCCACAGGTACCCCCTCCGGCGTCGGCCAGGGTTTTAAACCTCCGAGATTCCTTAAAGCCGGGGATGTGATCGAACTGGGGATTGATAAATTGGGAGTACAGAAACAGGTGGCCGTTTCCGCTGGTGACTAATCCCCTTTGCCAGGCCGGTCGATGAAATCCAAACACAGAAAACAAACTGAATTAAAATCCATCATTGAATTTTTTAAGCTCTATGGGCTTGGAATACCGTTATTCCCTGATATCATGGCCATGAGACTCGAGGAACAGCCTTCCAACAAGTTAATAAATATGCCTCTATATCGCGCTGATTTTTTCAGGATAATCTACTTTAAGAATGCAGCCCTTAAATTTTCAGTGGGCGATGCGCAATTCTCGATCCCTAAAAATTGTTTGTGTTATACTTATCCCGGTAAACTGGAGTCCTGGTCGCGCCGGGGTCGCTTATTTGGATACGTAATCTATTTTAGCCCGTCCTTTGCAGGCATTGATATTACAGCAAAAAATTTTGTAACCAAATATCCTTTTTTCACAAGCACCGCATATCCCTTTATCCGGTTGAATGCCTCCGACGCAAAACGATTTGAATCCCTCGCCTCACAGGTTGTTCTCGAACTCAATTCAAGCCAAGCCGACAACCGCGAAATGGTAAAAAACCTGTTGACCCTGATTTTGCATTTTATACGGCGAAAGTACATAAAACGGCAGGGAGAAAGGGATCCACATCATACCCGACCGGGAGGAAGGTTGTATGAATTTAAAAATAAAATCGATGAGTTAATCCATGCCTCCGAATCCCACATGTCCAACAGACCCCTTTCCGTGTCAGCCATCGCAAAAAAACTTCACGTCAGTGCAGGTTATCTAAATAAAGTAATTAAAACCACCAGCGGTAAATCGGCAAGCCTCTACATTCATGAAAAACTGATTTACGAAGCCAAATCCTATTTAAGCAATACCAATCTCAAAATAAATGAAATTGCTTACATCCTTGGATTTGAGGACCATTCCTACTTCAGCCGTTTCTTTAAAAAATTAACAGGTCATACCCCTGCAGGTTATAGGAATCTTAATAGTGGGATGGTGTAAATTAAAAGTCCTACATCTGGAACAAATAATCCTATATCCGCCCATTTGGTCCCGGATACATTTGTCTCCTAAAACTTTTTAACTATGAAAAAATCAATCTTTTTAGGTCTATCCATGTTCGTCCTTTGTTTCAGTGGCTACAGCCAGGGAAAATGGATGGTTGATAAAGGACATGCCAAACTTTCTTTCTCCATCGTTCACCTTGCCATTTCGGAAGTGGATGGCGGTTTTAAAAAATTCGATGCTTCCATCACGGCTACCAGGGAGGATTTCTCCGATGCCGTTTTTGAACTGACTGCTGAAGTAGCAAGCCTGAGCACCGACAATCAGATGAGGGACAACGATCTGATGAAACCCAATAATTTTGATGTCGTGCAGTTTCCAACCATGAGTTACAAAAGCACCGGGATCCGCAAGACCGGAGAAAAATCCTATCAGCTCACCGGAGACCTCACCCTCAAAGGCACGACTAAACCGGTTACGCTTGAATTGATTCACCTCGGCTCCACCACGAACCGGCAAGGCAAAAAACTAGCCGGTTTTAAAGTCAATGGTATTATAAAAAGAACCGACTTCGGGGTGGGTACCATGCCCACGTTGGTAGCTGCCGAAGAAGTTAGCCTCAGGGCAAGCGGTGAATTCGTATTAACGGACGCCAACTAATTTTTAATCTTTTTCATTTTTTACCAGGAATTTCAGTTCGACGAATTCCAGGTGGATACATCTGAAGCAAAGTTTGAATGATTATCTTTTAATATACTCCAAATTCCGAACAAATGAAAAACAAGCTTTTCCTCCTGGCTGTTATTTTAACTTTTCTGATCCATGCCCGGGCGCAGTCCGTTAAATTATTCAGGTACTCCAGCCCGGAAGGTCCAAAGCCCGGTGTGTTAACTGCCCAGGGCAATAGACTGGATGTTTCGGGATTCACGAAAGACTTTGATGAAACCTTTTTCGCCACGGATGGAATCACGAGGCTTAAACAATGGCTGATCAAAAATGCAGGCCAATGTAAAGTTATCCCAATCGATGTGCACCTTGAATCCTGCGTAAGCCGGCCTTCCAAAATCGTCGCCATAGGACTCAATTATCTCGAGCATGTAAAGGAGAGCGGTGCCCCTATCCCGCTGGAGCCGGTGATTTTCATGAAAGCTTCCACTTCCCTTTGTGGCCCCAACGACAGCGTGATCATACCTAAAAATTCATTTAAAACGGATTACGAAGCCGAGTTGGCCATCGTCGTGGGCAGGAAGGCATCCTATGTCTCAGAACAAGAAGCCATGAACTTCATTGCTGGCTATAGCATCATCAATGATTACAGTGAAAGGGAATGGCAACTAGAACGGCCCGCCAATCAATGGGATAAAGGGAAAAGCGCCAATACTTTTGCACCCCTGGGTCCCTACCTCGTTCTCCCTGAGGATGTTGGGGACCCTCACCATCTGAAAATCTGGCTTAAAGTAAATGGAATTATGCGGCAAGAAGCCAACACCAGTGATATGATCTTTAAAGTGGCCAAACTGGTCAGTGAAATCAGCCAATATATGACCCTGCTACCCGGTGATGTGATCGCAACGGGGACCCCGGCCGGGGTGGTCCTGGGAACAAAACCTCCCAGGTATCTCCAACCAGGCGATGTCATCGAACTGGGTATCGAAAAATTAGGCAGCCAACGTCAAGTTGTTGGTTCAGCCATGGCCTATTTTTTAACGGAACCGGAATACCTGGATTACCAGAATTGGGTAGCCCTCGGCCCAGGAGGATTGCCAAACACCCTTGAAGGGTTTCGCACGGTCAAAGAATACGGTAACCTAATGAAGGATCCTTTGGACTTAAGCCCGATCATGAGGGAGATCAACAAACCCGGTGACGTCTCCACCCTTGCGGGTCTTCCCCGGAGGCAAGGCAACAAGCCAAAAATAGCGCCATTCGCCATCCCCCACCGGCAGGTTGATCAGCATAACGATACCCTGGTCAGAAACCGCCAGAAAAAAATTTTTGACAATCAGGTCTCCGATAAAAATTTTAACCTGGTGTATAAAATGTCCTACCTAGAAAGGCATAGTCCGGGGATTTTTTTGAATGATAGTTCAGCGGGCAATCAAACCGTGTTACCTGTTTCTCACGCAGAAATAGGGCATATCCATCCTTCCGACGGATCCATGCATATCATCCTGAGTCCCAGCGATACCAAAGAAGTAATAGAAAAAGGATGGGGAGAACTTCATGGCCTTGCGGGACAAGACCGGGTCGCCAAAACTTACTTGATGATTTATTCACCCCGTAATGAAGCAGAACTTGACATCACCCAAAATATCCTCCTGGCAGCCGTCAAATATGCTTCCCTGCCCATACAAAAAACCCCCTGAGCGTTACTCAAATGAATAATTCATTTAAGTGTAAATTAGTGGATTCCATCAAACAAATCTTTCTTATTGTTTCTTCTTATTTCTATTTTAAAAACCTAAACCATGTATAAGATTTTTGTAATCCTTTTTCCTCTTTTAACAGGAGTTTATAGCCTAGTCCCGGTTCCAAATCAAAAAAATTTTCCATCCGGGGTCACAACATGCCATACGGTTCCGGGGGATGAAGGGATGGCTGCCTTGGCCGCCCTTCCTGGTTTCCAGGCCCTGCATTTATCACCATTGCCCCTGATATACCAAACAGAAGGAGCCATGATAGATTTTCCCGCCCCTGATGGCATCGCGGCAAAAGCTTATCAGGTTAAAGCCGCTTCACATACTGACAAATGGCTGTTTGTTTACCAGGAGTGGTGGGGTGTAAATGACTATGTCAAAAGACAGGCGGATATTCTTTTCAAAGAATTAGGAGGAAAAGTAAATGTCCTTGCTCTAGATATGTATGACGGAAAAGTTACTTCCAATCCTCAGGAAGCCGGTCAATGGGTCAGAGCCGTGGTCGAAACCCGACTTGAGAACATCATCAAAGGAGCCACGGCTTATGTCGGCGGGGATGCACTGATAGCCAGCCTGGGTTGGTGTTTTGGAGGTGGCTGGTCCCTGAAATCTGCCCTGATTTGCGGAAAGCAAAACATCGGATCCGTGATGTATTATGGCATGCCAGTGAAAGATTTAGGAAAATTAAAGACGCTGAACAGCGATGTACTGGGTCTGTTCGCTACCGAGGAATATATAAGTAAAGCCATCATCGAAGAATTTGCTTCCAACATGAAGACCGCAGGTAAAAAACTGGATTATAAAATATTCGAGGCAGCCCACGGCTTTGCCAATCCCAGCAATCCCCGTCACGACGTGGCTAAGAGTGAAGAAGCCAATGCCATGGCGCTCCATTATTTGAAGGAAAAATTTAAACTGTAAGTCCGGTGCAGGGGACCCTTGTGAAGGCCAGCCGATAATCCATGTCAAAGCCTTAAACCAGGTTTACAATAAATGATTAAATCATGGCGTAAGCAAAGAGTAATATCCACTCTTTACGACCGGAGCTATTTGGGCGACCCCTTAAAATAAATCTTAGAGGTATTCTGGACAAGTATGGAATTAATGGTGCTAAAGGTGAACAAAAGCGAATTTAAGGAGCACGACTTTATTTGAACATACTCCATTACTTTCTTACTTTCATCGGACCATAACCAACTTTCATGCAGGAAATCAAATTCGATGCCATTGTCATCGGCTCAGGGATCAGCGGAGGCTGGGCCGCAAAGGAATTGTGTGAAAAGGGGCTCAAAACCCTGGTGCTTGAAAAGGGCCGGCCGGTGGTCCATGTCAAAGACTACACCACTGCCAACCTGGATGCCTGGGATATGGAATACCGGGGAGCCCTTACACAGGAGGAAGCCAAACGGTTTCCCGTTCAGACCCGCAGCGGATTTGTAGGCGGAGACAATAAACATTTTTTCACCGACGATCTGGACAATCCTTATATCGAAAACCAACGGTTTGACTGGATCCGGGGCAATCAAACCGGGGGCCGCTCCCTCACCTGGGGCCGGAATTGTTACCGCTGGAGCGACCTGGATTTTGAAGCCAACATAAAAGAAGGGATTGCCATTGACTGGCCCATTCGTTACCGGGATATCGAAACCTGGTATACGTATGTGGAAAAGTTTGTAGGCATCAGCGGGGAAAAACTGGGACTCCCCCACCTGCCCGATGGTTTTTTCCTGCCCCCGATCGCCCTCAATTGCATCGAACGACACCTGAAAAAAGAAGTGGAGCAGAAATTCAAAGGCAGGCATATCACCCCGGCAAGGGTTGCCCACCTAACCGATCCCCAACCATGGCACCTGGAACTGGGCCGTGGCAAGTGCATGAACCGTGACCGCTGTGCCCGTGGCTGTCCGTTCGGGGCTTATTTCAGCAGCAATTCGGCTACCCTTCCTGCTGCCCAGCGTACCGGTAATTTGACGCTCCGGCACCATGCCATAGTTCATTCGATTCTCTACGATGAAAAAACCAGGCGGGCCACCGCGGTAAGGGTAATCGACGCGGAGACCCTTGCTACCACGGAATACGAAGCCACCCTGATCTTCTGCTGTGCATCGACCCTGGCTACGACCCAGATCCTGTTGAACTCCGTTTCCACCCGCTTCCCAAATGGGTTGGGCAACGACAGCGATCAACTGGGAAGAAACCTCATGGACCACCATTACCGCTGCGGAGCCTATGGAGAGCATGAAGGATTTGCGGATCAATATTATAGGGGCAGGAAACCCACCGGACTTTTTATTCCGCGGTTTGTCAACCTGGATAAATCCACGGAGAATAAAAAATTTTTGCGTGGCTATGATTACCAGGGCGCCGGCGGAACCCGGAACAACTGGAGCCGGGGAATCAATGAGCCAGGGCTCGGGGCGGAATTCAAAGAATCCCTTTTCAAGCCGGGTGGCTGGAACATGGGCCTTATGGGATTCGGGGAATGCCTCCCTTATGCTGAAAACCGGGTGAGCCTGGATCCCGGGAAAAAAGACAAATGGGGACTGCCCCTCCTGGCCATCGACGCGGGCTTCAAAGAAAATGAAATGAAGATGCGCGAACAAATAAAGGCCGATGCCGCGGAAATGCTTGAAGCGGCCGGCTTTAAAAAGGTCCGGGTCTTTGATGAGATCGGGGGCATTGGCGTAGGGGTCCATGAAATGGGCACGGCGCGCATGGGCAGGGACCCTAAAACCTCGGTATTAAACGGGAACAACCAGGTGCACGGAGCGCCCAATGTATTTGTGACCGATGGGGCCTGCATGACCTCCGCCTCCTGTGTCAATCCATCCATTACCTATATGGCGCTCACAGCTAGAGCCGTTGATTTTGCCATCAAAGAACTGAATAAACATAACCTTTAATTCCCCTTGCCATGAACAGAAGAGAAGCCATAAAAAATCAAAGCCTGATGATTTTTGGCGTTACCGTATCGGCAAGCGTATGGTCCGCCTTATATCTTTCCTGCCGCAAGGAACCCGGTCTTGACTGGAAGCCGACTTTTTTTACAGCATATCAGGCCTCTCTCCTTTCCTCCATCACAGAAACCATTCTGCCCAAAACCCAAACGCCAGGAGCTATTGAAACCGGCGTCCCACAGTTCATCGATAAGGCCATTGCCTCCCTCCTCAATCCGGAGACTCAGCAAAAAATCCGGGATGGCCTGGACCTGGTGAATGAACTGGCAAAAAGCAGTTTTGGTAAAAAATTTCCCGCCTGCAGCAGGGAAGAAAGATCATCACTGCTGTTGGACCTGGATCGGCAAGCGGGTGCTTATCCACTGTCTTTATGGGGTATTACCCTGGAGAATTCCAAACAGGTTGGATTTTTCCGGGATCTCAAAAGCCTTACCCTGATGGCATATTTCAGTTCGCAAGAAATCGGCAAAGGAGTGTTGAGATATGATCCGGTACCCGGTGATTACCAGTCCTGTATTCCCCTGGAGGGGCAAAACAGCTGGACTGAATAATTATTGACTCTTCATTTAATTATTTTAATTATTAATTATTTTAATTCCACATGAAAAGGCTCTGCATCATAATTTGCTTCTCCTTATTGAGTTTAAGTATATCCTCACAACAAGTAATCCCAATATACCCCGGTCACGCTCCCGGATCCGAATCCTGGACCCACCAGGAAAAAACGGATACCATCCGGGGCCCGAACAACTACATTTTTGTCACCAACGTGGTTCATCCCAGCCTGACTGTGTACAAACCGGAAAAACCAAATGGCATGGCCATGATCGTTTGCCCCGGTGGCGCTTTCCGGGCCTTGTCCATCCAATCGGAAGGTACCGATGTGGCACGATGGCTCAATACCAGAGGAATCACCGCCTTTGTATTAAAATACCGGCTCGTACCGGAACATATTGCTTCCAGGGAACAGGCCATGGAGGATATCCGGGCACAAAACTCAAAGCGGATTGATTCGCTGAACGCCCCCTATGTCCCATTTGCTGTGGCGGATGGCCGCGAAGCGGTAAAATACATCCGGAGTCATGCTGCAGACTGGGGACTGCACCCAAACCGGATTGGCATTATGGGTTTTTCGGCTGGTGGTACCGTTGCGGCTTCCGTGGCCCTCACCTATGACGCGATGAGCCGGCCTGATTTTGTGGCGCCCGTTTATGCCTACTGCGGAGCGATTGAAGGGAATCAAGTGCCTGCCGATGCCCCTCCTCTCTTCCTCGCTTTTTCACAGGATGATTTTATCTCGGACGGCAATCCTGCCCTTTACCTGCGATGGAAAACTGCAGGCCGGCCGGCGGAAATGCATGTCTATCCGGATGGCGGGCACGGTTATGGTATACGGAAACAAGGAAAGGCTTCCGATGGCTGGGAAAACCGGCTGGCTGACTGGTTGAACTATCATTTCCCCACCCAGGAATTCGGCCCCTTTTGGAAAGACCTGGATTACGCGGGAGATAATATCGCAGGCCACAAACTGGATATTCATTTGCCTTTCAATAAAAAAGGCCCTCTTCCGGTGGTGGTGGCTATTTATGGAAGCGCCTGGTTTTCCAACAATGCCAAACAAAATGTATTTCGTGAAAACCTGGGGCGGCGTTTGATGGAAGCAGGTTATGCCGTGGCCAGCATCAACCACCGTTCAAGCCGGGATGCCCTCTTCCCCGCACAGATCCAGGATGTCAAAGCGGCTATCCGGTATATCCGGGCCAATGCAGGAAAATACCAATTGGATACCTCTTTTATCGCGATCACGGGCTGGTCTTCGGGTGGCCATCTTTCCGCCCTGGCCGGCGTGACCAATGGAATCAGGAATTATACGATCGGGAATGAAACCGCGGACCTCGAAGGTTCGGTTGGTTTGCATACCAATTTTGACAGCCAAGTGGATGCGGTGGTGGACTGGTTTGGGCCTGTAGATTTCCTTATCATGGATTCCTGCGGCAGTTCATTCAGTCACAACGGCCCCTATTCGCCTGAAGCATTTCTCATGGGCGGCCCCATCCAGGAAATTAAAAACAAGGTGGCATTTACCAATCCGGTTCATTATATACATCATGGTACGCCTCCCTTCCTCCTGTTTCACGGGGATCAGGATTTCCAGGTCCCTGCCTGCCAGAGCCATAAATTACATGAGCATCTCAAAATGAAAAAGATCCAAAGTGAACTCATAGTTGTTCCGGGAGGAGGGCATGGACCGGGAGTGATGATTGATTATTACTACGATAAAATGATCCGGTTTTTAGATGGGGAATTGAAAAGAGCGAAATGAATTTGGAGGATGTATTCATTTCTCTGAGGTTCCTTTGCATTCCCTGCGGGTTCTGCGGTTTATTTCTTTTTTATTCACCGAGGAGGGCACAGGGGCCCCGAGGGACGCAGGGTTTTATTCAAATATATACCTCTGCGTGCTCTGTGTGCTCGGCGCACTTTTCGTTTTATAGCTTAGCTCCGGGTCGTTAAGTCGAAGCTTAGCTTCGGCATTGCCGCATTTATAGTCATCACCGAATAAAAATTAAAAGGTCGGAGCTTAGCTCCTTCCTAACTTTAATTTTTTTATTCACATCAGGCCAGGGCCAAGTACCAATTACGCTACTTCACAATTGCCAACTTGCCAACTGACTAACTTGCCAACTTTCCTCGATCCTGAATAGATTTGCAATCAATATGAAAATCAAATTAATCCTCCCCATTGCCTTTCTTACCCTGAAATCCCTGATCCTCCAAAGCCAGGACGTATTCAAGACCCAAAGAGCCGCCTGGCTCCAGAAGTCCGAAGCCCTCAAACCCAAACTGACCCAAACCAAAGTCATGCCGGTCCATGCCATCACTACAAAGCCTGACCGGGGCGCCTTCCAGGGCTGGAGGGTTGACCGGAAATGGCCCACTGACAGCTTGTTCACCAAGTCGTTCAAAACACAGACGGGCCTGATCCTTGATTTCGGCCAACACATTACCGGTTATTTCACTATGAAACTTGATGAAATCCGCGGGGTAGCGGATGCCCCCACCCGGATAAAACTCACGTTTGGAGAAGTGCCCTCGGAAGTCAGCGTACCCTTCGAACCATATAAAGGCGACTTGAGCAGGGCCTGGCTCCAGGATGAAATCATTACGATATCCGAAATGCCTTCGGAGTTTACCTTGGCCAGGAGGGTATCTTTCCGTTATGTCAAACTTGAATTACTGGGTTCCTCCCGGTTTTTTGATTTCAGAATAGCCGATGCCTGGTGTACGGCTGGCACTTCAGCCTCGGCCATACCGCCTCCGCTGGAACCCGCCACCTATGAAGCTTTTGCCAAAATCGATTCGATCGCGCGCAATACATTGAAAGAATGTATGCAGACCGTATTTGAAGATGGCCCCAAAAGAGACCGGCGGCTCTGGATCGGCGATCTCTACCTGCAGTCCATCACCAACAATTATACTTTTAAAAATCACAACCTGACCAAACGATGCCTCTATCTGCTGGCCGGACTGAGCACGGAAGCCGGTTACCTTCCTTCCAATGTATTTGAAAGGCCCAGCCCCCATTCCCAGAAAGGGGCGCCCTTTTTGTTTGAATATTCCCTGCTTTACAATGCGACCCTGCTCGAATACCTGAAAGCCACCAACGACCGGACCACTGCCCTCGAACTTTGGCCGGTTGCCAAAAAACAACTCGATAATCCCAAAAAATTTATGCTGGATAACGGGCTGTTTAATGACACCGCTGCGGCAGCCAACAGATGGTGGTTGTTCATCGACTGGAAAGAAGGCCTGGACAAACAGGCCCCGCTCCAGGGCCTGATCATCTTCGCCCTCAACCAGACCATGGAACTGGCCAAATTGCTGGGAAAACAAAATGAGGTAGCCGAAATACCCGCCATGATTGAAAAAATGAAAAAAGCCTGCAAAGATCTTCTCTATGATAAGGAACAGGGGCTCTTTGTCAGCGGAGCCGGAAAACAGGTTTCTTACGCGACCCAGGCCTGGATGGTTTTGGCCGGAGTGACGGATACAGCGGAAAGCCAGAAGATCCTCACCTATGTAAAAGAACATACATCGGCCGTTAAACCCGGAGGCCCTTACCTGATGCATTATTATGTAGAAGCCCTCATGCGTTCCGGCCTTACCGGCGCCGCCCGCCAGCAGATTTTATCCTACTGGGGCAATATGGTGATTAAAGGAGCGGATACTTTCTGGGAAGTGTATGATCCGGAAAACGATTACACCTCGCCTTATAAATTTTATCCGGTCAACAGTTATTGCCATGCCTGGAGTTGTACACCGGCTTATTTTATCAGGAAGTATCCGGAGGTTTTTCAGCAGTAAAGAGCGCACGGAGGAAAGGAGGCCACGGAGATCTATAGGATTAGGGGACCATCATACGGGCTAGGTCATTTTGCTTTCCCGGATCCGGGCTAAAACCCCCGCATCGCTGTGAACAGCAAAACCCCAGGTAGAAGGCTGGGGTTTGGCGGATTAAAGAAATACCGGGCTTTAGACCCAGGTATTTGACATGAAGGATGAAGGTCAGTCACCTTTCACATAGTCATCTAGTCTACCTTCTTTTATTAGATTTGCAACCATGAAATTCCTTGGTATTGAAGATATCTCCAAAGCAAATGAGCGGATTGCAGGGCTGGTTCATAAAACACCCATTTTTACCTCATCCCTATTAAACCAATGGACCGGTCATGATATTTTTTTCAAAGCCGAGTGCATGCAAAAAATCGGGGCCTTCAAAGCAAGGGGGGCATGCAATACCCTTGCCTGGCTCCTGGAAAATACTATCATTCCAAAACATATCGTGGCCAACAGTTCAGGCAATCATGCTCAGGCAGTGGCCTGGGCCGCAAGCCGTTTTGACATCCCTTCGACCATCTTTATGCCCAGCTATTCATCAAAAGTCAAAATCCAGGCGACCGCATCCTATGGGGCAGAGGTGATTTTGTGTGAGACCCGGGCAGAAGTAGATGAAAAAGTAAAGCTGGCTTCAGAAGAAAAAGGGACTTACTGGATACCTCCCTTTAATCATGACCAGGTCATTGCAGGACAGGGAACCGCCGCATATGAAGCGATTCATGAATTGCGTGAGGTCGATGCTGTTTTTGCGCCCTGCGGTGGAGGCGGATTGCTTTCCGGATCTCTTATTGCGACGCGCGCTTTAGCCCCTGAAGCAAAAGTCATCGGAGCGGAACCTTTAAATGCCAACGATGCGGCTCTATCCCTGCGCATGCATTCAATCCAGAAATTACAGTCTGCGCCCGATACCCTGGCCGATGGAGCCATGACCATAGCGGTAGGGAACATCACCTTTGAATACCTGAAACAGCTGGACGATCTTTATGAAATCGAAGAATCCCGTATCCTTTACTGGACACAATGGTTAAGCCATTTATTAAAAGTACGTGTTGAACCAACCAGCGCGATGGCCATGGAAGCAACTTTCCGGTGGTTATCCGGTCAATCATCAAAAAAACGGGCTTTGATCATTCTTTCCGGCGGAAATATGGACCAGGAGACCTCACAAAAAATCTGGGCGGTCAACTGTCTGAACGAAGTACCCAGGCTCTAAATGAATTACTCCCAAACTTCTGCCCTCAAGGCTCTCAAAACCGGATTTGACTTAAGGTAAGACGAGGACTTCAGGTCTGTACCCTTACATTTGACCCGTAAAACATTCCGGCGGGCAATGTTTAATCAGCAGCATTTATCCATTCGTAACCAATACCTCATCAGTATTGTCCTCATTTTATTGGTGTCAGCGGTCAGTTATTACCTTACCGATTATACCGGATACCGGGTGGTCGCCCTGGTCCTTTTGATGACAGTCTCTGTTCTGGCCATGCTTTTCCGGATCTTTCCGGTCCTTCTTGCCGCCCTCTTGAGCGCCATCATCTGGAATTATTTTTTCATTCCGCCCCGGTTTACTTTTCACATCGACCATGCTGAAGACGCGCTGATGTTTTTACTTTATTTCATCATCGCCCTGATCAATGCCGTCTTAACCTTTAAAATCAGGCAAGCGGAAAACAAAGCCAGGGACAAGGAAGAAAAAGAAAAGACCATCCGGCTGTACAATACCCTGCTCAATTCCCTTTCCCACGAATTGCGCACACCCATTTCCACCATACTCGGGTCCGTGGATACCCTGAAAGAAAACCGCGATAAACTTTCCGAAAAGCACCAGGCCGAATTGCTTACAGAAATCGACAAAGCCGGTATCCGCTTGAATCGCCAGGTAGAAAACCTCCTGAACATGAGCCGGCTGGAAACAGGCCTGCTCAAACCCAAATTGGAATGGTGCGATTTGAACGAACTGATACACCGCGTCATCCGAAAATATGAAAACCCCGATACCTGTACGCTCCGGTTTGAACCCGATGAAATGCTTCCACTGGTTAAAATCGATGGCGGACTGATGGAGGCCGTTCTGGACAACCTGGTACAAAATGCCATTCAGTACAACCCCGGCCACGCCAGCATAGATATATCCGTTCGATACGATAACAATACCAGTTTAATCACGGTTTCAGACAATGGTCAGGGTTTCCCCGAAAACGAGATCCCGCGGGTTTTTGACAAATTTTACCGCTTGCCGGACAGCAAGACCGGTGGAAGTGGATTGGGTTTATCCATTGTGAAAGGATTCGTGGAAGCCCAACAGGGAAAAGTAAGCCTTGAAAATAAAAAAGAAGGGGGAGCGATCTTCACCCTCGAAATACCGGCAGAAGCCTCATTCATTAAAAACCTGAAAAATGAATAAGGAGGAGATACTGATTATAGAGGACGAACCCCAGATCCGCAAATTGCTGGAGATCATCCTGGAAAGCAACGAATACAAGGTCTGGCAGGCCTTCTCCGGGAAGGAAGGCATTGTCCTTGCAGCCAGCCATCCCCCGGATTTGATCCTCCTCGACATTGGCTTGCCCGACCAGAGTGGACATGAAATTCTAAAAGAACTGCGTACCTGGTACAATCGCCCCATCCTGATGCTTTCGGTCCAGAACAGCGAAGAGGATATTGTTTCCGCGCTTGACCATGGAGCGACCGACTACATCACCAAACCGTTCCGGACCGCGGAATTACTGGCCCGCATCCGCTCGGCTTTGAGCAGAAACCAGCCTGGCCCAATCAATGCCGTTATCCCATGCGGCGACCTGCAAATTGACCTGGCTGCCAGGACGGTTAAAAAAAACAATGAAATGGTCCGGCTCACCTCGACCGAATTTAACCTGCTGGCCTTATTTGTCAAAAACGAAGGGCGGGTTCTCACCCATCATCACCTCCTTAAAGAAATCTGGGGACCTGGTTTTCAAACAGAGACCCAGTATCTCAGGGTATTCGTGGGAAGCCTGCGTAAAAAAATCGAAGATAATCCCAATCAGCCGAAGCACCTGATCACTGAGAGCGGGGTGGGATACCGGTTTATCTAGGCCGGGTATTGCATCAACAGGTTTGATTAGCCGTCACCCGGGCCCGGGCCACCTTTTTTCCGTAAACGCCATCCTGTCTTTATAATTTCTTTATATCCATCCTATACAGTTTTACTTTTTACCCACACCCTGCGAGCCAACTTTGCATTTGAATAAATTAAAATGGAAAAGTCAAAGAACGGGATATACAGCAAAGTGACTGCAGCCACCCTTTTGGTCGCCCTGGGCATTATCTATGGAGACATCGGGACCAGTCCCCTTTACGTTTTAAAAGCCATTGCCGGGGAGCGGCCCATCTCAGAAACCCTGGTGTATGGAGGCATCTCCTGTGTATTCTGGACCATCACCTTTCTGACCACCTTCAAATACATCTATCTTACTTTAAAAGCCGATAACCATGGAGAAGGCGGCATATTTTCCCTGTACGCCCTGGTCCGCAGATATGGAAAATACCTGGCCATCCCTACCATCCTGGGGGCAACGACCCTTCTGGCCGATGGAATCATCACCCCTCCCATTTCCGTGGCGTCCGCTGTCGAAGGCCTGACCAGCCTTAAAGGACTTGAAAACCTGCCTACGGTTCCCATTGTAATTGTCATTCTCTCCGCCCTTTTTTTCTTTCAGCGCTTTGGAACCCATAAAGTCGGTTCCACCTTCGGGCCTGCCATGCTGGTTTGGTTTTCCATGTTGTCTACTCTTGGACTCACTCAAATAAGCCAGCATCCCGGCATCCTTAAGTCTCTGAACCCGGTATATGCCCTCCGGTTCCTGACCGAATATCCTCATGGTTTTTGGTTGTTAGGCGCCGTCTTCCTGGCCACTACCGGGGCGGAAGCTTTGTATTCGGACCTGGGCCATTGCGGAAGAAAAAACATCCGAATCACCTGGGTGTTTGTTAAAACCTGCCTGATGATCAATTATATGGGGCAGGCAGCCTGGATCATGAACCTCGGGGAAGGCAATGTTCTGGAAGGCCGGAACCCTTTCTTCGAAATCATGCCCCAGTGGTTTTTGATCCCGGGAATCGTCATAGCAACCATGGCTGCCATCATAGCCTCCCAGGCCATGATCAGCGGAAGTTATACCCTGATCAGCGAGGCCATGAACCTGAACTTCTGGCCCAGGATTGCGGTCAGACAACCCACCGAACTCAAAGGGCAGATCTATATACCCAGCGTCAATGCCATCCTTTGGATCGGCTGTATGCTGATGATCCTCTATTTCCGTTCTTCGACCCATATGGAGGCTGCTTACGGTTTTTCCATATCCATTACCATGTTGATGACCACCTTCCTCATGACCCACTATCTGCGTTATAAGTTGAAGTGGAATAAACTGTTTGTGTTTGCGGTCTTTCTTTTGTTTGCAACGATCGAAATTTCCTTTTTCATAGCCAATGTGGCCAAAATAAAGGAACGCTGGATGTTTCTGTTCTTCGAACTTTTTATTTTCCTGATCATGTACACCTGGTATTACGCGAGGAAGGTAAACAACCGCTTTACCCGGTTTGTGGAGCTTGGCCGCTATGTGACCGACATCCAGGAACTCAGCCAGGACGAGGACATTCCCAAATTTTCCACCCACCTGGTATACCTTACCAAGGCAAACAACCGGCATGAAATCGAGGAAAAAATCATCAAATCCATTTTTGCCCGCAAACCCAAACGGGCGGATGTATATTGGTTTGTTCACATTCACAGGACGGAAGAACCTTATACCCTTACTTACAGCGTTTCGGAACTGGTTGACGATAAAGTCATCAAAATAAATGTGAACGTGGGGTTCCGCATACAACCCCGCACGGAGCTGTATTTTAAGAAAATCATCCAGGACCTGGTAACCAACCAGGAACTGAATCTGCACCAAAAACCGGACGGTTCCAACAAATACAACAGCGAACCATCCTTTAAATTTGTCGTCATCGAAAAATACCTCTCGGTGGAAAACGAATTTTCTTTCCGTGAAGGATTGCTCCTCAAGACCTATTTCCTGTTGAAGCGGCTTGGATTAAGCGATGAAAAAGCATTCGGCCTGGATAAAAGCGATGTGGTCGTGGAACAGGTGCCTTTGATTTACCAGCCGGTGACCAAGGTCGAATTGAAGCGGGAACCCAGTAACTTGGTGGCCCATTGAAATCCGAAGAAGTCAGCGCAGATCCAAAGGGCCGGACCATCACACGAAGTAATAAATATGCCGGGCTGTGGTTGCTTCAGGGTTACCTAATTGCCAAGCGGTTGTCAGGTATTAATACCACAAAGAGGCCTCCTTCAGAAGTGCAATAAACCCTATTTTAGCAATCCAATGCCCATCCCGTCCATGAAAATCATCCATTTCCTGGTTTCTTTCTGCCTGGTCACTCCATTACTGTTTGGCCAGGTTACGCTTCCCCTGTATCCCGGGACCATACCCAATAACAAGGACATCAACGGGATCAGCGACACCGCCAATACCTTTATGGTCGGCACCACGACAAACCGGTTCATCACCCGTATCACAAAACCGGAACTCTATATCTACCTCCCGGAAAAGAAAAAAAACAGCGGTTATGCGGTCATCATCTGCCCGGGCGGGGGCTACAACGGCCTGGCCATCGACCACGAAGGCCATGCCATGGCCAAACGGCTTGCCGGAGAAGGAATAGCAGGTATTGTGCTTAAATACCGTTGTCCAAAACCGGAATATGTCAATAATAAAGAAATCGTACCCCTGCAGGACGCTCAGCAGGCTATTCTCCAGGTAAGGTCACACGCCAAGGAATGGAATATCCAGGACAACAGGATTGGAATCCTTGGTTCTTCAGCCGGGGGACACCTCGCCTCTACGGCAGGCACCCACTATCTCGACAGCAAGATTGACAACCCCAGGCCGGTCAGCCTTAGGCCTGATTTTATAATCCTGAATTATCCCGTGATCAGTTTTGCCGACAGCGTCACCCACCGCGGATCCCGTAATAATTTAGTGGGAACTCCACCCTATGAGTCATTTGATCCAGAAAAAATCAAATATTACTCCAACGAACTCCAGGTCAATCCCACCACCCCAAGGACCTTCATCATTCACGCCGAAGACGATAACACGGTACCCATAGCCAATGCCCGGCTCTTTATCTCAGCATTGGAAAAAAACCACGTCCCCGTGACCGCTGTCTTTTATCAGAAAGGGGGCCATGGATTCGGAATGAACAACCCGGCCAGCGACCGGGACTGGATGGGGGAATGTATTAAATGGATCAAAAAAGGGGGGAAGGAAAAAAATAAGAAGTTTTGCAGTATGTGAGCAACAGAGGGTGATATAAGGAGTGTTATGATTTATATATTGTATTAAATCTATGACTCTTTTATATAACTGGAAGGGACCGTATAAATATTTTTGTACCTCTTTAGGCGAAGACGCCTAAAGCAACCATATCAATCGATCGACTTATGGCTTACGATGAGAAACTGGCTCAAAGGATCCGCAACCGACTTTCCGGCCTGCAGCATGTTGAAGAAAAACAAATGATGGGCGGTCTTACTTTTATGTACCGTGGGAAGATGTGCGTCGGGATCATCAAGGATGAACTGATGTGCCGGATCGATCCCGAGTTCCACGACCAGGCTGTTGAAAGGCAGGGTTGCCGGACGATGGATTTTACCAATCGCCCCATGCGCGGTTATGTGTTGGTGGATGATTCCGGCATGAGTTCCAATAAGGACTTTGATTACTGGATAAACCTGGCTCTCGAATTCAATAAAAAAGCAAAAGCCTCGCGCAAAAAGAAAAAATAGGGACGAACGAGGTATTGGCGGTCAGTAGTCAGCCTTCAGCCTTCAGCCTTCAGCTATCAGCTGTCAGCTATCAGTTATCAGTTGCTGACTGCTGACTACTGACCGCTGACTTCTGACTACTTCTCAAATAATATTCAAAGCGATCAACAAGGTGGCCGCAAAAAGAAAAAATAAACCGGCCAGAAAGACCATATCAGCGATTCCTTCATAGGGTAGTTTTGATTTTTCCTCCTTTCGCATCGCCATAAAGGAAAGTACACAGGCTGCCATAAACCCAAGGATCGCCAGCGCGGTCAGGTAATCGATGATGGTAATTTCAGCCTCAGGAAATACATTCCGGGAAGTGAGCACAATAAAACATAGTCCCAGCAAGGTTGCCGAGGTATTCAGGATATGCGGAGTCCGCTCATTTTTCATAGATAAACCGGTTTTTTTCAAAGATCGGAATTCTCCTTTTCTCCTTT
>CAYOPD010000005.1:17319-52837 GCA_964405735.1 uncultured Saprospiraceae bacterium | reverse complement strand
TTCCTGAAATCATCAAAAGCCTGTACGATCTCCTCCCGGGTATTCATCACGAAGGGGCCATGAGCCGCAATGGGTTCCTCAATGGGCTGGCCGCTTAATACCAGGACCACTGAAGGTTCTATTGCCTGAATGCTAAAAGTATCGCCATCCGTACCAAAGAGTACAAAATGGTTGGCGGGTACTTCTTCTTTTTCATTGACCTGAACCTTGCCTTCAATCACCAGGATGGCCGTGGCAAACCAGGCGGGAAAACTAAAGTCGGCTTCGGCGCCCTGGTTCAAACGGGCATTCATCAGGTGCACCGGTGAAAAAGTGGATGCCGGACCTTCTGTATCCTCATATTTTCCGGCAATCACTTCGATCATACCCTGTCCTTCGGAAAGGATATGTTTGCCCAATTGCTGGTGGCTGAGCGCCTGGTATTTCGGAGGCGACATTTTGTCTTTGGACGGTAGGTTGACCCAAAGCTGGACCATCTGAAATTCCCCTCCGGATTTGCTGAATCCCTCTTCATGGTATTCCTTATGCAGGATCCCGGATGCCGCCGTCATCCACTGCACATCGCCTTCCCGGATCACTCCGCTGTTGCCCGCACTGTCGTGGTGGGCGACCCTGCCTTTGTATGCGATGGTTACCGTTTCAAATCCCCGGTGCGGATGTACGCTCACACCCCTAGGTGTATCCGAAGGCGGAAAATAATGCGGAGACCCGTAATCAAGCATGATGAAGGGGTCCATGCGTTCCATGTCCAGGTGATAGCCGCTGGGGATAAAATTGTGCACCCGGAAACCATCGCCGACATAATGGGGCTCCCGCGGAGGGACTACGATTTCGATTGATCTTTCGGACATATTGAGGGATTGAATATTAAAAAACAAAGGTAGGAGGGAAATGTTTAACCAAAGTGAAGGGTTGACTCGAATAGCAAGTGAAGGGTTGACTCAAAGTCAACCCTTCACTTTCCCCCCCCACTTCTTATATTAGTGCTCATATCATCTATAAATCATTTTGAAAACCTCCGTCGCCATTATCGGGGCGGGCCCCGCAGGCCTCAGCCTGGCCCTCCTGCTCCACCGGGCAGGCATAGATTGCCTCGTCCTGGAACATCGAAGCAGGGCTTATGTTGAATCCAGGGTGCGGGCGGGTTTACTGGAACAAAATACGGTTGACCTTTGCACGGAATTGGGAGCGGATGCCAGGCTCAGGCGGGAAGGCCTCGAACACCATGGGGTGATCCTCAGTTTTGAAGGAGAAAGGCTGCGTATTCCTTTTGATGAATTGACCGGAGGCCGCTACATCACCATTTACGGACAGCAGGAGCTGGTCAAAGACCTGGTCGCCACTTGTATGGAACGTCAGATTGAAATCCAGTTTGAAGCCGAAGCCAGGGAGATCCACCGCGTAGACACCACGACTCCCTATATCAGTTACATTCAAGGAGGAAGACAATACCCGCTTTCCTGTGATTTCATAGCAGCCTGTGATGGATTCCACGGCATCGGCAGAAGGGCCTTGCCACTGGGCTCTTATCCGGAATATCAAACCACCTATCCTTTCAGCTGGCTCGGGATCCTTGCGGAAGCCCAACCATCCAGCGAGGAATTGATATATGCCTTTCATGAGGAAGGTTTTGCCTTGCATAGCCTTCGCAGTGAATCCATCTGCCGGCTTTACCTCCAGGTGGACAACTCAGATAAACTGGATGACTGGGACGACGCCCGAATCTGGGAGTGCCTTGAGCAACGGTTGTATGCACCTGGTTTCAAACTCAATACCGGCCGGATCATTGAAAAATCAATATCCCCCATGCGCAGTTATATGGTCGGAAGCATGCAATCCGGAAGGCTTTTTCTGGCGGGGGATGCTGCCCATATTGTACCTCCGACGGGAGGCAAGGGGCTCAACCTGGCATTGGCCGATGTCCGCTGGCTCTCGGAAGCCCTGGTCTCCTTTTATAAAACGGGGAACGAAAAAAAGCTCCTTTCTTATAGCCGGGACTGCCTGCGCCGCATCTGGAGGGCTCAGGATTTCAGTCATTTTATGACTCAATTGTTTCACCGTCAATCCCCGCGCGAAAGCATCGATTACCAGCTCCAGCGGTCCAAATTTGAGTATTTAATGTATTCCAGGGCCTACCAGACCGCCCTGGCGGAAAACTACGTTGGTTTAAAAGAAATCTGATCATGCCTTTTTACAATTACCGGGGCCACCTCATTCATTATAAATACCTGGAGCATGGGAAGGAACAAACCCTTGTTTTTATTAATTCATTGGGTACTGACTTCAGAATCTGGGATACCGTTGCGAAGCATTTATTCCCCCTATCGAATCTATTATTATTCGACAACCGAGGACATGGCCTTTCCGGTCTCACTCCATCCCCTAACGGCCTGGAAGACTTTACGGAAGACCTGGTCGGTCTATTACATTACCTTGGTATCCGGGAAAAAATCATCCCGGTCGGTTTGTCGGTGGGAGGGATCATCGCACAGTTGCTGATAAACCGTATCCCGGATCAAATCCTCCGGGTGGTCCTCTGCGACACCCGCTATAAAATCGGGAATGCGCAAATATGGAATGACCGGATCACCCAGGTGAGGGACAGAGGCATCGCCAGTATTTCGAATGGGGTGGTCGGACGCTGGTTCTCAAAAGATTTCCATGACCGCTTCCCTGAAACCGTATTGGGGTATAAATATATGCTGGAACGCACCCCGGTGTATGGGTATATCCAGGCCTGTGAAGGTATCCGTGATGCGGATACGGCCGAAATTGCAAGAAATATAGCAGTCCCGGCACTCTGCATCGTAGGGGCCGAAGACCTGTCGACCACTCCCGAAGAGGTTAAAAATCTGGCCGACCTTATCCCGGGATCATTATACCTTGTACTGGAAAATTCAGGCCACCTGCCCTGCATCGACAATGCGGAAACCCTGAGCAGCCTGATTTCAGAATTTATTCAAACTTCATGAAAGATCATTTATACGAACAAGGCATGCACACGCGGCGCGCAGTCCTGGGAGATGATTATGTGGACCATGCCGAATCGGTCAAAACGGAATTCGACGCCGAATTCCAGGATTACATCACCCGGAATGCCTGGGGCGCTGTCTGGAGCAGGGCTGGGCTTACCAAAAGGGAACGGAGCCTGGTCACCATTGCCCTGTTGACCGCCATGGGCCATTACGAAGAACTGGCTTTCCACATCCGTGCGACCCGGAATACCGGGGCCTCGGTGGAAGATGTGAAAGAAGTCCTTCTTCAAACAGCTGTTTACGCCGGAGTGCCGGCTGCCAATCACGCTTTTAAAATTGCCAAAAATATTTTTGCAGGCGAGGCCGAAACTCCTTCTTAATTCTTTACTTAATTCAACCTCAACCCATGAGCCAATCCTCCGGACGCGACTGGAGCGTTCATCCGCCTTATTTATACCCGGACTACAAATCCACCGTCTATCGTGCTCCCTCAAAATTATTGATTCCGGTAAAACACCGCATGGGTGAACTCACCGGTCCAGTCTACGGCGAAGAAGTGGTACGCCTTCATGACAATGACCTGACTAAAAATGCCGCCGTCAATGGGGCACCGCTTGGCGAAAGGATCATTGTGGCAGGAAGGGTCACCGATGAACTGGGTCGGCCGATCCCCCATACCCTGATCGAGATCTGGCAGGCCAATGCCGCCGGTCGGTATGTGCATAAAATCGATCAGCACCCGGCACCTCTCGATCCCAATTTTTTTGGAGGTGGGAGATGTCTTACGGACCAAAACGGTTATTATAAATTTTATACCATCAAACCAGGTGCCTATCCCTGGGGCAATCATGCCAATGCCTGGCGGCCCAACCATATTCATTTTTCCCTCTTTGGCCGGAACATAACCAGCCGCCTGGTCACCCAAATGTATTTTCCGGGAGATCCGCTCCTGGATTTCGATCCGGTGTTCAAAAGCGTGCCTGAAGCAGCCCGGCACTTGCTCATATCCCGTTTCCGGCTGGATTTTACGGAAGAAGCTTTTGCCCTGGGATATGAATTTAATATAGTACTCAGGGCCACTCCTTTTGAATAATTAAACCATTAAAAATCTCCATGTCAGAATCCTCCTTGCCCCAGACCCCATCCCAGACCGTCGGGCCATATTTTGCCTATGGCCTTACCTCCGAACAATACGGATATCCTTTTCCAAGCCTCAACGACGGATTGATGATTGACGATAGCATAGAGGGTGAGCGGATCACCATCCGGGGCAGGATATTCGACGGCCTGGGGGGAACCATTCCCGATGCCATGATCGAACTTTGGCAGGCCGATGCCCATGGCCAATATATTCAGACTGGTCTGGGCAATCAACGGCTTTTCGGCCGCCAGGGTACGGGGACCCGCGATAGCCATGAATTTGTATTTCAGACCATCAAGCCCGGGAGCTCCGGCGGACAGGCTCCACACATCCACGTCATGGTATTCATGCGCGGTCAGCTCAGCCATGCCTACACCCGCATCTATTTTGCAGAAGAAGTGGCACTCAATTCAAGGGATGAAGTCCTCCTTTCCGTTCCCCCTGAGCGGAGGTTCACCTTATTAGTGAGCCGTTCCATACTGCATGGGATGCCGGTTTATCATTTTGATATCCATATGCAGGGAGAGAAGGAGACGGTCTTTTTCGATGTATGATTTGTGGGATTGAGCACGGGGTTCATTGCGCAAGGAGCCCACGGAGGTCACGGAGGTTGGCTTATGATTGGAGAATTGCTGAATTGTAAAATTATTGTTCCGAGGCATCGGATGTTTTGGTCTACTAACCCCAACCCAGCATCAGGTCGAAACTCTGTACAGAACCGCAAAGCCCGGAAGTGATAGACCATTTCTTCACAAAAAAAAATTCTCCATGCTCCCCCGCCCTCCGCGCGAAATAACTCCACTGGAGAAGACGGCCATTAGTCCCCATTAACCTAAATTTGAACTCCGCATGAAAACCGTCCCCATCCTCTCCCTCGATACCGCTGCCGCCCTCGTCAAATCCGGTGACCGGCTGATGATAGGTGGTTTCGGTATGACCGGCAATCCTGTTCACTTGTTACACGCCCTTGCCAAAACACAGGTGAAGGACCTCACCTATATCGCCAACAATACCGGTGAACCAGGCCTGGGGGGTGGCCGCCTCCTTAGAAACGGCCAGATCAGAAAAATCATCGGATCCTTTTTTACCAGTAACCCCGATGCAGTGGCCGCTGCCCAGGAAGGCCGGGTTGAATATGAGCTCCTTCCCCAGGGCAGCCTGGCGGAAGCCATCCGCGCCGGAGGGGCAGGCATAGGTGGATTTTATACGCCGGCATCCGCAGGGACCTTATTGGCAAAAGATAAAGAGACCAAAATAATAGACGGCATCGAACAGGTGTTCGTAAAAAGCATACGCGCCCATGTTGCCTTTATCCGTGCCTGGCGGGCCGATACTTCCGGCAACCTGCAATACCGGATGACGGAACAGAATTTCAACAAAGCGATGGCCACTGCCGCCGACCTCGTGATTGCAGAAGTGGAAGAAATCGTACCGGTCGGTCATATCGCACCTGAACACATTCATACTCCCGGCTGTTTTGTGGACTTCCTCATCCAGGCACATCTCACTTTGGAGGACCTGGGCACTTCCGCCAGCCTGGAATCCTCAAAAAAAGAAAATGATGTGCGCAGCTTAATCGCAAGACGGGCCTTCCTTGAGCTCAATAAAGGTGATGTGGTCAATCTCGGCATTGGCATTCCTACCCTCGTAGCTGATTTTATTTCACCGGATGACGGCATCATCCTTCATTCTGAAAATGGAATGCTGGGTATCGGTCCCAGCCCTAAAGATGGCAGAGGGGCCATGCATTATCCCGTGAATGCCGGCAAGATTCCGGTGACCGCATTGCCGGGCAGTTCCTATTTCGACAGCGCCGATTCCTTTGGCATGATCCGGGGAGGACATATCGATGTGGCTGTAATGGGTGGACTGCAGGTCGATGAGAAAGCCAACCTGGCAAATTGGGCCGTTCCCGGAAAACCCCTCCTGGGCGTAGGTGGCGCCATGGACCTGGCGGCAGGAGCAAAAAAACTTATTGTCCTCATGACCCATAACAACCCCAACGGTTCTTCCAAATTGGTCCGCGAATGCACCCTGCCGTTGACAGCAAAAAATGTGGTGAATATGATTATCACGGAACTGGCCGTATTCACCTTCCGCGAAGGAAAGTTGTCCCTGGTTGAATTGATGCCTGGTCATACCCTGAGTGAGGTGAGGGAAAAAACGGAGGCGGAATTTGTGGTGAGTCAATAGTTGCCCGACCACTTTTGCTTACCTTGTTTTTTCAATATGAACGGCCTTCCTAATAATGGATTACTTAAACGGAATACCGGTTTGTTCATTTTGCTTCTGTTCCTTTTTTCCGAATCCCTGAATGGCCAGTTGCGGATTGCCGCTGACCTGCAAAATGAAACCATACGCTATGGATTAAACCGATTGAGGGAGAAAACAGGGATCAGCCTGGATGAAACCATCGATATACAGAAAAACACAGACTTGCAACCCGACCTCCTGATCGTTTCTCCAAAGGATATTAAAAATTATTTATACGCGGAAATCAAATCTGCTGAATTCGCGGCAATCAAAACGGAAGGTTTCCGGTTCAAGTGGCTTGTGAGCCGGAAAACACTCTGCCTGCTTTACCAGGACCCGGTGGGTGCCCTTTATGGCATTATGGAAATCAAAGAGACCCTGGAATCAGGAAAACCATGGTCATCCATTCCCGAAAAAACCTACAATCCTCACCTGGAATACCGGATCATCAAATTCAACCTGCCCTGGTCGCCCTACAGGAACCATGAAGCCGTTACCCTGCATACCTCGACCTGCCGGAACCTGAAGTTTTGGGAAAAATTCCTGGACAGGATGGTAGACAACCGCTGGAACGCGCTTTCACTGTGGAATATCCATCCCTTTCCTTTTATGATTCAATCCAAATCCTTCCCCCTGGCCAATGCATTTTCTGAAATGGAAATGCGGGAATGGAAACAATTCTGGACTTCCCTGTTTGATATGGCAGGTAAAAGGGGTATCCAGTCTTTTGTGGTCAACTGGAACATCGCGGTCTCTCCAGCTTTTGCAAAAAATTATCATGTTTCCGAATACAGCAGCCTTTCGGATACCGTAAAAAAATATACCCGCGAGTCGGTCACCCAGCTCATCGACGAATACCCTGGCCTCACCGGCATCGGGGTCACCCTGGCCGACTGGATGGGGACCTTTGATGAAAAAATGACACCCCAGCAGCGGGAAGACTGGATTGAAGAAACCTTTGTCGCAGGCATGAAGGACGCCTCGCGTCCCGTGAAATTCATCCACCGCTCCGTATTGGCCGGCGATCCGATGGCCATGCGTACTTTGCTGGACAGGGCAAAGCTTAAAGAGCCGGCCCTGGTGGAAATCAAATTCAACTGGTCCCATGGCCACTCCACTCCGAAGCTTGCCATCACTCATGACTATCATTCGGGAAAACTGGATGAACGATTCTGGTCTCCCAAACCGGATGATTACCGGATCCAGTGGATGATCCGGAATGAAGACTTTTTTATCCTCCGGTGGGGACAAGCCGGTTTTATCCGCGAGCACATTCGCCAAAACAACAAGAATTATGTCAATGGCTATTTTATCGGGTCCGAAGGATATGTTCCTGCTGTGAACTACTATTCAATCCATGACCACCATGCTCTCCCTGAATATGCATTTGAACACCAGTGGTTGTTTTACGCCATCTGGGGCCGGTTGTTGTATGACCCGGAATTACCCGATGAATTTTTTATCGGCCTCCTGGATAATCGATATGGAAAAGGATCCGGTAAATCATTGTGGCAGGCCATCAACCTGGCAAGTAAAATGCCCCTGCGCCTGGCATCCTTCTTCCGGTCCACCTGGGACTATACCCTTTATTCCGAGGGTTTCCTCGCTCCGGAACCCTCCAACCCCAATGGCTTTTTTGACCGGACTTCCCCTTTTATATCCATTGACGAGCTGATCCATCACGAGACCCTCGATCCGAAAATGGTTTCCATTGAAGACTTTGTCCAACTGAAAGTAGAAAATAAAAAGATGCAGGACAGTCAGATCGGCCCCCTGCAAGTTGCTATGCAATCGGAAAAAGACAGTAAAAAAGCGTTTAAATTATATAAGACTTGGACAAAAGGGCATTCGCATCCCGCTCCTCCCCTTGCTTCCGAATGGGCCGATGCGGCCACCTGGGCCCACCTTGGCCTATATTTTTCACACAAACTCCGCGCAGGGGTCGCACTCCATACTTTTCGACACACCGGCCGGGCATCTGAAAAACAAAAGGCCATCCTTGAGCTCGAATCCGCCCTGGTTCAATGGAAGCAAGTGGCCCAAATGACAAAAGATCGTTATAAAGCCACGCCACATGTGTCCCTTGGCCGTTACCGGGAGTCCCTTCCGCTTTTTTCCTGGGTGGCTTTATTGCCCCAGGTGGAGCGGGATTTGCAGATTGCCCGCAATGCTCAAAAAGGGGAGTTCCCTCAACGTAAAAATAAATGACTACTATGGTTCTCACGAATAGGTTTCCCACCAAGGCGCGAAGTACACAAAGCGCTAGCTTTGTAATCCACTCACCAACCACCAACCTCTAACCTCTAACCTCTCTCCTCTAACCTCTCTCCTCTCCCTTCCCCATGAACAAACCAAGCCCCTTTTCCACCTATCACAAAATCATAATCGTGCTTCTTGCTCTCACGCAGTTTACCATCGTATTGGATTTTATGGTCATGTCCCCCCTGGGTGATTTTATGATCAAGGCCCTGCACATCAGCCCGGGTCAGTTTGGCATCGCGGTATCGGCTTATGCATTCAGTGCCGGGATTTCCGGTTTGCTGGCGGCGGGTTTTGCAGACCGGTATGACCGGAAAAAATTGCTCCTGTTTTTTTATTCGGGTTTTATTTTGGGTACGCTTGCCTGCGGATTGGCAACCAGTTATACTTTTTTGGTTTTGGCCCGCATCCTTACCGGTTTGTTTGGAGGAGTCATGGGTTCGGTGCTGATGGCGATCATCAGCGATGTCTTCAGGCCGGAGACCCGGGGCCGAGTGATGGGTTTTATCCAGATGGGATTTGCAGCCAGTTCAGTACTTGGTATTCCAATCGGCATTTACCTTGCCAATGCCTGGGACTGGCATGCCCCCTTCCTTATGATCGTCGGTCTGGCCCTCCTGATCTTCACCCTGGTCGTCCGTTTTATGCAGCCTGTAGTCCATCATTTGACCCACAACCAGAAAATTTCCGCCCTGGAACATTTTAAAAACGTCCTCTCCCACCCGCCTTATCAGCTGGCCTTCATGGCAACAGCTTTGCTTTCCATCGGGGGTTTCCTCATGATGCCCTTTGGAAGTGCATTCGCGATCAACAACCTCAAGGTCAGTCCCGCCCAACTACCCCTACTCTATATGGCCACGGGGATAGCATCCCTGGTGATCATGCCGCTGGTCGGTCGCTGGAGTGACCGGGCCAACCGGTTTAAAATCTTCCTGTTCGGCTCGATTTGGGCTTCCGTGCTCATCCTCATTTACACCAACCTGCCTGTGGTTCCCTTATGGGTAGTGATTGTGCTGAATATACTTTTGTTTGCAGGCATCATGTCGAGGATGATTCCTTCCTCGACCATTCTGATCTCCCTGCCCCGCCTCCACGACCGCGGAGCTTTTATGAGTATCAGTTCATCCTTGCAGCAAATCGCCGGAGGAATAGCTGCCGCCTTTGCAGGCCTGATCGTAACCCAGCAAACGCCACACAGCCCGATTGAGCATTATCCTACCCTTGGTATTATCAGCGTGGCCGTCATGATGCTCTGTGCTTACCTGATTTATAAGGTCTATTTAATGACGCAGCAGGATTCCAAAGAAGGAGTATCGCAAATCAAAACTGAAATTTGAGGATTTAGGATTCCCTTCCTCCCTTCATGGCTGCTACACCACTTCTCCTTATCTTGCGGTGAGCTGATTGCTGAAAGCTGATAACTTTACATAACCATGCGATATATATATTTTCTATCAGCCATTACATTGATTTTCAGTTGTAATGCATCCCGGGGGACGACCGGGAAAAAAAGCGTCGAGCTTTTCAACGGAAAAGATTTGACAGGTTGGCATATCGATGTGCCGGAAATGGATAAAAATCCCAATGCCATCAATCCCTTCATCGTCCGGAATGGATACCTGGTCAGCCTGGGCACTCCCGGAGGGCATCTGATCACGGATCAATCTTATTCCGATTACCGGATGGAGATTGAATACCGTTTTGCGGGAAAGCCTGGTAATTGCGGCGCCCTGGTGCATGCCTCAAAGCCCCGGAGATTGTATGGCATGTTTCCGCAATCGGTGGAAGTACAAATGATGCATGAAAACGCAGGCGATTTCTGGTGTATAGGCGAAGACATCACTGTACCCGATATGGAAGCCCGGCGCGGACCTAAAGAAAACTGGGGGATAGATGGAAATAAAAACAGGAGGATCCCCAACCTGACCGATGGTTCTGAAAAACCGGTGGGCGAATGGAATTCCATGAAGATAGAATGCCTGAAAAACGAAATTAAGGTCTGGGTCAATGGCGACCTGGTCAATCATGGTTATAATGCCACCGCGGATCATGGCAGTTTTGCCATCCAGGCAGAAGGTTCGGAGGTAGAATTCCGAAAACTTCTGCTCACCCCGATCAAAAAACTCGACAATTAGTGGACCAGGCGTTCATTGTCGATTACCTGCGCAGCCCAATAGGCAGTTTCGGAGGCGGTTTGTCCACCCTGCGCACCGATGACCTCGCAGCCTTGGCAATCAAAAAGCTGATGGAAAAAAATCCAGAGCTGCCATCAGACAAAATCGAAGATGTGATCATAGGCTGCACCAACCAGGCCGGGGAAGACAACCGCAATGTAGCCCGCATGGCCCTGCTCCTGGCCGGTCTTCCATACACCGTGCCCGGGGAGACCGTCAACCGCCTGTGTGCTTCCGGCATGGCGGCCACGATCAATGCCGCCCGATCAATACAATGCGGCGATGCAGATTTCATCGTTGCCGGTGGCGTAGAAAACATGACCCGGGGCCCCTGGGTCATTTCAAAAACATCCAGAGCCTTTGGCACCGATGCCCAGATGTATGACAGCAGTTTTGGCTGGCGCTTTGTCAATCCCAGGATGAAAGAAATGTACGGAACGGATTCCATGGGGGTCACAGCTGAAAACCTGGCTGCGAAATACCGGATCCACCGGGAAGAACAGGACATGTTTGCCTGCTGGTCCCAGGAAAAAGCAACAGCGGCTGCCTCCTCCGGCCGGCTGGAAAAGGAAATCTTTGCGATAGAACTCACGGACTCCAAACAAAACGTCACTGTATTCAGCCGCGATGAATTTATCAAACCGGCCACCAGCCTGGAAGGACTCGCCCGTCTGAAACCGGCCTTCAAGCCGGAGGGAACTGTCACCGCCGGAAATTCCAGCGGCCTCAATGATGGCGCCGCAACGTTGCTGATCGCATCCTCTAATGCCATCGTTCAATACGGCCTCAAACCAATGGCCCGCATCGCAGGTTCAGCCGTAGTCGGAGTCGAGCCCCGGATCATGGGCATTGGCCCAGTCCCGGCGACGATCCGCGTTCTGGAGAAAACCAAACTAGGCCTCGACCACATCGATCTGATCGAAATCAACGAAGCTTTTGCCGTTCAGGTTCTCGCCTGCCTCCGCGAATTAAAACTGGATCCCCGGGATCCCCGGATCAATGTCAACGGAGGAGCCATTGCCCTGGGCCATCCCCTGGGCATGACGGGAGCCCGCATCCTGGGTAGCGCAGCCCTTGACCTCCATCTTTTGAATAAAAAATATGCCCTGGTGACCATGTGTATTGGAGTGGGGCAGGGATATGCGGTAATCCTGGAGAAGGTGTGAGGGCAAAGGGGAGTTTCTTCGTGCACTTCGTGTCCTTTTGGGGCCTATAGGTTGATGCCCCAAAAACTCCGTGAACTCCCACCCTCCGAGCGCCTTGTGTTTGGGAAGAGCTTAGCTCCGACCTGGCAGGAGCAATTCGCTGATGACTAATAAATAAAACTTTGTGTTTTTTGTGTCTATTTGGGATACTCAGGTTATTTACTTTGTGGTCTCCGCCCCACACCTAAAACACCAACACCTTTTGCACCGCCACCTCATTCCCTCGTACAGCAAGGATAAAATAAGCACCGGGAGCGACCGCCATATTGATATCGACCCGTGATTCATTATCCACCGATTTCTTCAGGATCACCTGCCCTAACCGGTTCAATACCCTAAGTGAACATTTTCTTACTGAACCGGGCAATTCAATCAGTATATTCTCCCCGGAAATCACCGGGTTAGGGAATACCTTTAATTTATTATACCGGAACTGAACATCCGCGCCTGACGTCGTCAGGCTCGTGTCCGTAAAGTGCACCAGTTCATTCAGGAATTGAACCATAAAGATTTTCCCGTTTTGTCTTTCAGCGAAATATTGCACATTGCGCATACCGAAAATATCGACTCCCAGGCCGAAGTCAATCCGTTGCCAGGAAACACCTTTGTTTTTCGAATAGAAGGTTCCACCCACGTTGAGGGTTCCATTGAATGAACTGTACCAATCCCCGTTCCGGGCAAAGTGGATGGAATTCAGATTCCGGTCCGTGAAGAGATTATTGGGAGTGACATTCATGATATTCCAAAAAGTATTTTTTTTAACGTCGTTGATGCTTTTAAAAAGGTTGAGGGACACAAATACATTGACCGCAACGCCGCTTATGCTTATATACAGGCTGTCCTGATCCGAAACCGATAGTCCGGTGATGGTTGTGGGAACGACCTGGTCCGGGACCTGATTTTTCCCGTCAATGGTAATTCCGATCCCTTCCCAGAGTAATCCATTATTTTCGGAAATAAACAAACCACCCATTCCTGTCCGGTCTTCGTCCCCAATAGCAAGATAAAGTCGGCCGTTTTTATCTATGGTCAAATGTTCACAGGCTTTTTGAGAACCAAGTCCATTATTTCGAAAGGCCCAGCTGGATCCACCATCATTGGAAAAAAGGACCCCGTCCCCGATATAACCCTTGTCCTCGTCATAGATACGGGTCATTCCAAAAAGACCTCCTGTCGCATTTTCCACAAACCCGGTGATATCGGCTGAAGTATTCACAGAGACGGTATCCCAGTTTTTTCCGAGGTCTTTGGAAAAATACACTTTCCCCCTGCCCCCCGCCAGAACCGTACCTGAACGGGAGGCAAAGATGGTGGAAAGGCTTTCCGCCCGGAGCGTCGTATCAAAATGGTTTCCCTCATTAAAGCTCCGCATCACATATTGCTGGGTAGAAACAAACAAAACACTGTCTTGTAAAAGGGCTATCCCGGTCTTATACCCTCCGGGAAATTCCCTGGTAGTCAACCAGAATTTTTGGGCTTGAACCATTCCGATGCTGAATAAAAGTATCATCGGCTGAACGCAAAACCTTAACTTTTTCCTCATTGATTTTATATTCTCCTGAGGACCGGCTCCTTTTGATTGATTGAATAACTTCATAGAGTATAGTCATAATTTATTTAATATATAATAAATTGATATTTTGGAGGAAACCATTTCGTTGCGAAATTATATGATTTGACCCCGCCCAAACAAGACCTGCCCATCCTTCTGGATCTATAACCTGAAATCCCTGACCGGAGTCGGCAATTTCTGGCTTAATTTTAGCAGTCGATCCTTCTGAATGCAATCTCTCTATCGCGATCTTTTTTACGACAGGGCTTTCGAGGTCTTTGAGATCCGCCCGACGTTGGAGGCCTTGCTTATTTTTGAGAAGGGCCTGGCCCGGGTACAATCCAGGCATGGGATGATCCCGGAAAATGCTGCCGGCGCAATGGAAATCCTTTGCCGGTACGAATCCATACACCGGGAAAGGCTGATGGAAGAAGCTGCCCGAAGCGGGAATATCCTGATCCCCCTGCTCGTTCAATGCAGGCAGTTACTGGCCGGTCATCCTTCAGAAGCCGCCCGGTACATCCATTACCTGGCCACCAGCCAGGACGCGATCGATACCGCCTCGATGATCCAATATAAACAAGCGATGGAGTGGATCCACCTTAAACTCAAACAACTGATCGCTGACCTGGTCAGGCTCGCTGAAAAACACCGGCAAACACCAATGGCAGGACGGACGTTTATGCAAAAAGCCAGGCCCATTACATTCGGATTTAAAGTTGCCGGTTGGATCGATGGGCTGCTCATGGCATATGGAGATCTGAACAACCTTAAATTCCCAATTCAACTCGGTGGATCCGTTGGTACAACCGCCGGGTATACCTCAAAACAATATATGGAGGTATCCTCCGGCCTGGCCAGGGACCTGGGCCTTGACCTGCCCGCCAAACCCTGGCATACTCAAAGGCAATACATTCTTAAAATAGCCCACAACCTCGACGCATTGAGTGGCCAACTGGACAAAATAACATGGGATCTCAGTCTTATGGCGCAAAATGAGATTGGTGAAATCAGTTTTGGCGGCCCGGAAAAGGGCCATTCATCGACCATGCCCCACAAATCCAACCCGGTCAACGCCATATTGATCCGGGCCAATGGCATTCGGATAAGGGGCCTGGTTAATTCCCTTTCTTATACCATGACCCAGGATCATGAAAGAGGGTCCGGTCCCTGGCACGCGGAATGGGAAAGTATGGAAGATCTTTTCAAATTGGTGGCCGGGTCCCTACGCCTGGCCCTTGAAATGATCTCAGAAACCCGGGTGGATAAAAAGCGCATGCTGAAAAATATCGAAGACCATGGTGGCCTGATCTTTGCAGAGCACGTGAGCCAGGCCCTTGGCCGGAAAATGAATATAGAGGAAGCCCAGGCCCTGATACGCGCCTGCAGCGTCAAGGTAAAATCCTCCGGTGAATCTCTTTTGGACCATCTTTTAAAAGAGGAATCCCTTCAAAAATTTTTCTCCGAAAAAGAAATCAGATCCTGGTTTGGGATCGAAAACAATCTCGGCCTTTGTGATTATTTTACAGGTAAAATAATTGACCAGGTAAAAGAACTTAAATCGTAAATCGTAAATCGTAAATCGTAAATCGTTTTATATGGAAAAAAAGATCCTTCTCACCGAAAAAGAAATCCCAAGCCACTGGTACAATATCATAGCCAGCATGACCAACAAACCCCTGCCTCCCCTCCATCCCGGAACCCGGCAACCCATAGGGCCGGAAATGCTCGAGCCCCTCTTCCCCATGGAACTCATCAAACAGGAAGTGACGGGTGAAAAATATGTGGAGATCCCGGATGCCGTGCGTGAGGCCTATAAACTATATCGACCCACACCCCTCTACCGGGCATATGGACTGGAAGCCGCCCTGGATACCCCTGCACACATCTATTACAAATATGAAGGGGTGAGCCCCAGCGGTTCGCACAAACCCAATACAGCCATTCCACAGGCTTATTACAATAAACAACAGGGAGTCAAACGCATCGTAACCGAAACCGGTGCAGGCCAATGGGGCAGCGCCTTGAGTTTTGCCTGCAATATGTTTGGCATTGAATGCGAGGTCTATATGGTCAAGGTGAGTTTCGACCAAAAACCATACCGCAGGATTTTGATGGAAACCTTCGGGGCCAAAGTATATGCCTCACCTTCCGATCATACCGAATCCGGCCGTAAGATTCTCGCGGTTAACCCCAATTCACCGGGCAGCCTGGGCATTGCCATCTCGGAAGCCATCGAAAGGGCAGCACCTGATCCGGACACCAAATATGCCCTGGGCAGCGTGCTCAACCACGTTTTGCTCCACCAGACGGTCGTCGGCCAGGAAGCTTTGCTCCAAATGGAAAAAGCCGGTGAACTGCCCGATATCATTGTCGCACCCTTCGGAGGCGGATCCAATTTTGCAGGATTGTCCTTCCCATTTCTCCGCCTGAACCTGGAAGAAGGCAAAAAAATAAGGGCCATCGCCAGCGAACCCCTGTCCTGCCCCAAACTCACCCGTGGCGTATTCAGTTATGACTTTGGCGATACGATAGGCATGACGCCCCTCCTGCCCATGTATACCCTGGGACATGAATTTGTGCCTGCATCCATTCATGCCGGCGGTCTGCGTTATCATGGGGCCGGTGTCATCGTATCCCAGTTATTAAAAGACAAAATCATCGAAGCCCGCGCCCATGCACAGTTGGAATGTTTTGAGGCCGGCGTCAAATTCGCCAGGGCGGAAGGCATTATCCCGGCCCCTGAAGCCACCCATGCCCTGGCCACCGTCTTTCAGGAAGCCGCTAAAGCCCGCGAAGAAGGCACCCGTAAAACCATATTGTTCAATCTATGCGGACATGGCCATTTCGATATGCAGGCTTATGGAGATTATTTTGCCGGAAAATTGGAAGATCACGAGCTTACGGACGCAGAAATCAGTGAGCTGACCAGTAAACTTATACCTGTTGAAGGCTAGAGGCTAGAGGCAAGAGGTTAGAGTAACCAACCCCTACCCCTTACCCCTTACCCCTTACCTCTTACCTCTTACCTCTTAGCTATAACCTCGCACCTCGCACCTCGCACCTCGATGAAACAACTTTCCTGGTTTCTCGGCCCCAAGGGTGAAAATGAAGAGATCTTCACCAACACCATCCTGACGATCATCCGGGATTATATCCACTGGAGGAGAAATTATTTTCCCGCTGATCCGATCTTGATCACAAGGAAGATCCAGCGCCAGCATGAAGAGGAGTTTGACAAACTGATGCAGGGCGTGGCAGAAATGACTTCGCAATTGAGGCGCAATTTCCCTTTTTACAGCCCCCGTTATATCGGCCATATGCTGTCGGATATCAACATGCCTTCGGTATTCGGATATTTCGCGGCCATGTTGTACAATGCCAACAATGTCACCCCGGAAGGCGCCCCGGTAACCGTCGAATGGGAAATCGAAGCCAGCAACCGGGTACTGAAGATGCTGGGTTTTAATACTCCCCCCATTCCCCCGGAAAAAGAAGCGGGCATCGCGGAATGGCAGGCCTACGAAGAAAAACTGAAGACGGAATTCGGCTGGGCCCACATCACTTCCGGAGGTACCCTGGCAAATGTCGAATCCCTCTGGGTGGCCCGGATTATAAAATATTTTCCATTGACCGTACATGATATCGCCAAAGAGAAAAACCTGGATATTCCGGTTCTTCTACCCAATGGCATGCACGCGGACCTGAAGGCTCTCAGCCAGAAGGAAGCCATTGGACTGAGCCCTGAAACTTCCATCGGGCTTTTTGCCTGCCTGATCGAAGCCATCAGCAAAGCAGAAAAAATTAATATAGCGGAGGCGGTAAAAAGATCAGACCTCTATCTTGAAAAATCCCCTTACAGCCTGACCAATCATCTGGGCAGGATATTCGCCGAATTTCCCCCGGTGATTTTTGCTTCCGGTGCTGCTCACTATTCCATAAAAAAAGCGGCGGATGTCCTGGGAATAGGAAGGAACAATGTGGTGATGGTGAAAACGGACAGCCGCTTCCGGCTCGATGTCCTGGACCTGGAATTAAAAATAGTGTCCGCCCTGGAAGAAGGTAAAATCCCGATAGCGGTGATCGCGATCGCGGGCAATACGGAAGAAGGGGCGGTGGATCCTGTCCATGAAATAGCAGCCTTAAGGGAAAAAATGGAAGCCCGGATGAATACCTCCTTCTGGTTGCATATCGATGGGGCCTGGGGCGGATATATCCGTACTCTTTTCAGGTTGAGCCGGGAAGAGGAACTGGAGATCCTGGTAAAGAAACTGAATACCCTCATCGATCCGGATTCCGGCCCCGATCCGGACACCGGACTGGTTGCACAGATCTATCACCTGCTCGATGCCACCCGGTCGATGATCAGGGAGGAACTCGATGACGAGCCCGATCCCCGGTTGATTTCAGTAGAACAAAGAATCCTGAGGTTAAAAGAAAAAGCTGGCCAAAACGAGTTTAAAGGATTCAAAAAAAAATACCTGGCTTTGATCGAAGAATTCGGAACCATCCTGAAGTCCACTTCCGGCCGGAGGCTTTCTGAGATCATCGGCCCTGGGGATTTTAAAATCAGGGCCACCGACCGCGCCGAAGATGTTGCAAATCATGTTTCGGACACCATTGAGTTCAGTCTGAAAACAAAAACAAATCCCAAAAAGATCAATTGGGGAGGGGATCTTCAGGTCGTCAAAGCCTTTCTTTCATTTAATAAAGCGGATTCCATTACCGTGGATCCTCATAAACTGGGTTTTATCCAATATCCCTGCGGACTGGTCGCTTTTAAAAATGACAGGATCAGGCATTTTATCATGCAGCGCGCCCCCTATATTACCTCCACCGAACACGATATCCTGGTGCACCACCCTCCACGCCATGTAAAAGACGTGGATTATTCCAAACTGAACTCCAACAATATCCCTTACGAAAACTACCACATCGGGATCGACGCCTTTGCTCCCTTCATCCTGGAAGGTTCCAAACCGGGTGCGGCGGCCGCTGCCCTCTGGTTCTCAACCCGGATGATCCCCCTCAACAGATCCGCTCACGGCCGCCTGATCAAATCCTCCCTGCTGGCAACCCGGGAATTGTATGAATGGCTCCGGAATTGGGAAGAAATTTATCAGGCTGCCCGATTTCCGGAACCGCTGAATTATTCCATCCAAACTTTCCCAACTCCACCGGACACCAATGTTCTGGTTTTTGCGGTTAAAAACAAAACGGATCAACGATTAAGGGCGATGAATTCGCTCACCGGAGTCATCTACGAACATTTTTCCATCCAGGTAGAACAGGGAAATAAAGAACACAGCTATGCCCAGTCGTTTTTTGTATCCCACACACGCATGGATGAACAATATTATCCATTTGAATCCTTATCTGAATTTTTTGAGCATGCGGGCATCCTCAATGCCCGTGAAGATTATAGTTCTGAAGGCCTCCTGGTCATCCGTTGCACTCCCATGAATCCTTATACCACGGCCATTCGCCAATCCACCTCCCAAAACCTCATCCAGGAATTTGTCTGGGAATTACATAAGGTGGTGAGTAGGTTAGAGGTATGAGGTATGAGGTATGAGGGCCCCTCAAACCTCTAACCTCCGACCTCTAACCTCAAACCTCTAACCTCAAACCTCAATAACCTCAATCCTCTATCTTTGCCCCTCCTAACTATATGTTTTCACATTTACTGAGGTTTTTGTCGCATCGGCAAAGTGTGGCCGTGGGTGCGGTTTTCCTGGTCATGGGTACCCTGTTTGGCAATTGGGCGACGTTGATCCCCATCATCAAATCCAAGTTTGGGCTTGATGACGCTCAACTCGGGCTCATCATCCTTTGTATGCCCGTGGGCGCGGCATTGGCCAACCCGGCCTCTTCCTGGTTTATTCACCGTTATGGTATGCAGAAAATGACGCTGACGGCCATGGTAGCCATGTCCTTGTGTTACCTGCTCCCGGTGCTGTCCCCGGTTGCCTGGGGAGTAGGGCTCGGGTTGTTTGTGACCGGGATCATGATCGCTTTTACCAATGTATCGATGAATACCTGTGCCTCCATCATCGAACACCGGTTCAAACACCATATCATGTCCACCTGTCATGGGTTGTTCAGCCTCGGCCTGATGCTGGGTTCGCTGATGGCCTCTACCCTGATTGGGCTCAAAACACCGCCAGTCCTGCAGAGCCTGATCATATCCGGTTTAATGTTGTTGATCTGGCTGATGGTGCGGAGCCAGATCCTTCAAATTGAAGAGGACCTCACTCCGGATGAAGAGCCGGTAAAACCCAGATTTACCTTTCCCAAAGGCCCGCTCCTCTTGATGATAGGAATAGCCCTGTGTACCAATCTCACCGAGGGATCCATGGCGGACTGGACGGCGGTTTATCTCCGGGACGTGGTTGCCGCGCCGGAATACCTGATTGGGTGGGGGCTTGCCAGTTATTCTTTTTTTATGGCCATGGGCCGTTTTTCCGGCGACTATTTTATCCCCCGTTACGGGGCCCAGTCCATTCTGAAATTTGGGGGATTGATGAGCGCGATGGCCATTGCCGTCGCCGTCTTTTTCCCAAAAACCTGGATCTGCATAGCGGCTTTCGGGTTGGTAGGCCTGGGTGTTTCTTGCGGTGCGCCTATCATGTACGGAGCCGCCACCCGCTTACCCAACCTGGCGAAAGGCGTTGGCCTGGCAACACTCAACACCTTTTCAGTAACGACCTTTCTGGGTGGTCCGGTGATCATAGGGTTTATCTCCAAGGCGATCAATTTGCAGGCTGCCTTGTTTTTAGTTTGCCTTGCCGGGCTCGTCTGGGTATATTTATCTACCCGGCTGAAATTATAGACTCGCTTGTTGGAATAAAACATTTGTATTATGACGATATCTATTGATCTCAGTTTATACCCCCTGGATAAAAACTACAGCGGTCCTATCCGTGAAATGCTCTCCAGGCTCGGCCAATACCGCAATGTGGAGGTGCGCAATACTCCTATGAGCACCCAGATCACCGGCGATTTTGACGCTTGCATGCATTTGCTTCAGACGGAGTTGAAACATAGTTTTAATCAGGGCAAAACCGTGGTCTCGGTGATCAAGATCGTCAACCTGGATATGTCAGATAATTAATCGAATGCAACCCCAGGGAATTCGGGCTGTCCTTAATAGCACAATAAAAAATTCAGAAACATGAAAAACATCATTCTCCTGTTGATACTGGTCGTTGCCGGAGTGCAGACGGCCCTTAGCCAGAAAATTAAAGGCACCGGCCCCAGAGTCACCCGCACCCTGGACCTGGCTTCTTTTGAAAAAATCGAAAGCAATATTTCCGCCGATGTGGAAATCACCCAGGGTTCTACCCAAAAAATCACGGTGGAAGGCCAGGCCAACATCATCGAGCTGATCCAGACCGAAGTCAGCGACAATAAGTGGAAAATAAAATTCCCCAAAAACACCTGGGGCGATTACGAAGACCTTAAAATCAAAATCACCCTGCCCAAACTAACGGCTGTGGGCCTCGGAGGTTCGGGCTCAATCATTACTACCAATATGTTCACCGCAGATGATTTTAATGTTGGGGTCAGTGGTTCTGGTACGGTCAAGGTCATGGTGGAAGCCAACCGTGTGGATTGTGGCCTCAGCGGTTCGGGGAACATTCACCTGCAGGGCAAAACCCATGATCTGAAAATAGGCACTTCAGGCTCAGGTAATGTAAAAGCACTTGATTTTTCGGCCAGCCAGGTCAAGATTGGGATCTCGGGGTCAGGTTCTTGTGAAGTTTCGGCCACCGATATGCTCGAAGCAGGCATTTCAGGCAGCGGCAGCATTCGTTATAAAGGCCAGCCTAAAATCAAAACCGGCATCTCCGGCAGTGGCTCCATTCAATCCATTTGACCGCCGGATAAAATTATATAAGAACTATTCTTCCCTAAGAGTAGGTGGACAGGGCCGGATCTCAGACGAGAGGTTCGGCCTTATATTTTCTACTTTTGTATCATGAAATATTACCTGCTGGCCATTCCTTTCTTTTTTATTTATTGTGTTTCACGACCGGTGCCAGACGCACGCGTCCTGGAAGCCCTGGATTCACTCCGTTATAAATATGCGCCAGATAAAAGGACGGCCATTTTTGACATCACCCCGGTTATCCATGGGAGCACCCTGGTATTAAAAGGAGAGGTGGGCAATTACAGGGCTAAAGCTGAATTGATCAACAGGCTGGAAGGAATTTCATTTGTGGACAGCATCGGGGTCCTTCCTTCGCCTTCCCTGGAAGGTTATCATTTTGGTGTAGTGACCATACCGTTGGCCAATATGCGCAGCAGGGCCGGCCATAGCAGTGAGTTGGTTACCCAGGCACCCGGTGGCACCGTGTTGCGCCTTTATAAGTATTCCAATACCTGGTTGTATGCCCAGACCCCCGATGATTATCTGGGCTGGGTGGACGAGGATGCCGTTTACCTGATGGACAGCGCGTCTTATAAAGCCTGGATCGCCAGACAAAAAATCATCATTATCGCGGACCAGACCTATTTATTTTCCGCCCCTTCGTTGTCGGCCGAGAGGTTGTCACCCCTTTCATCCGGGATCATCATGAAATTGGAAGACACCCGGGGGGACTTTGTTCAAGCTTCTTTTCCCGATGGAAGAAATGGTTATATCCCTTCCTCTCATACTACCTGGCTGGAGGAATGGAAATTTCAGGCTAATTCCCTGCCTTCCGGGGAGGACATCGTTCGCACGGCCAGGACCTATCTGGGCCGCCCCTATCTCTGGGGAGGCACTTCGGGAAATGGAATGGATTGCAGCGGATTTACCAAAACCGTCCTGTTCCAGCATGGCTGGCAATTGCCCAGGGATGCATCCCAGCAAGTTAACGTGGGCGCCCCGGTGGAAACCGATACCACTCTGAAAAATCTGAGGCCCGGTGATTTTTTATTTTTTGGAAGAAAAGCGACTTCAACCGATCCTGAAAAAGTGACTCATGTAGCCATCTATGCCGGAGAGGGTAAAATCATCCATGCCTCCGGTTATGTAAGAATGGAGAGCCTGGTCCGCGGCGACCCTTCTTTCTCTGAATACCGGTTGAGCTCGCTTATACGAGCGACGCGGCCTTTATCCTCGCCAAAAGAACATGGAATCTATCCCCTGGCCGATATCTCCTATTACGACTGAATCCCATCAATGCTTCTCCGCAAACAATTCATTGACCAATCCACTCCGGGTCGCAGAGTTGTACATATCCCTGCATGCCCCGGTGCCACTGCGCATGATGCTCAGGCAAAAACCCCGTGCATCCATCGACTCATCGTGGACACGGTCCAGGTAACAATGACCCAGTTCATGAAAAACCACAAACTCCCGCGCCAGGTCCGAAGCCTGGTTCCAGAAAGGTTTGTCAATGGTTACCCGGTGAGGATCGTTGCTGGAATAAGAACACTGGCCTATGACCTGGCTCGTGCTGATATCTGAAATATAACCGGTGATATAGGCATCGGCAAGATCCACTTTGAGCCCCCTTGCAGCCGCTTCTTCTTCGAAGCGCTGGAAATAAGGCCATAAGGCCTCGTCGACATCCGGATAGCCGCCGGTGTTATCCTTTCCAAAAAGATTTTCAAGTTCCACCTGACAGGAACCAAGCCCAAGCCCCATGAGGAGCCATGCCCGCAGTATTTTGGATTTCATGAAGTTGATTTAGACGGGAAACGATGTCTTTCGGCCTTCGAGGTATTGAAAACGATTCACTTAATCTAAATTTAACAGCGGAGAGCGGGGAGCTGTGAGCTATCAGCTATCGGCTATCAGCATGAACCACCAACTAACTGACTAATCCGTTCGTGAAATTTTTACAACGGCCCTGTCCGCGCCTGACCACCTAATATTAAACAATGCTGGTCGGGCAGGCCCGCAGGGGAACCAAATTCCCTGACAGTGTCTTCCATGCGAATCTTTCCACCCTGCTCCTGGTTTGACGATCTCAAGTTTGCAATTTTGCTAATTAACCAACTAATTAACCAGCCAACTGACTAACTAACTTCTCACTTCTTCGTTAGAACTTCCCTGAAATACTTTCCCTGACGGGTCGGTGTGAATTTCCAGTCGCTGAACATACGGGGCGACCAGTTGGCATCGAATACCCAGGCAACAAAAGAGATGCCCCTTTCCTGGCAATATTTTACGATGGCATCGCCATAGGATTCATCACTGATCACGGGGATATGGGCACCGGTTTCCTCCGGTCCGCAAAATCCAATTTCCGTAAGGATGAGGGGATATTTTTCAGCCGCGAAACCCCAGTCTGCCGTCCATTTTGGCTCCCAGGGTTTATCCCTTTTCTGGGGATAGGGATGGGATACATAAGCGATACCGGGGGCGTTTATGGGTTCGTCTTTAATTACGGTCAGGTCATAAGCCCAGTTGAAACCCGCTACCAGGGGTATGGCTTTGCAGCCATGTGCCCGAATGATGGTGATCATTTCTTCATTAATCGTTTTCCATTCGCTCCAGCTGCAGGCTCCGAGTTGGCCATTGTATACTGTGGGCTCGTTGTACAGTTCAAAGAAAGCGACCACCGGATTGTCTTTGTACCGGATAGCCATGGCTCTCCAGAATTCGAAGGTTTCTTTCAGGCTGGTTTCATAGGAATCGTTTTGAAATAAGCCGGATTTGAGATTGCCAATGCTGTGCCAGTCAATGATCACATAAAGTCCCGTCTCCCCCGCCCATTGGATGCCCTGATCCAGGATTCGCTGGTAATTGTTTTTCCCATGTCTTCTCCAGGCGGCGGGATGGACTGGAAAACGCACGATTTTTCCTCCCCATGCCCTGATTTCTTCAAAGTAGGCTTTGTTCCACTTTCCATCGTAAACCAGCTTATCCGGATCGCTGGTATTATAACCCCGGAAGACCAGGGTTTCATTTTGTTCGTTGACCAATTTGTTGCCCTCCACCCGGATTCGGGAAAGGATTGGTTGTGCAGGCAATCCGGCGGTGAGGCAAAACAAAAGAAATAGGGTACTGACACGAATGCATTTATCCATAGAAAAGATAGTTATACTGACTGTAAAGCCTCCACGATGGCTGCGGTCAGCCCATCCGGATTTTTGCCACCGGCTGTTGCATAAAACGGCTGACCTCCTCCGCCCCCTTCGATATGTATGGCCAGTTTTTTGATCAGGTTGACCGCGTTCATGCCTTTGTTTTCCACCAGTTCCCTGGACAGATGCAACATCAGCATGGGCTTCCCGCCGTTTATGAAACCAAATAAAATATAAGCGGGTGGCAATTCTTTTTCAAGTTGGAAAGACAGCGTTTTGGCATCTTTCTCATCCAGGTTTTCCAGCAGACCGGTCACATAATGCACCCCGTCACGGATGATGGCTTCCTCCTTTAGTTTCTTTTTAAGATTCGCGATTTCCTTTTCCTGGAACAGGGCAAGCTGGCTCCTCAGGTTTTTGTTTTCATCCACCAGGTGGGTGAGCGAATTCAGTACGTCCTTGGGATTTTTGAGCGCTTCCCGGATCCGGTCAATCAGTTGTTTTTGTTCTTCAATGTATTGTTCCACTGCATCGCCGGTGATGGCTTCGATCCTGCGCACCCCTGCAGCCACCGCGGATTCCCCGGTGATTCGGAACAACCCGATATTGCCGGTTGCTGAAACATGGCAACCCCCGCAAAGTTCTCTGGAATATCCGGGGTCGAAAGTGATCATCCGGACCCTTTCCCCGTATTTTTCACCAAAAAGCATCATGGCCCCGGCATCCTGGGCTTGCTGGATCGGGATATCGCGTTGTTCCAGAATGGCGATGTTTTCGCGGATCTTTTGATTCACCAGGTGTTCGATCCGGGAAAGTTCTTCCGCACTTACTTTCTGAAAATGGGAAAAGTCAAAACGCAAATAATTTTCACTCACCAGCGATCCCTTCTGATGCACATGTGGTCCCAGGACTTTTCTCAGGGCGGCGTGCAGGAGGTGGGTAGCGCTGTGATTGTTCTGAATCCGTTTTCTGCGGGGCTCATCCACGGCTGCAAAGAACAGCGCCCCGGGATCGGACGGGAGTTGATCCACAACATGCAGGGGCAGGTCAATTTCTTTTTTGGTGTTTAGTACCCGGATGATTTCGTTGGCTGTTTGAAGTATCCCGGTGTCGCCGATCTGGCCGCCTCCTTCAGGGTAAAACGGGGTTTTATCAAGGACCAGTTGGTGTTCGGTCCGGTCTTTTGTTTTGACCGTCCGGTATTTGATGATTTTCACTCCTTCAGCTTCCAGTTGATCGTATCCGATAAACCGGGTTTCTTTCTGATCCAGCATGACCACCCAGTCCCCGGTTTCGGTGACGGCTGCAGCCCTGGACCTTGATCTTTGTTTCTCCAATTCCTGCTGAAAGCCGGCTTCATCTACCTGCATGTTCTTTTCAGCGCAGATCAGCCGCGTGAGGTCAATCGGGAAACCAAAAGTATCATACAATTCAAATGCCGCTGATCCATTCAAAATCCCTGAGCCGGCAGAAAGGGCTTCAAGTCGCCTGAGTCCGCCTTCGAGGGTGCGGAGAAACGCTTTTTCCTCTTCTTCAATCACTTTGCTTACAAATCCTTCCTGCTTGTCCAGGCCCGGGAACACTTCTTTAAAATAATCTGCCAGTAAGGGTACCAGCGTATGAAAAAATGGATGGCGGATATTCAAAAAGGAATAATAATAGCGTACAGCCCTGCGCAGGATCCTGCGGATCACATAACCCGCGCCGGTGTTACCGGGCAATTCCCCGTCGGCTATGGTAAAAGCCACGGCACGGATGTGGTCGGCTAGCACCCGCATGGCGATATCGGATTTGGCGCCGTGGTCATAGGAACCACGGTAGGCAATCCCGGTGGCTTTCTCCACATGGGCAATCAGGCCGCGGAATATATCCGTATCGTAGGTCGCTGTTTTGTTCTGAAGCACCATGCAGAGCCGTTCAAAACCCATCCCAGTATCCACATGTTTTGCCGGCAGTTCCTCCAGATGGCCATCTGATTTACGGTTGAATTGAATGAATACCAGGTTCCAGATTTCTACGACCCGGGGATGGCCCGTATTGACCAGGTCCCTGCCGGGGATGGTTTTTCTTTCTTCTTCGGTGCGAAGGTCGACGTGAATTTCCGAACAGGGGCCGCAGGGTCCGGTATCTCCCATTTCCCAAAAATTGTCCTTTTTGGAACCCAGGATGATCCGGTCTTCGGGCAGGTGTTTTTTCCAGAAGGCTCCGGCTTCCGTATCCCTGGCAAGGTTTTCTTTTTCATCCCCGGTGAATATGCTGGCATAGAGCCGTTCCGGGTCCATTCGGTAAACCCTGGTGAGCAGTTCCCAGGCCCAATCAATGGCTTCTTCCTTAAAATAATTCCCGAAGGACCAGTTGCCCAGCATTTCAAACATGGTATGGTGGGTGCCATCCAGGCCCACTTCCTCTAAGTCGTTGTGTTTGCCGGATACGCGGAGGCATTTTTGAGTATCGGCGATCCGGGGATGTACGACCGGTTTATTGCCCAGAAATAAATCTTTGAACTGATTCATCCCGGCATTGGTAAATAAAAGGCTGGGATCATTCTTGAGTACAATGGGTGCGGATTCTTCAATAAAATGTTGTTTCGATTTGAAAAAATCAAGAAAATGCCGCCTTATTTCCGAAGAAGTCATGTCGATTCAGGTATAAATTGCCGCAAAAATAAAGAAGCAGGGGCAGACTTTCCGGCTGGGAGTGGCTTGGACCCTGTTTGGGTTAAAAGATTTGCCGGTTGCGACTGTTCCTGAAGACCTATTTCACGACCCTGTCCCCAAACCCTTACACATGCCTTCAAATCATATATATTAAAATAACCCGTCAGGGTACTTTGTACTTGGTTAAATGGTTTTACTTATATAAATTTACGCAGTTATAATCCCGCCAGAATTTTTTATGGACCTTTTCCACTCCGGAAATAGTTCATACCCAATGAATTGAAAGGTTTAATCATTAATGACTTATCGATCATGGCAGGAAAGCCCACAAAATACGTTTATAACCATCATACCCTGCAGTTTGAAAAAGCGGTCGAACCCCTGAAGCTTAAATTATTCAGGGTCTTTTCGTTTTTATCCACTGCCCTGGTTAGCGGCCTTATTGTGTTCTTTGTATTTCATAAGTACCTGCCTTCTCCCAATGAAAAATTGCTGATCAAAGAACTGGAAACCGTCAAGGACCATTATAACGTGATGTCTGACCAGCTTGACCTCATGTCAAAGGCGCTGGCCAATATCCAGCGAAGGGATGCAGACGTTCACCGGCAACTGGTGGGCATGGAACCCATTGACGAAGCGATCTGGGATGGGGGAAAGGGGGGCCACGACTTGTACGAGAATTTCAGAAACCTGCCCAGCTCGGGACAGCTTGTGGGCAAAACCGCCGAAAAAATGGAGAGGCTTGAAAGGCAGCTGGTATTGCAATCCAAATCCCTCGACAAGCTCCAGGATGTGGCTTCCCACAAAGAAGAAATGCTGGCTTCCATCCCGTCCATCAAACCCGTGCGCATCGACAAACTCAATAAAAGCCTCCGGTTTCTTTCCGGTTTCGGCATGCGGCTGCACCCCGTGCATAAAATCGTAAAAATGCACGCCGGAATTGATTTTTCCGCTCCCAAAGGCACTCCCATCCAGGTGACGGGCAATGGCAGGGTCGTCGATATTGAATCCAACTACTCCGGTTATGGCAAATGCGTCAAGGTGGACCATGGCTACGGTTATACCACCCTTTATGCCCATATGGACCGGATCGACGTCAAGATAGGCCAGGATTTGAAAAAAGGAAACCAAATCGGCGTAATCGGAAGTACCGGCACTTCCACGGCACCCCATTGCCATTATGAAGTAAGATACAAAGGCACCCCCATCAACCCGATCAATTTCTGCCTGGACAACCTTACTCCCTCCGAATACCAGGAACTGGTGAAGATGTCGGAACAACAAAACCAATCCCTCGACTGAACGGCAGGCCCTGAAAAGCTTCTTATCTTTGGCGAATCGACATGGTTTGCCCCAATTGCAATTACTTAGAAACCACAGACGCGAAGTATTGTTCCTCCTGCGGACAGACTTTCGGTGCAAACAAACCAACGGTAAGGGAGTTTTTTCGTGATTTCTTCGACCATGTACTTTCGCTCGACTCCAGTTTTTTCAGGACGCTCAAGAAGATCTGGATCCCGGGGCAGCTGACCATCGACTATTTTAAAGGCCTGCGTAAAAGGTATTACCATCCCCTGCGTTTATTTTTTTTCCTATTGGTAATCCATCTTGGGGTATTGGGCGGTTTGATTCCTTATGACCGGATCTTTGAAGAAATCAACAACCAGACCAACGACATACTCACCCGTCAAAAGATCAAGACTGAATTGGCCCGGCATGCAGAGTCAGGGCAAAGCAGGGTGTCCAGGATGGCCCTGGACAGCCTGATGAGCTGGTTTGATATCGATACGGCAAGTGCTCCCCGGCCGGACACCCCAGGTACACGCAGAATCAGTATCCTTGGTTTTCAAAACCTGGATCCTGAAGACGTAGTCCTGCTGCCTGTAGATTCTATTGTGGCGAAATATAAAATCTCTTCTTTCTGGACAAAACTGATGGTGGGCCAGGCAAAGAAATTCACGCTTGACCCGAAAGGCATGGTTCGGTTTATTATAGGAAACATCAGCTGGATGATGATTGTGATGATCCCCATCCTGGCGCTTTTTATGAAAGTCCAGTTCCTGAGAGGGAAAAGATACCTGATCGAACACCTGTTTTTCTTATACCACTGGCATGCCTTTTCCTTCCTTATTGTTTCACTGCTGGTCCTCTTGTTCCGGAACCTTATTGAAACCGCCTGGCTGCCGGTCATGGTGGCCGTCATTCTTTATGGCCTTATTTCCTGGATCCGCTATTACCGGCAGGGAATTTTCTGGTCGGTCTTAAAATTCTTTACCCTGGGGGTTGCCTATTTGATCTTATTTTCCTTTTTTATTTTTTTTACTGCCCTGATCAGTTTTGGGTTTTATTAAAACACTGACACCGCCTCATGACCACGAGCACTTCAACCTGGGAAACCATCATCGGACTGGAGATTCACATACAGCTAAATACGCTCACTAAAGCTTTTTGCAGTGATCCCGCCCGTTTTTCCACCGAACCCAATAGCCAGACGGGCTTCATTTCTTTAGCTCATCCAGGCACCCTCCCTGTGCCAAATGGGAAACAGGTGGAATCGGCGGTAAGGCTCGGCCTGGCCATGGAATGCTCCATCAACACCAATTCCTGGTTTGAACGCAAACAATATTTTTATCCGGACCTGCCTAAAGGTTACCAGATTTCACAACAGGCCAGCCCGGTATGCCTGGGAGGCCGCATGGACCTGCAGACCAGTCAGGGTCCCAGAACCATCCGGATCCACCACATCCATATGGAGGAAGATGCCGGAAAATCAGTGCATGATTCGGATCCGGCATGGTCCAGGATCGATCTCAACAGAGCCGGGGTACCCCTCCTCGAAATGGTCACAGAACCCGATTTCCGGACTGCAGAAGAAGTCACCGTTTTTCTCCATGACCTGCAACGCCTGGTCCGTTACCTGGATATCTCAGACGGGAATATGGAAGAGGGATCCATGCGATGTGATGTCAACGTATCCGTTCGCCCTGTTGGCTCGGAAGAGCTTAGGGAAAGGTGTGAAGTTAAAAATATCAATTCCCGCCGCTTTGCCCGAAAAGCCATTGAGTTTGAATCCGCCAGGCAAATCGCCCTGTGGGAAGCCGGGGAGGTGGTGCCAAGACAGACGATGCAATTCGTACCCGAAGAAGGGATTACCGTTCCGATCCGCCAGAAGGAAAGCGCTCACGATTACCGGTATTTTCCAGACCCGGACTTGCCCCCTGTACGTATCAGCCAGTCCCAGCTGGATGTCTGGAAAACAACCATTCCCACCCTGCCGGCGGAATACCTCCGGCACTTCATCATGGAAAAGCATCTCTCTCAGGCAGATGCACAGATCCTCGCTGATGACCCTTCCATAGCACGATATTATACAGAACTTGTAAAAGAACATCCCGGTTTATATAAAAGCGCGGCCAATTGGCTCATCCAGACAATCCTGCCCTGGCTGAGGGAAGAAAATAAAAAGATCAACGACCTTCCTTTTGGGCCACCGTCGCTGGTTTTCCTGCTGTCCAAAGTCCGGGAGGGCAGCCTTTCGATTCAGGAAGCCCAGGAAGTATGGCACCAAATACGTTCTAAATCCGGAACATCCCTCGAAGACCTGGTGCAGGAAAAACTGGGTGCGGTTCCCCAATTTGATATTACCCGGGTATTGGAGGAAATATTTTCAGCTTTCCCGGAAGAAGCAGATGAATTTAAAAAAGGAAAGAAAAAACTGATCGGTTTTTTCCTCGGGGAAATAAAAAAGAAATTTCCGGGTATCAACATCAGGGAGGTACAGCAAGCCCTGGGACAGTTCCAGGCCAATTAAAACACGAATCGAAACCATAAAACCAGGAGATTGTCTTTTTTCTTACTTTTAGAGCGTAGTTTTGTACCGAAGATCATTATAAACCCTTTCTGTTGACTATGCTGCCTGCGCTCAAAGATGAAAAACTCTACTACAGCATCGGTGAGATCTCCGATATGTTCGGAGTTTCAAAATCGTTGATCCGCTATTGGGAATCCGAATTCAGCATCCTCAAGCCTCATAAAAACAGCAAAGGAGACCGTAGGTTTACCAAAGAAAACATCGAACAGCTTCAGCTCATATTTGACCTCGTAAAAAACCGGGGTTTTACCATCGAAGGGGCCAAGAATGAAATCCGTCAAAACAAGGACCTGCTCAAACAAAAGCAGGCCGTCCTTCAAAAGCTGATCCACCTTAAAAATGAGATGCTCCGTTTTAAAGAGACCTTGCATCCAGTCGAATCACTTCCTCACACAACCTGAAGTCATCCGCTTCATTCGAGGCGATAAACACCGTTTTGTTTCCTCTTTGTCTTTCCATCTGGTCAAAAAACCAGGACCGGGCATTTTCATCCAGGTTGGAGGTGGGTTCGTCCAGGATTAGGATTGATCCCCGGGAATATAGGGCCAGAGCCAATTTGACTTTTTGTTTCATGCCGGATGAATAAAAAGCCAGGGTCCGGTCTGCCGCCTTTGAAAGACCGGTCATTTCAATCCAGGCATCCGGCCCGGTGCCGTTCAGGGGCTTGAAGCGGCAATGGAAGCGGATCATTTCCCTCAGGGTGAATTCTTCCATAAGATCTGTATAAGGGGCCGCCACATTCACTTCCTGATAAATTAGTTCCCTCGAAACGGATTGGCCATCCCGGTGGTAACTGACCGTACCCCGGGTAGGGGATAATAGGCCCGAAATGATTTTTAAAAATGTCGATTTGCCGCTGCCGTTGCGTCCGGCGATTCCGTAGATCCGGTTGTTCCTGAATTCATGGGTCAAATCGAGGAGCACCCATCCGTGCTGGTATCTTTTGGATAAATGATCAATCCTTACTTCCATTGCCATTGATCTGCCGGAATCCTTTCATGATCCCCCGCTCAGAGCTTCTGACGAATTCCAGAATTCTCGCTCTTTCGGATGAATCGGGTATCTGTTTCTCGATCATTTCCAGGGCCTGGGAGGTATTGTAGCCTTTAACAAAAAGGATCCGGTAGCTATCCTGAATGATTTTGATGGATTCTGGAGTAAAGCCCCTCCGTTTGAGGCCCACTACATTGATCCCCGCATAGGAGATGGGCTCGCGGGCAGCCTTAACGAAAGGCGGGACATCTTTACGGACCAGGGAACCCCCACCGATCATGGAATGGTCCCCGATTTTTACAAACTGGTGAACCGCAGACAGGCCACCCAGTACGGCATATTTCCCGACATGGATATGGCCGGCTAAATTGACATTATTGGCCAGGATCACATTTTCTTCCAGGACACAATCGTGGGCCACATGAACGTAAGCCATGAGAAGGCAATTGTCTTTGATGGTAGTGGTCCAGTTGGCTTTGGTGCCCCGGTTAAGCGTGCAATACTCCCGGATGGTTACATTGTTGCCTATTTCAAGTATGGATTGTTCACCGCTGTATTTGAGATCCTGGGGCACTGCGCCGACCACAGCCCCCGGAAAGATCCTGCAGTTTTCACCTAGCCGGGTACCATCCAGGATGCAGGCATTGGGGCCGATCCAGGTATTGTCCCCGATCTCCACATCCCCTTCGATCGTAACAAACGGGGAAATATGAACATTTTTTCCGATCCGCGCCTGCGGATGGACTACATTCAGCTGATATTGGGTCACGATGTCCATGGTTATGTTGGGTTTGATTCTCTTCTGACGATCTGGGCGGTCAGTTCGCCCTCAGAAACAATTTTATTTCCCACATAGGCAGTACCAAGCATCTGTACGATACCCCTTCGGATCGGAGACATCAGCTCCATCTTCAGGATCAGCGTATCCCCCGGCATCACCTTATTTTTAAACTTCGTATTCTCGATCTTGATGAAATAAGTATCCCAGTTGCCCGGATCGGGTTGTTGCGAAATGGCCAGAATACCACCGGTCTGGGCGAGCGCTTCGATCTGAAGCACACCTGGAAACACGGGATTTCCCGGGAAGTGGCCTGCAAAACAGGCTTCCGTGAAGGTGATGTTTTTAACACCGACTACGTGTTGGTCACTCAATTCGATGATTTTATCGATCAGCAGAAAGGGATGCCGGTGGGGCAGCAGTTTCTGGATCTTTTCGGTGTCCATCAAAGGCGGTTCATCCGGATTGTAATTGGGCTTGCCTTTGAGCTTGCGGTTTTCATTGTACTTTTTTTTAAGCAGTTTCGCAAATTCCACATTTGCGGTGTGTCCTGGTTTGTTGGCCAGGATTTTTGCTTTTATCGGTTTGCCGACCAGGGCAAGGTCCCCGATGATATCCAGCACCTTGTGCCGTGCGGCTTCGTTTGAAAATTGCAGCTCAACCGTATTGAGGATGCCCTCTTTTTCCACCTGGATGGACGGTTTGTTGAGTTTCTGTGCAAGGTCATCGAGTTCAGGCTGGGTCATCATCCGGTCAACAATCACAATGGCGTTATTCAGATCGCCGCCCTTGATGAGGTTTTCATTGGCCAGCTTTTCAATTTCACGGAGAAAAACAAAAGTCCTGCAGGGCGCGATTTCTTTTTCATATTCCGACAGGTCATTCAGGCTGGCGTATTGTTGACCGAGAAAAGGGGACCGGAAGTCAATCATGGCAGTCACCTCAAACTTGTCGGAAGGAACCGCGATCAGCTCCGTACCGCTCAGTTCGTCTTTAAAAGCCACTGTTTCGGTGAGTTCGAGGTAATCCTTCTCCAGTTCCTGGACGATCATCCCTGCCTGGGTAAATGCATCGGTAAAGGGCTTTGAACTGCCATCCATGATGGGAACCTCAGGCCCGTCAATCTCAATCAGTACATTGTCTATACCCATGCCTGCAAGGGCGGAAAGAATATGTTCGACTGTGCTTACCTGGGCATCTCCAGATTTGATGGTCGTGCCCCTGTTGGTGGAGATCACGCGGCTGACATCGGCAGGAAGGACCGGTGAATCTTTGAGGTCAATGCGCTGAAACCGGATCCCGTGATTTACGGGGGCTTGACGGACCGTCATGGTGGCACCTTTTCCGGTATGCAAACCAATACCTGCAAAAACCGCATCCCTGGCTATCGTACACTGCTTCATGTTAATGTCTTTCACTGTCTGGCTTATCGGATAGGTAATAAACGGTTGCCAGGCGTTAACCTACATATCAAAACCAGCAAGGGATTGCAAAATTAAGTTAAAAACTATTAGGTTTCTAAAGAAGTTTATACGGAAGGGAAGGACAAAAAGATCAATAAATTATTCTCCCGATGGTTTTTCAAGATTCCGCAAACGTTGCTCCAATTCGGGAAGTTTCCTGAATATGGCATAAGCCCTCAGATAATCGTGATAAGATATCGCCGGATAACCGAATAATTTCTGATTGGGCTCGGAAGGAGCTGACATGATGCCGCTCTGTGCCTGGATTTGTGTTCCATCCGGAATGCGCAGGTGACCTGCTATACCCACCTGGCCTCCGATCATGCAACGCGCCCCGATCTTGGTGCTGCCTGCAATGCCGGCCTGGGCCGCAATCACGGTATGCTCGCCGATTTCTACATTGTGGGCGATCTGGATCAGGTTGTCCAATTTGCATCCCTTGCCGATACGGGTACTGCCCATGGTCGCCCGGTCAATGGTACAACCCGAACCGATTTCCACTTCATCGCCAAGCTCTACATTGCCGAGTTGTGGAATTTTTTCCATCCGGCCTTGCGGATTGGGTACAAAACCAAAACCATCGCTGCCAATCACCGTGTTGCTGTGGATCACACACCGGTCCCCGATCCTGCAGCCTGCATAGATTTTTACACCAGGGTATATGGTACAATCCCGGCCGATAGTCACGTGGTCCCCGATATAAACCTGGGCGTAAATCAGGGAGCCTTGGCCGATTGATGCATTTTTTTCGATCACCGTTTGCTGGCCCACGGCAACTCCAGCACCCAAGCTGACCGTCTCATCGATACTGGCCTGTTCAGAAATGCCTACCGGATGGCCATTGTTTTCAAAACGGCTCAACAGGTTTCCCAGGCTCTGGTATACATTTTCCACCCGGAGCAGGGTAGCCCTCAGGGGCCTCTGTGCTTTAAATTCATTGGGCACTACCAGGATGGAAGCCTGGGTGGTGTAAGCGAAGGGTTCATATTTGGGGTTTCCAATAAAACTGATGCTACCGGGGCCGGCTTCCTCGATTTTGCTGGGATGGGTGACTTCAATGTCCGGATCCCCATCAATCGTGGCATGTAAGAATTCTGCCAATTCCCTGGCGCTGGTCTTCATTCTTTACAAAGTTAGGCAATTGACTGAAAGTTAAGTCTAAAAAACTTCCACTC
>CAYOPD010000005.1:0-17219 GCA_964405735.1 uncultured Saprospiraceae bacterium | reverse complement strand
CTCCTCATACCTCCCACCTCCCACCTATTCCTTACCTTTGCCCCAAATTCCAGAATACCTTGATCCGGCGTCTGAAAATTCAAAATTTTGCCATCATCGAAGATGTTGAACTGGAGTTTTCACCACATCTGAACATCATCACCGGGGAAACTGGCGCAGGCAAATCCATCCTGATCGGTGCACTCAACCTGGTGCTTGGCCAGCGGGCGGATATCCGGGCCGTAGGCAATCAGACGGCCAAATGCATAGTGGAATCAGAATTCACCATCAAAGGAGAAGAACTAAAACCCTTTTTTGAATCTCAGGACCTCGATTTCGATCATGAAATTCTGATCCGGAGGGAAATCTCCACCCAGGGCAAATCACGCGCTTTTATCAACGACACCCCGGTCAACCTGGAAATCCTGCAAACCCTCAGCGCGGCCCTCATAGATGTCCATCAGCAGTTTGACACCCTGGACATTTACCAGGTGAGCACGCAGCTTAGAATGATTGACGCCCTTGCAGGCAATAAAGCCCTGCTTGAGGAATACCAGCTGGAATATAAAAAATACACCTCCGATCTTGAAACGGTCCGGGCCCTTAAAGACCGGATCGCCCGGGAAGAGCAGGAGGCCGAATTCATCAAATTCCAGTGGAAAGAACTGGATGAATTGAATCCCGTGGCCGGTGAACTGGACTCCCTGGAAGCCGAACAAAAAGCCTTGTCCCATGCAGGTGAGATCAAAAGGGCTTCTGAGAAAATACACCTGGCCCTCACCGAAGAGGAACAGTCACTGACCAGCATGCTCCATGACCTTGACCGCAGCCTTCATCCGCTCGGATCCGTCCACCAGGGATTGAAATCCATTTCAGACCGGCTCAATTCCCTCCTGGCTGAACTGGAAGACATCAGCAACGACTGTAAAAACATCAGTGAACAAATTGACCTGGATCCGGCGCGGCTCGCCGAAGTGGAAGAACGATTGTCATCCCTTTTTCGGCTCTGTCAAAAACACCGGGTCAAAACCGTCGAAGAACTCATCGACCTGCATAAACAACTCTCTTCCCGGATGCACGCTGCGTCGGACCTGGGTGAACAACTGGTCGCGCTCGAAAGGGAAGTTAAAAAACAGGAAGCCTCCCTGTTTGACAAAGCCCGTGAATTACATGCCCGCCGGGAAAAAGTCATTCCCGGATTTATTGAAAAAATATATGTTTTGCTGCGGCCCCTGGCCATGGAAAACACGCAGGTTCGAATTGAACTGATTCCACTGAATGCCCTGAACCAGACTGGCCTGGACCAGATCGAATTTTTATTAGCCACCAACAAAGGCGGGGCTTTCCTCCCCATTAAACAAATCGCATCCGGTGGCGAACTGGCCCGTTTTAACCTGGTGACCAAATCCCTGGTGGCCCAGGCTATTCCCCTGCCCACGCTGATTTTTGATGAGATCGATATCGGAATTGGTGGCGATGTTGCCCTGAAAATGGGGCGTATCCTGAAAGATCTTTCGGTTCACCACCAGGTGATCTGCATTACTCATTCGCCCCAGATCGCTGCAAAGGGAGACCTACATTATTTTGTGTACAAGGATGAATCGGCGGATCGGACCACTGCACAGGTCAAAAAACTCAATAAGACCGAACGCGTGCAGTCCATTGCCGCCATGTTGAGCACCAACCCGCCCACGGCGGCCGCCATTAAAAACGCGAAAGAATTAATTGAAATCGTATAAAACAGCATCAGGTATGGACCATCAACTTCTTAAAAACAAAAAAGGAATCGTATTCGGAGCGCTGGACGAACAATCCATCGCATGGAAAGTGGCTGAACGGGTAGTCGAGGAGGGAGCCAGGATTACGCTGTCCAATGCACCCGTAGCCCTCCGTTTCGGCAAACTGAATGAACTGGCTTCCCGGTTGCAGGCAGAAATCATACCGGCCGATGCCACCTCCATGGAAGATCTGACTTCGGTGTTTACCCGCTCCAAAGAAATCCTGGGCGGCCCGGTCGATTTTGTCTTGCATTCCATCGGCATGTCCCTCAACGTGCGCAAAGGAAAACATTATACAGACCTGAACCACGAATGGATGCTCAAGACCATGGACATTTCCGCCCTTTCATTCCACAAAATGATGCAGGTCGCCCTCAAGACAGACAGCATTGCCGAATGGGGTTCGGTGATTGGCCTCTCGTATATCGCGGCACAACGGGTCTTTCCCGATTACAATGAAATGGCCGATGCCAAGGCTTTGCTGGAATCCATCGGCCGCAGTTTTGGTTATCACCTGGGCACGCATAAGAAAATCCGGGTGAATACCATTTCTCAATCCCCGACCTGGACCACGGCAGGAAGCGGCGTCAAAGGCTTCAAGGAATTTTTCGATTATGCCCAGCAAATGTCCCCTCTGGGCAATGCCACGGCTGAAGACTGTGCCAATTATTGCGTAACCCTGTTTTCCGACCTCACCCGGATGGTCACCATGCAAAATTTGTTTCACGACGGCGGTTTCTCCAGCATGGGCATCAGTCCCCTTTTCTTTGCGAAGGAGGCCCCTTCTGAAAAATAAATGGATGTCTTTGATCAAAAGGCTTCTTTTACTATGGCTATTGGGCTGGGCCGGCCTGTCCCCGGACCTTGAAGCGCAGCGCAACCTGCCTTCCAATTTCCCGAGATCGGTGGAGGAACAGGTCCCGGATACCATCGAGCAGGAAGAATTGACGGATGAGCCCCCGGATACGGTCCGGATCTATTCTCCCTACCGTTTGAAAACAGCAGTTTTTTTCGCCGATACCCTCTTATATCCCTTGTTTCATCAATACGATGCCATCCGGCTCCAAGGCCTGCCTTATTTAAATCTCGGAAACAACGGTTCCCCTCATCGCCCGGCCGGCTATGTTTTAAACAAGAGGCAGGGCCTTGATTTTGGTTTGCATGTTTTCGACCTCTACCGCAAACAATACGAGGATTTGATTTTCCTCGATTCGAAGCGGCCCTTTGCGATTTTCCGTTTCGCCCAGAAAAGTTTTAGCCAGGAAGACCTTCAGTTGGAATCCCGGTTCAGCAAGACCTTTCAGAACGGGCTGCACCTGGACCTGAATTACAGCTCCATCCAATACAAAGGCGAGTTTACCGAACAGATCACCAAAGACCGGAACGGGGCCTTTAGCCTTTGGTATCATTCACCCAAAGGCAATTACGATGCGATCGTGAGTTATCTGACCAATGATATCCGCAACCAGGACAACGGAGGGGTGCCTTTTGCCGACAGCCTGCTGACCATCTCCCAATACCGGCGCGCCACCGAAACGCTGGATGTATTGCTCAATGGACGAACCAGGCAACAAAACAATGAATTCAGCGTGCAAAACGGATTCAACCTCAAGTGGAAAAACAATATCCTGGGAGCCATGCACCGGATAGCCCTACGGAAAGAAACCGCCCGTTTTGAAGATTTCACTTCGCCAAGCGATTCATTGTATTATGGTTCTTTTTATGTGAAGGATACCCAGCAACTGGAACTCCGGGCTAGCGGACTGGTGAATGAATTCCGGTTGGACGGCCTGATAGCCGGTAAAAATTATTTTATGGGCGGGTTGAAACATGAATATTACACCATTGACCGCGGCCCGGTTGAATTTACCCGGAATCTCCTGTCCATTCTGGGGCAGTACCAGCAATCCCTGTTTGGTAGCCTCCAGTTGAATGCGGAAGGCCAGTGGGGGCTCCTGGAAAACCTCGGAGAATATTACCTGAAAGGACAGGTCCGGGCTTCCAGCCGGAAACTCGGCAGCCTCGAAGGACACCTCATCCTGCAACGGTCACCGGTACCCCTTGCGTTTTCAGAAATGTTCAATGGGAAGACCCTCCTCTTCAGCAATGACTTTGAAAAACCACTGACCAATCAGATCGGAGGGTCGATGACTATTACCTCCCTTTCATTCAAAGCCGGGATCGACCAGTCCATCCTGTCCAATACGATATACCTGGATGATTTGCGAATGCCGGTTCAGGAGGGCTCAGCTCTTAGTGTCACTGCGATTTATTTTGACAAAGCCTTTGATCTTGGAAAACTGCACAGCAGGCATGCCTTCACCTACCAGATTTCATCAGCTAAAGAAATTCTCCGGATCCCTACCTGGCACACCGTTCACCAGGTCTATTATCAGGCTTCCTGGTTCAAAAAGGCCATGGAAGTGCTCACCGGATTTGAAACCAGGATCATTCCGGGTTTCCGTTCAACGGCCTATTTTCCCCTGCTGGCTTCCTTTTACAATGCCGACCGGGGGCCTGTGGACTTCCATCCCTATGTAGAATATTTTTTCAATTTTCAGTTGAGGAACTTCCGGGGCTTCTTTAAAATGGAAGGGCTGGAATATTTGTTTTATTCCGCAGGGAAGATTTTTTATGAGACCTACGACCAGCCTTTATTCAGGACGAATATCCGCTTGGGATTTACCTGGACGCTGAGGGATTAAAGGAGAAAGGGAGTCCCGATGCCGCGGGAGGCAGAAAGGGAAACGGTAAACGAAGAAGGAAGAAAAAGGGAAAAAGGGAAAAGGGAAAAAGGTCAATGGCAATGGGACAAAAATGGTGAAACGGCGAAGGGTCAATGGTCAGAGGGAAAGGTAGAAAAATTTGAGGCTTACTCTTTTTCCGTAATTTGAAATAATAATTTTTATAATTCGTAATTCGGCCTGAAATGGTCGTCCCGGGCGTCGTAAAACGCATTGATATGTTGTACCACCGAATCCACGTCGTCCGTGATCAAAAAAAGGTCCATATCCTCCGGATTGATGTTGTGGGCTTCGCGGTCAACGGTTTCAACCAACCATTTTCTGAGGCCTTCCCAATATTTTACTCCGAATAAAATGAGAGGCACCCGGTTTATCTTTTTGGTCTGGACAAGGGTGAGCACCTCAAAAAATTCATCGAGGGTGCCGAATCCGCCGGGCATGACTACAAATCCCTGGGCATATTTTACGAACATGACTTTACGTATAAAAAAATAGCGGTGCTTGAGAATTTTGTCCGGGTCCACAAATTCATTATAGGTCTGTTCAAAGGGCAGGTCGATGCTCAGGCCCACGCTGACGCCCCTGGCATCGAAAGCGCCTTTATTGCCGGCTTCCATGATGCCCGGCCCGCCACCGGTAATGATGCCATATCCTTCGTCGGTGAGGCGGCGCGCGATTTCAGACGCTTTTTCAAAATAAAAATTCCCCGGCCGGGTCCTCGCGGATCCGAAAATGGAGATACAGGGGCCGACCCGGTTGAGGACTTCAAATCCTTCCACCATTTCTGCCATCACTTTGAACAGGGTCCAGGAATTTTCCCCCCGGATGCCGGTCCATTTTTTCATTTCCTTTTGAAACTGGGACATCGTTGCAAATTATTACCGCATTTTTTTTTGCGGCTTAAACGGTTTCCGCCTTATACTGTTCAAATTCCTTTTCAATGAAGACCCGGAGGTCCCGTACATCCTGGAACCGGTCAAATATTTCCCGGTACCGGCTTCCATGAAGCGCGGTCGGAACGACATAACTAAAAACTTCCTTGTCCGTAATCCGGCCTGCGCTCAGGATAATGAGCCTTTCAACGACATTTCGCAATTCCCGGATATTGCCACTCCATTGCACTTTTTGAAGTGCTTTGATGGCTTTGTCCGTAAATGCTTTTTCGGGTATGCCGTATTCCTGGCAGATCAATTGGTTGAAGTGTTCCACCAGGATGGGAATATCCTCACCACGCTGGTTGAGCGAGGGCACTTCGATGATGATCACCGCCAAACGGTGGTAAAGATCTTCCCGGAAACGGCCGGCTTCGATTTCCCTTCGCATATCCTTATTGGTGGCCGCGACCACCCTGACGTCAACTTTGATCTCCCGGTCGCCGCCTACCCGGGTGATGCGGTTTTCCTGCAAAGCCCTGAGCACCTTGGCCTGGGCAGAAAGGCTCATGTCTCCGATTTCATCCAGAAACAGGGTACCCCCATGGGCCAGTTCAAATTTTCCAAGCCTTTGTTTGATGGCAGAAGTAAAAGAGCCTTTTTCATGCCCAAACAACTCGCTTTCTATGAGTTCGGAAGGGATGGCAGCGCAATTGACTTCTACGATCGGGCCTTGTTTCCGGCCGCTGTATTCATGGATCCATCGGGCGACCAGTTCCTTGCCTGTCCCGTTTTCTCCGGTGATCAGGACTCTGGCCTCCGTAGGGCCTACCCGTTCAATGGTTTCTTTGACCTTGGCAATGGCGGGGGAGTCCCCGACGATTTCCTGGATCTTGCTTTTGCTGATTTTGTGCTGGAGGACCTTTTTCTCTGAAATAAGACAGGTTTTGTCCATGGCATTGCGGATGGTGATCAGCATCCGGTTAAGATCCGGTGGTTTGCTTATAAAATCGAACGCTCCTTTTTTTACGGCGTCCACGGCAGTATCGATATTGGCATGCCCGCTGATCATCACCACAGGCAGGTCAGGGTTAAGTTGCTGGATCTTTTCCAGCGTTTCTAACCCGTCCAGATTTGGCATTTTGATGTCCAGAAGGACGACGTCAAACTCCTGCTGTTTGATTTTACCGAGGCACTCCAGGCCATCGGAAGCCTCCTCCACGGTAAATTTTTCAAATTCCAGGATTTCCCTGAGGGTACGCCGGATGCTGCGCTCGTCGTCAGCGATCAAAATTTTTGCCATAATCAATTTCCATTAATCAAGGCAGCAAAATACATTAATTAAAATTATAATCTATAAAAGATATGATATTAATTTTTTAAATATAATAATATTTTATATGTATTGATTAGGCCGATTTTAACCAGCTGATCGCCGCCCAGGCCATAAAGGCCACTCCCGTTGACAGGGCGTCTTCATCAATATCAAAGTCAGGCGTATGCACCCGTTTTTCTCCGGGATGGCCGGGTTGAGCGGTACCCAGCCGATAAAAGCAGGCCGGCATCACCTGGGAATAATAAGCAAAATCTTCGGCGGTAGTGCGCATGGGCAGGTCCACCACATGGTCCGGGCCAAGGAGCTGAAGGGCCCATTGTTGCATCTGGTGGGTCAGTTTGGGATCGTTGAGCAAAACGGGATAACCGTCTTTAATATCTATCTCCACCTGGCCTCCCATGGCATATGCTGTACCTTCAGTTATTTTGCGGATCAGTGTTTTGGCCTCCTTTCTCCAGGCCTCGTCAAAGGTCCTGAAAGTTCCTTCCATTTTTACTTCACCGGGAATGATGTTGGTAGCCCCGCCTGTGGATTGGATTTTACCGATGGTGAGCACCGATGGGGTCAGAGGATTGTTGTTTCGGCTGACGATTTGCTGGAGGGCAACTACAATGTGGGAGGCGATCAGGATTGTATCGCGTGTGGAATGCGGTATGGCCCCGTGCCCGCTTTTGCCGTGCACGGTGATGTAAATCTCATCTGCTGAAGCCATAAAAGGCCCCTGGCGAAAGCCGAGTTTTCCGGCCTCGAGTTCTGGAAAGACATGCTGGGCCAGAATGATTTCAGGGGCCGGGTTTTGCAGTACCCCATCACGAATCATCAGGGAAGCGCCCCCTGGAAATTTTTCTTCCCCGGGCTGAAAGATGATTTTTACTTTACCACCCCAGTGTGTCCTGGTTTCATGAAGGATCCTGGCTACCGTAATCAGGGACGCGGTATGGACATCATGTCCGCAGGCATGCATGACTCCCGGATTCCTGGACCGGTAATGTTCTGAGGATATTTCCTGGATGGGCAGGGCATCCGTATCGGCACGCAGGGCCACCACTTTCCCGCCAGGTTTTTGTCCTTCAATCATCAGGACCACCCCAGTTTCTGCCATGCGTTCCGGCTCCAGTCCATAAGTCCGGAGGGTATTTTCGATAAAAGCAGCCGTTTGGTGTTCCTGGAAGGACAATTCCGGGTGTTCATGGAGGTATCTTCTGAGCCTTATGGTTTCCACAAGGTATTGTTTGGAAATGCCGGTGATTTTTTCGGAAGTAATCATTCAGATATTTATTTAAGATTAAACAAACGGGCCAGGACAATCAGGATATCGCGGCCTGGGTTGTAATTTCCGGCATATTCAAAATTAAGGTCCTGCCAGGGATAATCGTCCCCCAGGTCCGGATCGAGCCCCGGATGCCACAAGCCGGGGCGTTGGTCCGGGAGGTTGGGTTCGGGGGGTTCATGGTAAGAGATCCATTGTTTGTTGCCCAGGAGCAGCTTAAAATAATTTTCCCGGATATCGGTTCTCAGCCAGCCCCAGGGCAGGATAAAAAGGGTAAAGAGCAGATTGAGGGCCGATTTAATTATTTTATAAATACGCTTATTCAGGCGGACATCCACTTCTTTCAATCCGGGAATCGTATCCATGATCCCGGAGTCCGGCGACCCGTTTTTATCCGGAACCAGGAATTTAACCTTGCTTCTCAATCCAAGTGTAAAAAGCAGCAAATCTTCTTTCCATTGCGTGGGGCTTTCAAGAATAACATGGGTAATTCCCTGCTCCTCTACCAGGTCTTTGAGCTTGGCAATCCTGGATTCCGGTTTTTCCCGGTCAGAAAGATCTTCCCGGGAGAGGTAGGAAAAATAGTGATCGTGGCACAATTTCTTAAAAAGGGGGTTCAGGGCCTGTTCTCCGGTCCGGTCACCGGTGTAAAGTGCGCGCAGAGCGGTCAGGCCCGGCCGCAACAAGGCCCTGGTCCAGGGTATGACCAGGGCTGCAGACAAGCCGCTCAGTAGAATTACAGCCCTCGAAGTCCGCCCCTCTTCCGGCAGGAGGGAATAGATGATCAGGATGGCCAGGGTGCCGGCAATTATGGCTTTAAGGGCAATCAGGCCCGGTTTTTCCTGATAGGGCCGGTAGGATTCCCAAAAGATCAGAGACACAAACCACAGGACCACATAGCTGGCAGCATTAAGCACAAAGGCGGTGTGGTGGAAATAAGCGGTGTCGCCAAACCACCATCCTGCCCAGAAGAATTGCACCAGAAATAAAATGAACGACAACAGGAGGACATCCATTAAAGGAAGGAAATGACGCACGATCTTCCTTTTCAGCCAGGAGACGATGGCGGCCAATCCGATGCCCGCCATGACCAGGGCCTTCAGGGCCGGGTTGGAATAATACTTTTTAACAAAGACCGACATGGCCCTGTAAAAATTCCGCACATAAGAGGTGGAATGCACCGAAGAACTGCGCCCTTTGAGATGCACAATGGCCTGGCCACCCAGGTAAATCAATCCATAACCCCGTTGGCGTATGCGAAAAGAAAGATCGATGTCTTCTCCATACATAAAAAACCGTTCATCAAAACCACCCACCTGATCCAGGATTTTCTTTTTAACCATCATAAAGGCCCCGGTCAGGACCTCCACAGGGTGAATGCCTTCCTCGTCAAGGTGCCCCAGGTAATAATGGTTGATTTTAGAATGCCCGGGCATGATCCGGCTGAATCCGCTCAGTTTCCAGATGGATGGCCACAAGCCGGGAAAACCCCGTTTGGATTCCCGAAGAAAACGGCCGGCACTGTCCGTCATGCGTACCCCGGCGGCAGCCATCTTCTCGTGCATTTCAAGATAGTCCAGGCAGGCTTTTAAGGCCCCCTCGTGAACAAGCGTATCGGGATTAAGGATCAATACATAGGTCCCCTTGGCTTCCCGGATGGCGAGATTATTGGCTTTGGCGAATCCGATGTTTTGATCATTGACCAGGATACGGGCTCCCGGAAACCGCGACCGCACCATGTCAACAGATTCATCCGAGGAGGCATTGTCCACCACGATGATTTCGCCCCTGATTTGCTGCATGGCCTTTTCTACGGACTCCAGGCAGGATTCCAGAAGATACCTGACGTTGTAACTCAGGATGATGACCGAAAGGTCCATGGTCAGGTGATGGACTTGATTTGATAGGGGGTGCGTGCGAGTATGGACCTGCCCAGGGTCATTTCATCGGCATATTCGAGTTCTCCTCCGAATGAAACCCCACGGGCGATGACCGTCACCGGAACATTAAAACGCTGAAGCTGGCGGGACAGATAATAAATCGTGGTTTCTCCTTCGATGGTCGGGTTGATGGCCATAATCATTTCACGGATATCCTCCATGCCCAGGCGAAGGGTCAGGGGTTCGATGTTCAATTGGGCTGGCCCCACCCCGTCAATGGGTGAAAGCACGCCCCCCAGGACATGATAGACCCCATGATACTGATTGGTTTCTTCGATGGCCATGACATCGCGGGTGGATTCGACGATGCATATGGTCTGGCCATCCCGCCGGGGATCGGCACAAATGCTGCAAAACTCTTCATCGGAATAACTGCAGCAGCGTGCGCAGGTCCTTATTTTATTCCTGGCATTCCAAACAGCTTCGGAAAACTTCCTGGCGTATTCCGGGTCATTTTTCATCATATGAAGCGCCATCCTCAGGGCTGACTTCTTGCCCACGCCCGGAAGGGAGTGAAAAGCCATCATCGCTTCTTCCAGCAGTTTAGAAGAAAATTTCATACCACCGGACAAATTTATAATTATGCAATTAATAATTAAGAATTAAGAATTTTGGAATAACTGCCCATGGTTGCTGGCAGCAAGCTCTTTTCTGTTCTGGCCGGAAAAAATGACCGCCGGAGGCTATCTTTACGCCTCAAAACAATATCAAGATATGGCAGAAGTAATCAGAATGCCCCGCATGAGCGATACCATGGAAGAAGGCAATATCCTGGCATGGCACAAAAAGGTGGGGGATGATGTAAAAGTAGGGGATGTCCTCGCGGAAGTGGAGACGGATAAAGCCACCATGGACCTGGAGAGTTTTTACGACGGCACCCTGCTCTATATAGGGGTGGAAAAAGGCACCATTGCCGTCAATGCGATATTGGCGGTCATCGGGAAAAAGGGGGAGGATTATAACTCCGCCCTTGAGGCAGCGGGCGCGCCACCAACTGCCGCTTCACCCGCCGCTTCTGCGACCACGCCCACCCAGCCGGTATTGGAGGCTACACCAGTGGTTGGTTCGGCGGATAGCCATGTCAAAGCCTCTCCCCTGGCAAAGGCAATTGCAAGGGAAGAGGGCATTGATTTACATAAAATGACGGGCAGTGGCGATCTGGGACGGATCATTAAAAGGGATGTGGAGGCGGCCCTTCAGCAAAAAGCCAGCCCGGAAACGGCTCCATCAAAACCTATGGTATCTTCTTCCGCACCGGCACCCGCATTCAGTGTTGCTCCGGGTGGCGCTGCCTATGAAGACAAACCCCTCAGCCAGATGAGGAAAACCATTGCCCGCCGGCTCGCGGAAAGCAAGTTTTCAGCACCGCATTTTTATGTGACCATGTCGATCGATATGAGTAAGGCCGTGAGCGCCCGGGCTGCCATGAATGCCGTAGCCCCCTCAAAACTTTCCTTTAATGACCTGGTCGTGAAGGCTGCCGCTATGGCGCTCCGCAAACATCCGATGATCAATTCCTCCTGGACCGGGGATGCCATCCGTCAAAACCACCAGATTCACATCGGTGTAGCCGTTGCCGTCGCAGAAGGACTGCTGGTTCCGGTGATCAAATATGCTGATATCAAAACCCTGACCCAGATCAATGCCGAGGTGCAATACCTGGCGCAACGGGCCAAAGAAAGAAAACTGCAACCTGAAGAAATGCAGGGCAATACATTTACCATCTCCAACCTGGGTATGTTTGGGGTGGATGAGTTTACAGCCATCATCAATCCCCCGGATTCCTGCATCCTCGCTGTGGGCGGGATCACCGAACAGCCAGTTGTCCGGGGAGGCAAAATTGAAATCGGCCATATTATGAAAGTCACCCTGTCCTGCGACCACCGGGTCGTGGACGGTGCAAGCGGCGCCCAGTTTTTACAAACCCTGAAGGGCCTGCTGGAAGAACCGGTGCGCATGCTGGTCTGAAGACCGTTCCTTTGGCCTTCACCTATATGACCTTTTAATATGAGATATGTACTGGCATGGACCAGAATGATCGTCCTGGTGCTGGTCATCTTCCTTTTTCTGATGGCCTACCTGCTGACCACCGTTTTTATTGGCCAGGATATCCGTCGGGCATTCCGTTTCAGAAAAGCCGGCGTCAAAGTCATGGGATGGGTTTTGGGGTATCAAATAAGGGCATTTGGTACATTTGACCAGATCCAGCCGGCCATATACATTTCCAATCATCGTTGTTTTTCCGACCCGGTCATCGCTTTGCATTATTACCATTTTTTCCCCATCGGGAAAGCAGAGATTGAAAAATATCCATTGATTGGCCTGGCCGCTGAAAAGACGGGGATCCTTTTCGTTCAGCGTGAAGACCGATCAAGCCGGAGTTCGGTGAAAGAAGGGATGAGGCAAAAACTGAGGCAGGGGTTCAATATTTTCCTTTGCCCGGAGGCCACAACCAGCGTATTGCAGCTCACCAAGGATTTTAAAAAAGGAGCTTTCGAAGTGGCCGTGGAAGAAAACATACCCATTGTGCCACTGGCTATGGTTTACCATAAACCCGAATTGGATTTCTGGATACCCGGTGACAACCTCCTTACTCATTTCATCAAACAATTTGGCAAATGGAGGACACGCGTGGACGTTTATTTCCCCGACTACGTCTTCCGGGGAAACGATCCGGTCGCCCTGATGCAGGAATGCAAGGCATGGATTGATACAAAACTGGAGGCCGTGAAGGTCCCTCAATGGGTCATTGACCGGTCCGTCGATACCCTCAAGGTCTGATTGTTTTATTTCAGATTGTAGCGGTATTTGTATTTCTCGAACAACTGGTTGTGTTTATTGTCCAGGTTGATCTGCCTGCCCTGGATAAAGGCATGGGTCACCTTGCTGCTTTTCATATCCAGGATATCCCCTTCGCTTACGACAATATTGGCATCTTTACCTGCCTCGATGCTGCCGGTTTGCTTATCGATGCCCAGGATCCGGGCGGCCTGTAGGGTGATGGCCATGAGGGCTTCTTCCCTGGAAAGCCCGTAGGCTGCCAGGGTCCCCGCCTGAAAGGGCAGGTTTCGCTGTTGCCAGAATCCGTCAATGGCTATGGTAAAGGGTACCCCTGCTTTTTGCAGCATATAGCCTGTTTTATAAGGTTGATCCACGGCATCATCGGCCATGGACGGCAGGTTATGAGGTTCGCTCAGGATCACGGGCACCTGATGTTCATGAAGGATTTCGGCGACCATCCAGCTATCGGTACCGCCCTCTATCACGAGGTCAATGTCAAATTCTTTTTTAAACTCCAGGGCCATGAGGATCTCTTTCGCCAGATCACAATGCACAAATAATTTCTGTGATTTGTCGAACAGGCCCCTTAAAGCTTCGTATTTGAGATTGACTGGCCCTGTGGTTTTGGAATAGGCCTTTGCCTCACGAAGGAATGACCGGATCTCTTCAACCCGGATGAGGGCAGCCTTCAGGGCATCTTCCGGCGACTGGCTTCCCCTGCCCTGCAAGCCACCACCGCCGAATGGGCTGGGGCGATTGACCAGGGCCGGAAAATTAAGGTGTACGCCATTGTTCGTTTTATATGCCGCATCTTGCCAGTTCCATGCATCGAGTTGGACCACGCTGCTGGTCCCGCTGAAGATGCCACCTCTCGGTGTAACCTGGGCCAACAGGACACCGTTGCTCCTCAGGGTTGGGATTACTTTTGATTCGGCATTGTAGGCGGTTATTGATTTCACGCTGGGATTATAATTACCTATTTCATTAAAGTCTGATAAAGCCCGCACGCTGGCGATCTCTGTCAGCCCAAGGCTGGAGGATGGAGCGATCAGGCCGGGATAGACCTGTTTGCCGGACACCGGGATTACCTTCGCACCGGCTGGCACGCTGACATTCTGGCCTACGGCTTCAATCCTGGAGTTGCGGATCACTACTGTGCCTTTTTCTATGACATTGCCATTGCCAATATGTATGGTGCCGCCGGTGAGGGCAATGACTCCCTGATGGGCGGGTGCCGGATAAATCGTTTCCTGTGCAACAAGACCCAGGTAAACCAGGCTCAGCAGGACGATATGGATGCAATTTTTCATTGGATTCAGTTTAAGTAATTTGAAGTTCGGGTTTAATCCTCATGGGTATGATCCTGTTCGACCATACGTTGTTCGAGCCGGTGCCATAGCCCTTTGCTGTGTTGGTGATCCAGCTCGCATTGCGCTTCCTCTTCAAAGGATGGAGTAGGTCGTTCGGTACGTTCACCACCATTTTTGGCAGAAATCATTTTCTGAATCAGCCGGCTTCTTTCCTTTGCAACCTGAGCCTGCATTGCAGCGTCCTTCTCGCGGTCAAAATAAACGATCCCATCCACAATGGTCTTTTCAGCCCTGGCGTAGATGCTCAGGGGATGATCGTTCCAGATCACGAGGTCGGCATCCTTCCCCGTTTTAATACTCCCTGTACGATCACCGACATGCAACATGGTAGCCGGATTGATGGTCACCATTTTGATGGCTTCTTCCTCCGCCATGCCAGCATATTTTATGCTCTTGGCGGCTTCCTGGTTGAGGCGCCTGGCCATTTCCGCATCGTCGCTGTTGATGGCTACATTGAGCCCAAGCCGGCTCATGATATAGGGGCTCTGAGGGATGGCGTCCTGCACCTCCATTTTATAGGCCCACCAGTCGGAAAAACTGGAGGCTGCCGCTCCGTGCTGCTTCATTTTATCCGCCACCTTGTACCCTTCCAGGATATGGGTAAAGGTATTGACCCTGAATCCATATTTTTCAGCCACGGCCATCAGGGCCAGTATTTCGCTGGCTACATAGGAATGGCAGGTGATAAAACGTTGTTTATTCATGATCTCCAGGAGGGCATCGAGTTCCAGGTCCCTCCTTTTGCCCATACCCGCTTTGTCGTATTGGGTAGCCCGCAAGAAGGCGTCATCCAATACCTGCTCCACCCCCATCCGGGTATCCGGAAAACGGTTGTTCTGGGTGGTACTGCTTCGTTTCACGTTTTCACCCAGGGCAAATTTGATAAAACCGTCCCAGCCGGCGAATTTCATTTCTTCCGCATTCCTTCCCCATCTCAGTTTGATCAGCTGAGTCTGGCCGCCGATCGTATTGCAACTGCCATGGAGAATATGGGATGAAGTGACCCCTCCACTGAGCTGCCTGTATATATTGATGTCATCCGGATTGATCACATCCGCAATGCGTACTTCGGAAGTAACGGATTGAGAACATTCGTTGACGGAACCGGTGACGCCGATATGGCTGTGTTCGTCGATGATGCCTGCGGTCAGGTGTTTTCCCGTAGCGTCGATCACTCGGGCATTGTCAAATGAAAGGTTTTTGCCGATACGGACTATTTTTCCACCCCGGACCAGCACATCGGTTTGTTTCAAAATTCCGTCCCGCTCGCTGGTCCATACGGTCGCATTTTTTATGAGCAGGTCCTGGAGAGGTGGGGGTTCGGTCCATCCAAAACCTTGAAATGGGTACATTACTTGCGGCTTTTCTTCCTGTCGAAGCCCGGTTTCCCTCCTCGAAGTTTCAGGCTGTGCGGCGTCTCCGGTTTTCGTCATTTTCCACCGGATCCACTCCCCGTTGGCATACTGGCCGGTTCCATTCCATTGGTTACCGGTGACCACCCCGGACAGGCGGGTGATCCTGGAGCTGTCGGACTTTTGGGAAAAGGAAAGTTGAACAAGTTTGTCCGACATTTTCAAGTTGACTTTTACGGTATCCTTACCGATTAGTTGAGCAGACATCCTGCTTGCTTCCCCGGAGATCTTCAGGCTAAAGGGCTCATTATTGATTGTGAGGGTATAGTTTCCCCGGTAATCGGTCCAGCCATCCTGCCTGACGATATAAGGGGATCCCTGTATCCAGTTTTGGTGAATGACTGTTTTTTCGCGAAAGAGAGGGCCTGAGGTAATCAGGAAATTAGCCAATTTGCCCGGGTCCAGGCTTCCTGCCTCACCAGCGATACCCAGCATTGCTGCAGGCTCTGTGGTCAGGGCCGCCAGGGCTTTATCTTCGGTGAGCCCGTTTTTAATTGCTTTTAACAGGTTTGGAGTAAAACTTCCCGCTCCTGAGGCATCGTGACGCAAGCCATGCATGGTGAGCGCAAAAACAATTCCTGCTTTTTCCAGAGCGCCCGGATTGCCGGGAGCCATTTCCCAATGTTTCATATCGGCGAGGGAGACCAGGCGTGCATCGTTTGGATCTTCCACGTCCTGGGCACTGGGAAAATTGAGAGGCACTATAAATTTGGATGCTGTGGCCTTGATTTCTGTGATCCTCTGGTACTCATTGGTACCGCCCAACAGAATAAAACGGGTACCGAATTCACTGGCTATTTTTTCAGCCCTAAGGTCATTCCATTTATCCCCGGATTCGAAAATCATCGGCAGGTTTTGCAGTTCATTGAAGGCTGCCAGCGATAAATTGACGCCTTCGCTTTCAGGTTTTGTTTTATACCACTGGCCATCCAGGAAGGTCTGGCGAAGAAGGGCGACAGAACCCATCAGGGAGGTTGGATAATTCTGGGTGGAACTGCCTTTGGAAAAAGAAAAGTGGGCGCTCGACCTCTCCCGGACCATGACCAGGTTTTCTTTGGCATTGGCCAGACTCACCAGGGCGGCCGAACCGCGTACTATCCCATCCGGGATATGGCTGTTGACCAGCCCAAATCCGTTGTTACGGTAATCCCTGGCGCGGGTATCATCTACCTGGAATACCTTGGAGGCCGCATTTTCCGCTTTGATGGCCGCATTCCAGCCTGTAGGGTATTTGGCATCGTTATCCAGCTGTGCGGGCCCGCCAAAACCTCTCTGCAATGTTCTTGGCACAGCGGGCATACCGTAATCCGAATAGATATCAATAAAAGACGGATAGATGTGTTTTCCCTGGCAGTCCACCACGATCGCATCGGCAGGGATACTGATATTCTGGCCCACCGCTTCCACTTTGCCTTTGCGGATGACCAGGGTGGCATTGGCCAGCGGGGCCTGGCCGGCAGCCCTTACCAGGGTGGCTCCGGTAAAAGCATAACATTCCTTTTTGGTAAAATCAAGATCGTTTTTCGGAAAGGTTTCCTGGGCAAAAAGGGTTGCACCAAGAAGGAGAAAGGAGGTTAAAAAAAATAATCTTTTCATATGTTATCAATAAAAGATAAATATATGCAATGTTGATAAAATAGCAGTCCATTGATACTCTGCTGGACTTCTCCGATCCGAAGTCTGAATCGGGTACTTTTAGTACTCGGCCGAAGCCCAACTTCGTCCTAACAACTACCT
>CAYOPD010000004.1:35154-87668 GCA_964405735.1 uncultured Saprospiraceae bacterium | reverse complement strand
GGCCAACCAGATCATTGAATATATGAAGATGGACCAGAATTTACTGGAACCCATCATGACCAACAGCGAAAGCATCCAGCAGTTGGGCAATAATGCCTATCACAAAGTGGCCGTAGGCCTCAACATGCTCAGGGAGTCGATCATGGGCCGTGAATTGTTCGATATGGCCTTTAAAGAATATTCACACCGCTGGGCTTTCAAACAACCCTATCCAGCCGATTTTTTCAGGACCATGGAAGATGCTTCCGGAGTGGACCTGGACTGGTTTTGGAACGGCTGGTTTTACAGCACCGACTATTGTGATATCGCCCTGACCGATGTAAAATGGCTGAAGGTGGACCCCAAAGACCCCGCCAAGGTGGCCGCAATGAAACGCGAACAACAAGCCAATGCCCTGAAAAACATCTCCCGGGTGCGAAATGAAGCGGAGATCAAACAGTATTATTCCGATCTTGATACCACCCTGCGTGATTTTTACAGCAGCTATGATCCCACAGAGCCCGACGCCCTGGCCAAACAGGACTATGACCGTTTTTATCAGAACCTTTCCGAAGATGAAAAGAAATTGCTCGGCAGCGGGGATAATTTTTATGAAGTGACCTTCGAGCGCAAGGGAGGCCTGGTGATGCCGGTGATCGTCCAGCTTCAGTATGAGGACGGGAGCAGGGAAGATTTCCGGTACCCGGCCGAGGTATGGAAATCCCTGCCCGAACAAAAAATCACCAAGGTCTTCCGCACTTCCAAAGAAGTCAAACGCATCATCCTGGATCCCTACCTGGAGACAGCTGATGTAAACAATGAAGACAATTTTTATCCCCGCCAGCAACAGGAGCCTTCCCGCTTTGAACTGTTTAAACAGCAGCAGCAGCGGCCGGCGGGGGAGAATGAGATGCAAAGGGCGAAGCGGGCGGCGAAGACATAAGTTAAAAGTTAATAATTTACAATAGATCTTGAGATTCTTCTTTTACTTGTTTCTTCTAACCCCATTGGCCACGCTATTATCCTGCAAAACCAAATCGCTCACCGGCCTGGTCGGTAATCCGCAATTTGATAAAGAGATCTGCTCCTTGCTTGATTTCTCCATTCCGGTCATTTCGGTTCAGGAGGCCAGGAGTAATGAGAAGGCCTTATTCCTGGATGCCCGTGAAAAACAGGAATTTGAAATAAGTCATATCCCCGGAGCCGTTCATATCGGATATGACCATTGGGATAAAACCGTACTGCACGGGATTCCCAAGGACCGGGAGATCATCCTGTATTGTTCTGTGGGTTACCGGAGTGAAAAAATAGGCAACAAACTGAAGGCCCTCGGATTCAGCCGGATTTATAATTTATACGGAAGCATCTTTGAATGGGTCAATGCAGGATTGCCCCTGGAAGACAACCTGCATGGACCAAGCCGAAGGCTGCATACCTATAATAAAAACTGGAGTAAATGGGTAGATAATGATACGGTTGAGAAGGTATGGTAACTCATTTTATTCTGTTCGTATTTTATTCTTTGTTTTATTTATTGCCACAAATCTGCCTTTAGGAACTACATGTGGGTAGGATCGAAAATAGAAGGTCATCCCGTCCCGGCTGGGACGAAATTTTTACTTTGTCAAACATGCTACCCATATAAAATCCCTGACGGGATAAAGGGATCAATAATTTATTTCCTTTTTAGTCAGATCCTCTATGACCCAAAGGATACTTAGCAAGCGTTTTGTGGATAGCACAAAACTCCTCCTTTCGTCCTATTGACCCTAGAGGGAACTACCGGCTCATGAAGTCGCCGTTACGGCCTATCTTGCGGCTACTATGCCTTCAGGCGACGCAAAAAAGATCCTATTCATCATCGGCACCCGCCCTGAAATAATAAAATTTGCCCCCCTGATCCGTAAAATGCAGGAAGACGAGGCCTTTGAGCCCCTGGTTTGTTTTACCGGACAGCATAAGGAACTGTTGAACGATACCGCATCTTTTTTCCAGATCAGACCCGACCACCACCTCAACCTGATGCGCCCGGACCAGACCCTGGTATCCTTTTTGTCCCGGTCCCTGACGAGGTTGGATGAAATCATCCAAAAAGAGATGCCTGACCTTGTATTTGTGCAAGGCGATACCTCTACGGTCCTTTCGGGTTCCCTGGCCGCTTTTTACAATAAAGTCAGGATAGCGCACCTGGAAGCCGGCCTGAGGAGTCATGATAAATTTAATCCATATCCCGAAGAAATGAACCGGGTGCTTTGCAGCAGGATGGCCGATTTTCATTTTGCCCCGACCCGGAACGCCGCCGACAACCTATTGGCTGAAGGCGTCTCCCGCAATGTCTTCATCACCGGCAATACCGTCATCGACGCGCTTTTTTTATGCCTGGAAATCATAGACAACCAGGATGAAACAGACTATGTGGATTATTTTAATCAAATCGATTTGTCGAAAAAAATAGTCCTGGTCACCTGTCATCGCAGGGAAAATTTTGGTGAGCCCCTGGTCCAGATCCTGATGGCTATCGAAAAATTTGCAAAACGGTTTCCGGATGTTCAAATCGTCTTCCCGGTGCATCCCAACCCCAATGTCCGGCAGATGGTTTATCAACAACTCGACCATATTCCAAACATCTTTCTTACCCGGTCGTTGCCCTATCCTTACCTGGTCTGGATCCTGAACAAATCCTTTTTTGTGGTTACGGATTCGGGCGGTATCCAGGAAGAAGCCCCATCCCTGGGCAAGCCGGTCCTGGTCTTGCGGACCTTGACCGAAAGGGTGGAGTCCATCCAGGCGGGGACGGCCATCCTCGTTGGACATCAACAAACCACGATCCTTGAAAATATGGTCCGGATGTGTGAAGACGAATCGTTTTACCTTGGTTTTAAAAGGAACGACCATCCTTACGGTGACGGCAACAGCTCGGACCAGATCGTCCGTATCTTAAAAGAGAGGCTTTGAAATGCAGAAAATTATTGCCCTGATCCCCGTTTATAATGAAGAAGACTCCATCGGTCCGCTGTTAAAAAACTTTGACCTGGTTTTTGCGTCAACCGGTCTGAATATTGAAATAGTCGTGGTGAACGATGGAAGCACGGATCACACGGTGGAAATGGTTCGAAATTACAAAACAAACCTGGTGGTGCATTGCATCGACCATTCCATCAACGGTGGTTTGGGAAAGGTGATCCGAGATGGATTGGTTTATGCCTGCGACCATTGCCAGGATGAAGACATCGTGGTCACCCTGGACGGGGACAATAGCCATCATCCCAATCTCATCCCCGCCATGGTAAAATCAATCAACGAAGGCTCCGGCATCGTGATCGCTTCCAGGTTTCGACCTGGTGCCAGGATCTATGGACTCAGCTGGTCCCGTAAACAATTCAGCGCCCTGGCCAGGCTGTTTTTTACCCTATTCGCCCGCATTCCGGGTGTCAGGGATTATACCTGCGGATACAGGGCATACACGGTTTCCCTTTTGAAAAAAGGTTTTGCCCACTATGGAGACCGTTTTATCCAGGAAAACGGTTTCAGTTGTATGGCGGAAATCCTGCTGAAACTTGCCCTGTTCAGACCGGTATGCAGAGAACTGCCCCTGGTGCTGAGATACGATCTTAAACCGGGAGCCAGTAAAATGAAAATACGGAAAACCATTCTGAAGACCCTCGCCCTCCTCAGCGATTATTGGTTTTCGACGCGCTTCAGATAGGGTTCTACCACCGGGCTTCTGTCGCCAAACGTCACGATTATTTATTCGGCCCGGTCATAACTTTGGGTTACACATGAAACACACCGAAGAACTCCTGTATTATATTTGGAAACACCGGTATTTTGATCATTCCGAACTGAAGACCACTTCAGGGGAATCCTTACAGATCCTGCAAACCGGAATTCGGAACCAAAATGCCGGACCCGATTTTTTGCAAACCATCATCAAAATCGGTCAGACCACCTGGGCCGGCAATACGGAAATGCACATGAATGCTTCCGAATGGAACACCCACCGGCACGAAACCGATGAGGCTTATAATACCGTCATCCTCCATGTAGTCTGGGCCGCGGATACCGAGGCCTTCAACCAGGCAGGTCTGAAAATTCCCTGCCTTGAATTGCATAAGCGGGCCGACCGGAAAATGCTGAACCGGTACCAGGAATTGATGCAGAATGAAAAATGGGTACCTTGCGCAGGCTTGTTTCACACTGTCAATGATTTTATCAGGGAATCCTGGTCGCACCGGCTCATGGCCGAGCGTCTCGAAACCAAAGCGGTAATGGTCCGCCAGGCCCTGGAGGTTCAAAACCAAAACTGGGAAGAAGTTTGTTTTCAGAAACTGGCCAGAGCCCTGGGAACCCATGTCAATGGAGATGCCATGGAAGTGCTCGCCTCCTGCATGCCGCTTCAACTTATACAAAAACACAAAGACCAACTCCTGCAAGTGGAGGCTTTGTTATTTGGCCAGTCCGGTTTGCTGGAAGGGCAATTTGAAGAAGATTATCCCTCCAGGTTACAGGCAGAATATTCTTTTTTAAAAAACAAATATCAGCTCAGACCCATGAACGCAGCACACTGGAAATTTCTGAGGTTGCGGCCGGCCAATTTCCCCACCATACGCATCGCCCAGCTGGCCAAAATCATATTTAGTTGCGACCATTTGTTTTCAAAACTGATGGCTGCCCGTTCGGTAAAAGAAATCATCCATACCCTGGATATCACCCTTGGTGGATATTGGGCAGACCATTATTCCTTTAAATCTGAAAGCCGGGGTGGCCGGTTTAAAAAGCTGGGCCGGGCGGCCATTCAATATATCCTGATCAATGCAGTAGCACCGCTGCTGTTTTGTTTCGGCGAAAGCCAGGATGATATACAGTGGAAAGAAAAGGCGATCGCTTATCTCCAGGATCTTCCTGCCGAATCGAATTCCATCGTAAGCGGTTGGATAAAACTGGGCTGGCAGCCGGTGAATGCACTGCACAGCCAGGCTCAGATCCAGCTCAAAACCAAATATTGTGATGAAAAAAAATGCCTTCAGTGCAGTATTGGCCATCAGATCATGAAATTTGCAACATGATCCGGAATACGCTCATAAAACTCTTACTGTCCCCTTTTTCCCTTTTGTATGGCCTTGCCATTGCTATCCGGAACCTGCTCTATCGTCAGGAGGTCCTGCGTCCCGCCCGCTTTGACATTCCGGTAATCTCAGTGGGCAACCTCAGTATAGGAGGTACAGGCAAATCACCGCATATTGAATACCTGGTACGCTGGCTTAAAGATTATATGCCGGTAGCCATATTGAGCCGGGGCTATAAAAGGCAAAGCACCGGATTCCGCATAGGCCAGCAGGACCCTTCGGTTAAAAGCATCGGGGATGAACCCTACCAGTTTTTGACGAAATTCCCGGATGTGCCTGTTGCCGTGGCGGAAAACCGTGAACTGGGTATTCCCCTGCTGCTCAAATCATATCCCGATACCAGGCTCATTCTGCTCGATGATGCCTTCCAGCACCTGAGTGTAAAACCCTTTATCAACATCCTGCTGACAGCCTATGACCTGCCGTTCACACGGGATTACATTCTCCCTTCGGGACGCCTGAGAGAATGGAGGGCCAGTTACCGCAGGGCTGATGTCATCGTAGTGACCAAATGTCCATCCGGCCTCACCAAAGAACAAGCTAATACACTTCAGGAGGAATTGAAGCCCTTTCCGCATCAGGCTCTTTTTTTCAGTGAATACGCCTACGACACTCCTTATTTTATTTTTAATCCCGGCCTGCGCCTGCGGTGGGACCCCGAATATTATGCCTTGCTGGTCAGCGGGATTGCCAATACGGAATACCTGCAGACCTTTGTCCGCTCTCAAATCAAATACCTCCACCTTTTTCCTTTTGCTGATCATCACTGGTTCAGCAATTATGAACTGGGCCAGATCAAAAGGCAGTTTGATTCGCTTCCGGGTCCCGGCAAGTTTATACTCACAACTGAAAAAGACGCCACCCGCCTGGCGATACACCGTGATTATATCCTTGAAAATAAAATACCGATTTTTGTGCTGCCGGTGGAAGTCCGATTTTTATTTAATGACGAAGAACGATTCAAAAACAACATTAGCGGGAAACTGCTGGACTTCAAATCCTGAGGTCAGGTATCCCCGGTACCGCTTCCTCCTGATCCCGTTTTTTTTATTTGGATTGACCTTCGCTTCATTTTCCCAAGGCAACGTCATATCCCTGTCCTCTAAACAGGAATACCTGATCGAACGAATGAGCATTAAATACGGGGTGCCTTCCGGTTTTCACCGTGCGGTCAAGCCCTATTTTCGGAAAGATATCGTGGACCTGGTCTTTTACTGGGACAGCCTGCAGGTACTTAACCCGGCTGATGATAAAGGCATCAAATACCTGTTTGATGAAAACAATGAATGGCTTTTAAATGAAAGCCAACCCGTCCGGATCCCTTCCGGTTCCTGGTTGGATTCCATGGGGTACCGGTATGAAAAAAAACCGATTTTAAAACATTTCTACAAGACCCCTGCACATTTTCTCGAGGTCAACAAAAAAGATTTTTACCTGCGGCTCAATCCGGTGCTTAATGTTCAGGCCGGGCGTGAAACAGGAGCAGGAGACTGGGTGCTGGCCAACCAACGTGGCGCCGATCTCCGGGTTGGACTTGATCAAAAAATCTATGCCCAGAGTACGATCCTTGAAAACCAACTGTCCCTTCCGGCCTTTTTCAGGAATAAGGTTGAAAAAAATAAGGCGCTACCCGGCGCCGGATTTTACAAGTATTTTTCAGGCAAGCTGTACAAACCTCAGGGGTATGATTTTTTTATCAGCAACGCTCACCTGGGTTTCCGGCTAAGTAAACATTTCCATATCCAGCTCGGGCACGGATCCCATTTCCTGGGAGACGGATTGCGATCGTTGTTTTTATCGGATTATGCCCAGGAATATTTTTTTCTAAAATTACAGGCCCGGGTGTGGAAACTGCATTACCAAAGTTTATTCGCGGAATTAAGCGCCTCGACACCAACCGCTTCCCAGATGGGTAATGTCCTTTTGCCTAAAAAATACACGGCCACACATACCCTGCAAACCCAGTTGTCGTCCCGGTGGAGCCTGGGCCTGTTTGAAACCGTCATATTCAACCGGAACAATCGTTTTGAATTCCAGTATCTCAATCCGGTGATCATCTATCGCTCCGTTGAAGGATCGATCGGAAGCCCGGATAATGTAATGCTGGGCATCAACAGCCGATATGACCTGGACCGGAAAGTTTCAGTTTATGGTCAGTTGCTCATTGATGAATTTGTCCGAAAAGAAGTGTTCAACAGCGGCAAGGGCTGGTGGGGTAATAAATTCGGGGGACAGTTTGGATTAAAATACATCGATGCATTTGGTATTCCCAGACTGGACCTGCAGGCCGAATACAATTCCGTACGGCCTTATACCTACACCCACTTTGACAGTACGGCCAATTATACCCATCAGCGCACTTCCCTGGCCCATCCATTGGGCGCCAATTTTAAAGAATTTATTTTTAACCTGAGATATCAGCCCGCACCAAGGTGGCATCTTCACGCCTATCTCATGGCCTACCGGTGGGGAGATGATCCGGTTCCTTCGGTCAATTACGGAGGGGACCTGCAAAAACCTTATACCACCCGCCTTTCGGATTATGGCAATAAGACCACCCAGGGCAAACTCCGGAATATCCGCCACCTGGGGTTCAACCTTTCCTATGAACTTTTTCACAATTATTTTCTCGATCTGAATGGTTATTACCGCAAGGACCTCGAAGACGCATCAGATATCAGCAAGTTTATCGGCGCCGGTGTCCGGGTGAATTTCTGGAGGAAGGATTTGAATTTATTGTAGCCGGACCTATGGGCGCCAAAAACTTCATAAACCGCGTATAAACTGCTTCTTTAAGTTTGGATCCGGCCATTTGAACGGTAAGGTCCTAAGTCAGGGTCAACTTCTTGATTTGTGAAATGGCGATTTTTCCAAAAAACACCAGGAAAAAGGCCAACACCAAAACGGTATTGACCATAAAAAACGCAATGGCCGGCCAATCAAACTGGTTTTTTAATGCCAGGCTTAGCAGATACACCCCGATCCCAGTCCCCATTGCAACCGCTATCTTCCCCAGTTCATAAGGTACCGGATAATATTTCTGCCCCCAGACATAGGTGATCAGGGTCATTCCAAAATAACAGATCAGCATGGACCAGGCCGTTCCCATATATCCGAATCGCGGGACGAGTAACAGGTTGAAACTAACGGTGAGGCCCACACCCACCAGGGCGGAATACATGCCGTATTGAGTACGGTCGGTGAGCCGGTACCAGTTGGACACATTATAATAGATGCCAAGAAAAACATTGGCAATCAAAACAACAGGCACCACCCCCAGGGCGCGCAGGTATTCTGGTGTCCGCACGATGATGTTTTTGTAATAATCGAGGTAAAGCAATACCACCACAAAACCCAGCATCAAAAAGCGGGTAAACCAGGTCGTGATCCTGCTGTAATCTTGCCGTGCATTTTCCTGGTGCATGTGTTTAAAAAAGAAAGGTTCCGCCGCATAACGGAAAGCCTGGACAAACAAACTGATAAACACCGCGAATTTTACACAGGCATTGTATTCCCCCATCTGGATCTGTTTTTCCGCAAGGGTGCCGGGGGCCAGCCATCCGAGAAACTGCCTGGTCATGGCATCGTCTATGACCCCGGCCAGACCGACGATAAGGAGGGGAAGGGAATAGCTGAAGATCTTTTTTATTTCTTTCCGGTCCAAAGTAAAACCACCAGCGGTAAATTCTTTGGACAGCAGCAACAGGGTAATGGCGCTTGCAATCAGATTGGCCAGGAATACATAGGAAACCAGTTTGTTTTCGTCAAAAAATCCAAATCCTTTTCCGGGCAGCCACCAAAGGAAGAAAAAATTAAGAGCGACGTTGATGAGGATATTGAAGGTCTTGATCGTAACAAACCGGCGGGGTCTTTTCTCCAGCCTCAGCCGGGCGAAAGGCAGTTCGCATAAAGCGTCCAGGGCAATGATACCCGCTGCCATGCGGACCAGGTAACCGTAACCTTCGATTTCAAGAAAGCCGGCAACAGGTCCGGCAAATAAAAAGATCAAGGCAGAACAAAAAAGGGCTATACCCGCAATGCTGGACTTCGCCGTGCTGTATGATTTCGATTGAATGTCCTGACTGGCATACCTGAAATAGGAGGTTTCGAGCCGCATGGTATATAAAACCACCCCCAGGGCGATCCATCCGTAAATCTGGCCGATCACCCCATAATCCCCCCGCTCCCGGAAAACGGCCGTATGCAGGGGGACCAGGATAAAGTTGACCAATCTGGCCAGGATGCTGCTCAGTCCGTATAATGCGGTTTCGCCGGCCAGTTTTTTAATTACGGACAATCAGTAATGTATTTGTTGTTGCAAATGTATGCATTAGCTTCCCAACCCCCGATTGGCAATGAATAAAAAATGGCCTACCTTAGGAAATCAAAACCAGGCGCCATGTGGAAAGAAGAAAAGGATCAATTGCGGGCCAGTTTTCAGTTTGCCGATTTTACTCAGGCATTTTCCTTCATGACGGAAGTGGCCTTCGCCTGCGAAAAACTGGATCACCATCCCGACTGGCACAATGTATGGAACCGCGTGGATATCATCCTGACTACCCACTCTGCCGGGCATAAGGTGACGGAAAAAGACTGGACCCTTGCCCGTGAAATTGAAAAAATATACGAACGAAGAAAAAATTAATGCCATGAAAAAATCGATCCTTTTTGTTTTGTCGATGCTGGCAGGTAAACCGGCAATATCTGCCCAGGATGTTTTGTCCCTGAAGGCCCCCTCCCAACCTATCGTATTTGCCGGGGTCAATGTGATCCGGCCGGGTACAGAAACCATATTGACGGATCAAATCGTGATCGTCGAAAACGGAAAAATCAAAGAGATGGGCCGGGCTGGAAAAGTTAAAATCCCAAGCTCTGTCCACGCCATCGACGGCGCGGGGAAATACCTATTACCGGGACTGGCGGAGATGCATGCCCACATTCCGGTACCGGATTCGGCAGGTGACCTCACTTTAGTCAAACAAACCCTGTTTTTGTATCTGAGCCAGGGAGTGACTACGCTGAGGGGAATGCTGGGCCAGCCGTTTCATTTAAATTTAAAAGACAAACTGGCCAAGCAGGGTATTCGCAACATGCCCATCGTGTATACTTCCAGCCCATCCTTCAACGGCAATTCGGTGCCTGATGTGGCCACTGCGGAAAGACTGGTGAAACAATATAAATCGGAAGGGTATGATTTTTTGAAAATACATCCCGGCATAAAAGTTGAGGTTTATGATGCCCTGGCCCGCGCCGCAAAACAGGAAGGAATCGCTTTTGCGGGCCATGTACCCGTCGAAGTGGGTGTGCGGCATGCAATTCAGTCGGGCCAGCTCACCATCGATCATCTTGACGGATATGTCGAGGCGATGGCTCCGCCCCTGCCCGACCTGAATCAAAATGGATTTTTTGGTTTTAACCTGACCTACCAGGCCGATATAAATAAAATCAAAGGACTGGTGGACCTGACCAAACAAAAAGGTACCTGGCTGGTCCCTACCCAGACCCTGTTTACCCGGTGGTTTTCTCCCGACGATCCGGCAACGATGATGCGCGAAGGGGAAATGGCCTTTATGCCTTCCCGGACCCGCTTTGCCTGGAATCAGAATAAAAACAATCTTATTAAATCTGCCGGATACACTGCAGAAAAATACAAAGCCTACCTGGATATCCGCCAAAAACTTCTCTTTGCATTTCATCAATCCGGTGCCAAACTGCTCCTGGGTTCCGATGCCCCGCAGGTAATGAATGTACCTGGTTTTTCCATCCACCATGAAATGGTATCCTGGGCTGATGCCGGTATTCCAGCCTGGAAAATACTAAAGGCCGGAACGGTGGACGTATCCCGGTTTTTCAAAACAGAAAACCAGGTTGGCGATATTGCCGCAGGCCAGGTTGCGAATCTCATTCTTTTAGATCAAAATCCAGTGGACCGGATTGAAAATATTAAGACCATTGCCGGAGTAATGAACCAGGGAATCTGGATGCCTAAATCGGTTATTGATGAGGAACTGCGTAAAATCGCCCAGGCCAATCAGTAATCAATTAATTACCTTCAATTCCTTAATTCTTTCATTTCTTTATTTTTAATTACAATAAATGTCCGCTTTCTGGGCTGAATGTATTGGTACCGCCATGATCATTTTATTGGGCAATGGCGTCGTAGCCAATGTAAATCTTAAACGCACCTATGCCAATAGTTCAGGCTGGATCGTGATCACCTTTGGCTGGGCTATTGCCGTTTTTGTCGGGGTAATGGTAGCCGCACCGCATTCCGGCGCCCACCTCAATCCCGCAGTGAGCATTGCCCTTGGTGTTCTTGGTAAAATTTCCTGGCCCCTGGCCATCAATTACATCATCGCCCAGTTTTTGGGCGCCATGATCGGGTCCACCCTGGTTTACCTCGTTTACCGGGACCATTATGACAGTACCGAGGACCCGGGGGCGAAAATGGCCACCTTCTGTACTTCGCCGGCCATTCATAATGTTTTAAACAATCTTTTAATGGAGGCCGTGGGCACTTTTGTCCTGATCTTTGCCGTCCTGCACATCGTTTCCCCTGAATACAAACTCGGAGCATTGGACGCTTTGCCGGTGGCGCTCATTGTATTGGGCATTGGTTTGAGCCTGGGCGGAGCAACGGGTTATGCCATCAATCCGGCGAGAGACCTTGGGCCACGCATCGTGTACTCCTTCCTGCCCATCCGCGACAAACAGGGCAGCAACTGGTCATATAGCTGGGTGCCGGTGCTTGGACCTGTACTCGGGGGAGTTGCGGCTGCGGTGTTGTATGGCATTCTTCATTAATAGAAGATGGAAGTTAGGGTTGTTGGATAGGGAATGATTACGGTCTCTCACTACTCAAAGCTCTCTCTGACTGACTACTACTTAATGGTATCTGCCGGAGAACTTGTAACCGTTTTATTCAGTATCGCCAGTACATCCCCGGTAATATCATCAGCCGGATTTCCAAGCAGGATTTGGCCGCCCCGCACATAACTGAAGATATAGTGGTATCCTTTTTCTTTTTTAATGCCTTCGAGTGCTGAAATTAATACTTTCTGCAAACGGTCATTGATGGCGGTGCCTTCGTCGACGATTTCCTTAGCCAGCTTATCCCGTTCTGCCAGCAGAGCTTGTTGCCTTGCGCCAAGCCTTTGTTCCTGGTCCTGGATTTCTTTTGGAGTAAGCAGGCCGCTCTGGATTCTTTGCTGGATCGTGGCCACTTCATTTTCGAGGGCACGGCCTTTGGCTCCCAGCTTGGTATCGATATCCAGTTGTTTTTTATCCAGGGCGTCTTTTTCTTTCCTGAACTGGGTGAAATTCTCCAGGACAGAGTCCGCATTGACGTAAACGATCCTGAGGGGACTGCCTTCGGCCGCAGATCCGCTTTGCGTGGCTGGGTTTGAACCTGACTTATCGTATACTTTAAAATATAAATTGGCTACAGCTAAAGTCAGGACTCCCAATATGATCCAAGGCAATGATTTCATGAAAATATATTTAATTTAAGTCGCACAAAGGTAATACAAACAGGCTAAACCAATTATTGAGTTCATGCACCGCGACCCGCTGCTCCGTTTTACACCGAAAGGAATCTATTGTTCCCGCGCAGATGTCTACATCGATCCGCACCAGCCGGTCAACCGGGCACTGATCACCCATGGACACAGCGATCATGCTGTTGCCGGCCACCGTCATTACCTCTGCACCTCCCTCACGGCGGCTATTATCCGTTACAGGTTGGGTAGTTTTTATCAGATACAGACCCATGAATTCGGAATACCCTTGGAAATCAACGGGGTCCGGTTCAGTTTTCATCCGGCAGGTCATATCCCGGGCTCAGCTCAGGTGAGGGTATCCTACCGGGATGAGGTCTGGTTGGTGACGGGAGACTATAAAACGGAAGCCGATGCCCTTTGTGAAAATTATGAGTTGGTGCCCTGCCATCACCTGATCACCGAGTCCACCTTTGCCCTGCCTGTATATCAATGGAAACCCCAACCGGTGATCCTCGGTGAAATTTTGGATTGGTATCAAAAAAACCTGGCACAAGGCAAATCCACCTTATTGCTTGCGTATGCCCTCGGAAAGTCACAACGATTGATACACCTCATCCCCCCGGACATTCCAGTCTATACGCATGGGTCTGTAGAACAAACGACCGAGGTATTGAGAAAGGCAGGCCTCAAACTCAGAAAGACCATTCCCTTATCTTCCAGGGTGTCGAAAAAAGAAATCCAGAAGGGCATTACGCTCACGCCGGGTTCGGAAATCAACAACCCCTGGGTTAGAAACCTGATTTCACCGGTAACTGCGACGGTTTCCGGCTGGATGACCCTGAATACCATTAGGAAGAACCAGGCCGCTAACCACGGTTTCGCCTTATCCGATCATGTAGACTGGACAGCGCTAAACCATGTAGTCAAGACCTGTGGTGCTCAAAAAATCTGGGTTACCCATGGTTATACCGAAGCTTATTCAAAATGGCTCCATACCCTGGGATATGAGGCTGAAGCGGTGAAGGAAGGATATCGTTTTGAAGAAAACAATTCCATGGAAAACCGGGAAATGGCCGGGGAGGATTGACATCATGCTCGACGATTTTGCATCACTGTACCAAACCCTATTTCTGGATAAAAACCCGGAAAACCGGGTCTTTGCTCTGGAAGAATTTCTGATAAAGAATGAAGATGGAGAAAAGAGCTTAGCCCTGGATCTGCTTCATGGTTACCAAATCAAACCATTGATTAGGCGATTACAGCTCCTGGACTGGTTGATGGAATATACCAAACTGCCTGGCTGGTTGATTGAAGAAAGCCACGGGGTCACGGGCGACTGGTCCGAAACTTTCAGCCTCATCGTTGGCAATCCCCATGTCCGGCATTCCGGGTACACCCTGGCCGTTTTTATGGATGAATTGAATCGGGCCAAAGCCAGAAAGGATGAACTGCGCATGCTGACTTTTTCGTTATGGGATAAGTTATCGGGCCCTGAATTGTTTTTTTTTCATCGCCTGGTCCTCGGCACATATAAACCGCTTTTGGAAAAGGGTTTTCTTGCCCGGTTTATTTCAAAACGATACCAGTTGGAGCAGTCCCTGGTGAGTTTCAGATTGAATCATTCTCCCATCCAACCGGCCGTTTTCGCGGACTTGATTGACCCTGCCTGGCAGGAAACAGAAATCCATGCAAAACCGTTTCTTTTCCGCGAAGTAGTATCCCAACCAGCAGAGCTTGCATCACTGATGAGCGACGCGAGCTGGATTGCCGAACCCTTTGTTCCCGGAATCCGGGTACAGGTGCATTTTAAAAAGGCGGAAGTTCACATCTGGGGATTGGGGGAAGAATATATTCCATCGCCCTTTGAAGACCCTCTTTCCTTTTTTGGACCCCTGCCTGAAGGTACCGTCCTGGAAGGCATTTTGATTGACCCTGCAGCCGGAAAAGCTCAGGTCACAGGAGGTAAAGCAAAAAAGGAATCCGAATGGAAATTTGTGGTATTTGATCTTTTACAACTGGATTACGAGGACTTTAGAAGGTATCCCTTGTCGTCCCGCAAAGAAAAACTGTATGAATTGTTTAAAGATTCAAACCAGCCCAATATCCGGGTTTTAATTTTTGAAGTTTTAGAAAGCTATGAAGACCTCGATATAATTCAATCCGTCACTGGATGGGTCCTGAAATCCAGTCACGAACCTTATCACGTTGAAGCATTTCCATGGATCCGTCTCAAACCAGGGAGCCGGCAGGTAAATGCCATACTGATGTATGCTGAGGCCATCCCTTCCCAGCCATCGGGTTACCGTTGTACGTTTGGGGTATACAATCAGGATCAAACGCTCGTCCCAATTGTTAAGTTGACCATGGAAGACCTCTCCGATCCTATGGCAACCCGTCTGCATTACTGGATACAGAACAATACGATCCAGCGTTTCGGACCGGTACGCTTAGTCCGCCCCAACCAGGTTTTTCAGATTGTTTTTGATGATGTAATTGAAAACCAGAGACTTAAAGCGGGTTTAAGTTTAAAAAATGCGAAGATCCTGGCCTGGCTGCCAGACCGGGATGAAAACATGGAAATCAGTACCCTGGATTACCTGAAAAACCAGACAGATTCGTCCGCGCCTTCTATAGAATGAGGCAATCTTTTGACATTTCGTTATATTAAAAAAGGTATATTATATAAAACACTGTAAAACAGTGATTCTTATCGTTTTTACCTTTATCGAAGAAAACGTTCCTTTTATCTACAAATAATAGGATATGGTATAGTATGCCGGCAGACTACGTCGAATTGACTCAATTTTGCAGCAATATGTTAAAGCAGACCATACTACTCATTTCACTCTTTTGCAGCCTGACTACCCTGACTTTGGCCCAATTCCCCATGGGGGGAGGAGTGGCCGGCCCGACAGTGACCGGCAAGATCACCGGAAACATCATCGACAGTTCCAACCGGGAAGTGGTCGAATTTGCCACCGTAGCCCTCCGACGGGCGGGAAGCACCAAAGACATCAACGGAACACTTACCGATGAAAAAGGAGGCTTCAAACTGGAAAATGTATCCAACGGGAAATATGAAATTGTTATTTCTTTCCTGGGTTATGAAACCAAGACCATAAGAAATATTGAACTAACCCCTAAAAAACCCGATGCCCATGTCGGCACCCTCCTCCTGGCCGCAGAGGGAGTGGCCCTTCAAACCGTCACGGTCGAAGACCAGGCCAGCCTGATTGAAAACCGGGTCGATAAAATGGTTTACAATGCTGAAAAAGACGCCACCTCTGCAGGCGGCAGTGCGGTGGATGTACTCCAGAAAGTGCCTATGTTATCGGTTGACCTGGACGGCAACGTCAGCCTGAGGGGAAGCACCAATCTGCGCATTCTCATCAACGGCAAGCCCAGCGGCATGTTTTCCTCCAATGTGGCGGACGCCCTGAAAATGATCCCGGCTGACCAGATTAAAAGTGTGGAAGTCATCACCAATCCTTCGGCCAAATACGATGGTGAAGGAAGCGGCGGGATCATCAATATCATTACCAAAAAGAAAAATGCAGAAGGCACCAGTGGCAGCGTTAATACCGCCCTGGGTACCCGTCAGAATAATTTATTTCTCAACCTCGGGGTTCGTAAAGGCCGCTTTGGTTTAAACGGAGGAGGTGGCGCTTTCTGGGGATGGCCCGGAGAGGGAACCAATTCCCTGGACCGCACCAATTATGTAGGCCATGAAACCGTAAAAACCTCCGAACTGGGTACCAATACCACATCCCGGATCGGGTACCATGGCAATATCGGAGCCGACTATGATTTTAATGCATTCAACAGCATCTCCAGCACTTTCCGGGCAAACGGTTTTGGCATGTACCGCAATTCAGTGACCAATGTGTCCGTGGATGATCAGATCCTGAATCAGCAACTGCTTTACGGGAGGATCAACGAAAGCGATATACTCCGTGGCGGTTTTGACTGGAACACCGATTTCAGAAGGACCTTCAAAAAGAAGGACCAGGAATTCGGCCTTGCTTTTCAGTGGTCCAACAACCAAAGCCTTACGGACAATATATTCATCACCGAAAACAATCCCGATTACAATTTCAACCAGAAAAGCGACAACGACGGGATCAACAATGAATACACCATTCAGGTGGATTATACCCAGCCCTTTACTGCCAAAGTCAAAATGGAACTGGGCGCCAAATCGGTTTTGCGGGACATCAACAGCGACTTGAATTATTTTAATTTCGATCCCGATCTTCAGGTCTATCAGCCCGATGCCGGCCGAACCAGTCTATTCAAGTACAGCCAGGATGTCATGGCAGGTTATGCGTCCATGACTGCCGGCTTAAGTAAAACCATCAGTATGATCGCGGGGGTGCGTTGGGAAAATACCAATATTCATGGACGTTACACGACGGGATCCGGCGATCCTTTCTCCAATGACTATAATAACTTCCTGCCCAACATCTCCATATCCAAGCAGCTCAAAAACTTCAGGACGATCAAACTGGGTTATTCCAAACGCATCCAGCGTCCCAGCCTGTTTTTCATCAATCCTTTCCAGGACGCCCAGGATACACGCAACATCACCGTAGGTAATCCCCTGTTGAGGCCTGAACTCACTGATCAGCTTGAACTGGCCCTGACCACTTACCTGAAAGGATCCATGGTCAACCTGTCCTTCTATGCCAAACACACCGATGATATCATTGAGAACCTGACAGAGATTCGCAACGACGGTACTTCACAGGCTACTTTTAAAAACGCAGGAGACAATTACTCCTATGGGATGAATGCCTTCAGTTCTGTCAATCTTTCCAAAAAATGGACCCTGAGAGGCAATGTCAACATTGGATCCTACAATACCAAAAGCGACCTGACCCAGGAAAACTTCAGTGCCGGGATCCAATACAACGCCTTTATCATGTCCTCCTTTGATTTTAAAACCAAAGGACTAAAGGCAGATTTATTTGGGATCTTCAATTCACCCAGAAGATCTTTACAGGGCACTACGCCTTCTTTTTCCATGTATTCCATCGGCTTGAAAAAGGAGATCCTGAAGAAAAAAGGGACCCTTGGCTTCAATACAGTGACCCCATTTAACCGTTACCGCGCTTTCAAGTCCAGCATCCAGGGCGACAATTTTATCCAGGAATCCAATTTCAAAATTCCTTTTGCTTCCTTCGGCGTCAATTTCAGCTACCAATGGGGTAAGATGAATTTTAATGCTCCGCAGAAAAAACGTGGAGTTAAAAATGATGATCTCAAACAGGGAGACGGAGGCGGAGATATGGGTGGTGGAAATAGAAATTAATTGGGATTAAAGTTAGGCTAAGGCTAAGGGTTAGGAGGACCTCTTCCAACTCAACCTCAGATTCATCAACGCCGCAAAGGCCCTACCTTCATCCCCCGCTCACTGTCCTCAATCAGTGTTTTCAACCTGGATATCCGCGTGGCTTCCCGCTTGGCACTCATCACCCAGTGTATGGCCGCTTTTTGATAGGATGGAGCCGAAGCCGTAAACCAGGCGTAGGCTTTTTTTTGGGTTTTAAAGGGTTTGAGCAAGGCAGGGCTTAAGTCGGTATTTTTCTCCTGCTCAAAAGAATATTTATTGGTTTTTGCCGGATCCCGCTTTTCGTAAATAGCCAGGCCGGCAGCTTTGACCTTCTTTTCGCGGATCAAGACTTTCATTTTGGCCAGGTTGATGGCGCTCCAGATGCTTTTGGGCTTGCGCGGAGTGAACCGGATGGTATAGGATTCCGGTCCCAGGGATCGGCGTATCCCATCGATCCAACCAAAACACAAAGCCTGGTCCACCGATTCCGGCCAGGTCAGAGAAGGTTTTCCCGTTTCCTTTTTATAAAAACCGACCTGGATTTCGCGGGCTTTGTCGTGATTTTTTTCAAACCAGTCTCTGAATTCCAGTTGGTTTTTGAAAAAATAAATTTCCATTGATCCGGTTGGTCAGATTAACAACATGGTTTTCCATTGGATGAACTTTCTCCTGGTGAACAACAGCGTTCCTGGGTATGCGTACTGAAAATTTCAAACGTTGCCGCCTTCTGTTCTTTTTGATCTTCCCTGTCATAACGCGGATCGTTGAATTCCGCGTCCTCATGAAAATAATAAACCTCCCATTCCACCCCATCGGGGTCCATCACCCAGAATTTATCCTGACGGGCATAACAACAATTTACCCCCATTTCCTCCCGGGTTTCCAGGCCCATTTTTTTTATTCTATCCAGCGCTGCATGCATGATCTCCAAGGTTTCTACCTGGAAGCCGAGGTGTCCGAAATGGGATTGAACACGGCCTTTATGTTCTACAAAAGAAATGATCAGGGAAGGCTGTTCCAGCACATACTTGGCATATTTGGGTTTGATCTTGACCGGGGACAGCCCAAAGAACTGGCTGTAAAAAGTTATGGTTTTCTCCAGGTCACTGACGTAGAGGCTGACGTGCATTCGGGGAAAGATGGAAGCAGACATGGGATGAAGTTAAACAGGATTTGTGATTTAGAACTCACCCCCGCAACCCCCTTTCTGTACCGCATCAAATAATCCAAATGATAAGAAAAAGACAGACTGACCGATTTTTAGTAGACCGTCTCCCTCACTTTATGATGTGCATACAGAAAATGGAAGAAAGGTGGGCACTTCATAGAGAGGGGGTCGGGGGGTGAGTTTTGTCCTTGCTGCGCTTCAGAGAGGGAGCCTTTGAGTGGGTATCAAAACCTCCCTTCTTCCTCCAACAACAACAATCCCCGTTTATACTTCATTATAGCATCAATCACCTGTTTCGATGTATTGGTCCTGTACAGATACACCGTTTTCAAATTCGGGATTTTCATCAGGTCGAAAGCCGATTTATCATCGGTTTTGGTATAGGAGAGATTGAGGACCTCCAGTTTTTTCAGGTTCTGAAGATGGATGATGCCGGAACCATCCAGGCCTGTTTTAAGCAGGTACAATTCACGGAGGTTTTCCATTTGGCCGATATAATAGAGGCCGTCATCGTCTATGCCGCTGGATACCAGGGATAGTTTGCTGAAAAAGGGGAAATAGGGTTTTAAAGACCGGATCTGATCATTGGTGAAGGGAGCGGGAGGGAATTTCATTGACAAGGCATATTCATTTACCTCTCCCAAGGTGTCCGGTTCAATGATCACGTTTAGTTTTTCGGCAAGGGATTGCAGTTCGGCGCGGAGGATCTTTTGGTTTATGCCGGCGGCCTCGGCCTTGCGCTGATAGCGGGCCAATACCGGCTTCAGGTTTTCTATCGAAGCGGCGATGGAATCCGTTTTTGCCGCCTCCGTCATGAGTAAACTATCCGATGCACCGGCTTGAATCCAATAACGCAGCAGGCGGATCTCATCCGGGGAGAGGGGGCTCTTTCCTTCGGGTGGCATATGGTCTTTGTGATCTTCCGGCAGACATACCCGCTTCAGCGACTCGCTTTTTTCAGGATCTGAAGCTGTGATCGAAGGCTGGCCGCTTTCACCGGAAGAAAATAAAGCGGGATAACTGTCCATAGCCAGGCCTCCTTTTGCGCGCTGACGGTTGTGGCAACTGAGGCATTTGGCTTCCAGGACCGGAGAGATCATATCGGCGTAAACCAACATTTCGGACTCTTCTTTTGGACCTGCTTTTTCCGGTTTCTGAAAAAGAAGGGGAGTATATTCACTGAGGAAATCACGCCCATGCGTAAGCGATCCCCCCAGGTGACCAGTGTACACGATGGCCACATTACTGATAAAGAGGCCGCCGAGATACAAAGAAAAAAGCCGGGAGTTCTTCGGGGCAAACAGGTAGATGGCCGATGTAATAAAAGCTGCAGCCCCTGAAATCACGGCTCCCCAAAAATGCGACGACATCAGGTTGCCTGTATATTCCCCGGATGCATAAAGAAAATAGCCGCTTGCAATCGCCGCGATAAATGAAAAAAGCGATAAAATCAAAATGGCCCGGATAAAAGTTTCACTCCGTTCCACCACCCTGAAGAGGCAGAACAATTCAAACACAAGGGCCAGTAAGATCAGCACAATGGGAAAATGCAATACCAAAGGGTGGGCCCGGCCTAATAAAAGACCCAAAACGGGCATTTCTGAAGGAGGCGAAATCCGAGGTAAAAACAGGAATCCCAGGCCAATCAGGCCAAGTAAAATCGCCAACAGCGGCCGCGGTATCCCGGGTTTCGCACTCATCGTCTTTCCCTACAATTGATGTGGCGTCCGCCGATCAGGCTATACCGGCCAGGGTGCCGGTGCTGTCCCCGAATCTTTCTTCTTCAATGTCCATGGCGTGGAGCATGGTGAGATAAAGATTGGCCAGGGGCGTTTCTTTTCCAAATAGCAGGTTCTGACCCGTTTTGATTTTTCCGCCGCCCTGGCCACCCAGGAGGATAGGCAGGTTGCGCGGAGAGTGACGGTTGCCATCGCGCAGGTCCGAAGCGAAGACGATCATGGAATTTTCAAGGACATTGCTGTCCCCTTCTTTCAGGCTCTTCAGTTTGTCGAGCAGGTAGGCATATTGTTCCACGTGCCAGGCGGTGATGCGTGTATATTCTTCAAGGAAATTCGCCTTATCCATATGATGGGATATGGAATGGTGATTTCCCTTCACGCCTTCAAGGAAGGAGAAGTTGCGGTTACTGACCGAATTGCCAAACATAAAGGTGGATACCCTGCTGGCATCGCTCCAGAAAGCAAGGGCCATGATGTCCAGCATAAGACGGGTCTTTTCGGTGATGTCCACGCCGCCGTATACTTCCACGTATTCATCGATACAGGTATTGACTCGTTCCAATTCTTGCTGGATGTCCGGGGTGATATTGGCTTTGAATTTGTCAAGGTTGGTCCCGTTGGAAATCCGTTTTTCCACGCTGCGGATGGATTCCAGGTATTCGGTGAGTTTGTCCTGGTCGGCCCTGCCCAGGTTTTTCCGGAGGTCGCTGGCATCGTCCATGACCGCATCAAGGATGCTTTGTTTCCAGGGGTCCTCCTTAATTTTTCTACCGGGTATAAAGGTCCGGAACAAGCGGTCAAAGGCCAGCCTGGGATCGATTTCTTTGGACATGGGTTGAGCCGGAGTAGCCCAGGAAATGCTGGATCCGTAGAGTCGGGTAAAACCTACGTTGATATCGACGCCCGTGGTGATCCGGTCCAGTCCGTATTCCAGGGAGGGAAAGAGCGTTTCATGACCCACCCTGTTTGCGATGAGCTGATCGACCGAAATACCACCGCTGCTGATATTGTCCCCCACCGTTTGTTTGATGGGCATGCAGGTCAGCAGGCTCGCCGATTTGGCATAGTGGCCGTCGGCCCCTTTGAAAATGGAGTTTTTATTCATCAGTTCCCCCAGAACGAGGATATCCTTTTTCAATTTCTCCAGGGGCTGTAGCTGCTGGGTTAGCATAAATTCGCGGCCGGTCGCCGAAGGCGTCCAGCGCTCGGGATGCACCCCATTTGGCATAAATAGGAAGGCAGACCGGATGGGTGCCTTGGCCACGCCGGAAGGTTTCCATGCGGGCAGGGCCATCGCTTCCAGGTAAGGCAGGGCTATGCTGGCCCCGAGGCCTTTAAGCATCCTTCTGCGCGAGATATGCCATTTCTTATTCATCTTGGTTCAGATCTTTTTTTCGAAGTCATTAAGTTTCATCCGGAACGGGTAACTTTTCACCAGTTCGACTATAAAGGGTTCGGGGTTGAAATTAGTGGCCAGCAGGGTGGACTCGAGGACCTGAAGGGCGGGCTCATCTGTAAACAGGATCGACCTTCCGAGGGCAAAAGATAACATTTTTGTTGAAAGGTTACGGGCAAACTTGGCTTTTTCGGTCAGCAGCAGTGTTTTCAGTTCCCCTGGACCTTTGAAAGGCCTTCCATCTGACAGAACTCCGGAGGCATCCACAGGAACCTTGCCATAACTATCCCTCCATCGGCCGATGGGGTCAAAATTTTCCAGTCCCAGTCCCAAGGGATCCATTTTTACATGGCAGGAATTGCAGTTGGGGTCTGCCCTATGCCTTTCGAGGATTTTCCGTAAGCCCAGTTTGTCGTGAATGGCCTTGTCTTCGGTAAGTTCGGCCACAACTTCAGGCGGCGGCGGGGGGGAGATGCCCATGATCTGTTCCATCACCCATTTACCCCGGTTTACGGGGCTGGTCCGGGTGGCGAAGGAAGTCGTGGTCAGCACACTGCCCATGCCCAACACTCCACCGCGGCTGGAATCAGGTAAAATCGTTTTTACCAATTGGTCGCCGGTGATACCCGGTATGCCGTAATAATCCGCCAGGTCTTTGTTCAGGAAAGTATAGTTGCTCTGGATGAGGTCGAGGAAGTTTTTACTTTGGGTGAGGACATGATAAAAATACTCCACGCTTTCATCATACATCGCCTTGCGGATGCGCATGTTGAAATCGGGAAACAATTCCGGATCGGCTATGGGCTGATGGTCGATCAGCTTGGTGATGCCAAGCCATTGGGTGGAGAAATTTTCTGCTAAACGCCTGGCCTTCGGATCGGCGAGCATACGTTTGACCTGGGCTTCCAGGACCAGGGTATCGTCCAATTTGCCTGCCCGGGCGAGCTCAAAAAGCTCTTCGTCTGGCAGGGCCGACCAAAGGAAATAAGACATCCGGGTGGCCACCTCAAAATGGGTGAGTGGATAGGAGCCTGTTTTCTCTGGTTCTTCTTCCGTTCGGTATAAGAAGTTGGGGGAAACCAGTACGGCTTTGAAGACCTGGGCAATGCTTTCGTTGAAGCGCTGCGGGTTTTTGACGGAATCCTTCTGGTGATAGACCGTGCTGAACAAATTGATCAGCCTTGATTTTTCTTCGTCTTTCAAAAAGCGGCGGTAGGCCTTGGTGGCAAAAGGATAAATGACCTTTTCTGCGGCGTTTTCCGGGGCATTGAACTGGCGGTAGCTATCTGTAAACAAGGACAGAAACCAGTTTCCCAGCTGCTGAAGTGCGTTTTGACGGAAATTGAACGGGACAAGGTCGCTCCAGATTTTGGGGTCTTTGTAAGCCTGTTCCACGATATGGTCCGCTGCATCGTAATAACGTTCGAGTTTCAGGGGGGTGAAAAACAGGGCCCTGCCCTGATTGTCAAAGCCGCCCCCGCCGGAACCATCGGAAGGGAAATAGCTTCGGGCATCAAAATCCACCTGCATCAGGTCCAGGACGGTATAGCGGTATTCGGAATGGCTAAGCCTCCGGATCACGACATGGCCTGCGGACCTCTGGCGCAGCGACGTTTGGAGGATGCTGTTGATCCCGTCCACGAGTCCATGGTAGTCTTCTTCAGAAATTTTGGGTTCGCTTTTTGGCGGCATGGCCCCGGTTTTGATCTGGTCAAGTACCTTTAGCCAGAACTGTCCGTCTTTGATTACCCGGTCCTGTTCCTTGTAATTATCGATATTGACGCCACCTTTGGGGCTGTTCGTATTGTGACAACTGGTGCATCTTTTGATCAGCAAAGGGCGCACATCGGTTTCATAACTTACTGAATCCATGGCAGTTACATTGCCTGAAATCAAAATAAAACATAAACCTAATATACCTGAATTGATATACATGTACACTCGTTAAACCGGTATGTGTAAAATTAGGGGATTTTGATTGGATTTTTCCAATACTGAGAGTAATCTCATTTCGTTTTTGCCCTTTTCAAACAATGATAAATATACTCCGTAGGAAAATGCTTCAATGCGATCACTTCACATAGGTCAAAGACCGGTTCAAATTTTTTGATATTGAATTTGGTATAAAGGACCTGGCTGAAGTAGGAACCGTCCTCCAACAATTCGTAAGAATCCCTGAGGACTTTTTCCGATTGATATTTGGACAGGAAAGTAAAGGGGATGGAAGAAATGATGCTGTCTGCCTTTGAATGCAGATGTTTTTTTATGTTTTCGGCGCTGTCGTTTATTATGATCAGGCGGTCATCTTTTATATTTTTTCGGACATATTCGCAAAAATCCGAATTCACTTCAAAGGCATAGACTTTGGATGTTTTTGAAACGTGATTTAAGATGCTTTTGGTGATGTTCCCATGCCCCATGCCAAATTCCAGGACGATGCTGTTTCCCTTAGGAGGAATATGCCTGCAGATTTCTTTTTCAACCTTTTCACTGGTTTCGGTAATGGCTCCTGTGGTAAAGAGGTTTTTGGTGAAGGCGAAGGCCGTTTTGAGTTTTTGTTTCATTTTTAGGCGGAAATTTCGGTAAAAGCTTTACTCCATGGACAAAATAGGAAATAAAAGGTTAAAGGGTAAGGTCAAGGACGTCCCGCGTTCCGAGGCTTCGGAAGCGGGAGGAGCAAAATCCGCGAAAGGAGGAAAGGCGAAAGGACAATGGCGAAGGGCGAAGGGAGCAAAACACCTTTCAACTGCCTGGAATTTTTCTAACCCAGAATTCCTTACATCTCAAGCCTGATTGAGGAGACAGGAATCCCCAATCATAATCATCGCGAGGGAGACAGGAGGAAGGAAGACAGGACTATACTTGCCAACTTACCAACTCTCAATCCTATTGAGGTTTTTCAGTTATAAAGAAAGCATCTGCCCGATCAAGAATCCTTTCATCCCTCATCCCAGAACGGTTATAAAGAAGGACACTGCCCACACCCAGTTCGGGATAGACTCTCAATTCACAGTAGTATCCGCCCCCTCCCCCGGCATGGGCGAAATATTTATTCCCCTTCAAATTTCCGGTGAACCAGGAAAGGGACATGCCGGTGGGTTTGTTCCGGACGTCCCTTTCCGTGAACAGGATTTCCTTGTATTGATCGTTTAAAAGCACCGAATTGGGCTTTAGCAGGGTTTGAGCGTATTGGATCAGACCACTGGCAGAACCGAACAGTCCACCATAGGCCGTACCATTATTGTAGAACAGGTTGAAGGGTTTCCACTTTCCTTCCTTTCCTCCCATAAACTTTGCCTTATCAATGAGGAATCCGAAAAGCGCATTAGTCAATGACCACCATTTATGATATCCCACAGCATGAGAGGATGGATTCAGGTGAAAACTTAAGCCGGAGGGGTCGATGCCACCTTGATCCACGATATGTTTTTTTACGTAATCTTCAAAGGGCTGTCCTGAAACCGCCTCCACCAGTTGACCAAGCAGGACATAACCCAGGTTGCTGTATTTGAATTTTGTACCAGGCTCAAAATCCAGCTTGGGGTGGGCTTTGAACACTTCCGCAAAAAATGAATCCCGCTTAAAACCCGGGTGCTCTTCGGCCAGGTGAATCCATTTAAGGGGAAGGGGATTGGGGATCCCGGCCGTATGACTCAATAACTGTTCAACGGTTATGGTATTCGGATATGGAAATCCGGGCAAGTATGCGGAGGCCGGTTTGTTTAACACGATTTTGCCTGCCTCAGCCAGCTGAAGGATTGCCAGGGCTGTAAATGTTTTGGTAATGGAAAACAGGTGGAAGTGGGTGGAAGCTTCCACCGGTTCCTTTGATTTTAGATTTTTAAATCCGTAATGTAATTCATATATCACCTTTCCGGTATCAAAAAAGGCATACTGAATGGAAGGGGTTTGATGATGGTCCACCTGGTCTTTTAAAAACCGGTTTATATTATTCATATTGTAGGATTTATTGCCGAGCAGGTAGACTGTAAAAAATCCCAATGCAAAAATTGTAATTAGAATCAGAATGCGTTTCATTTCACCTCATAATATTGCAGTGCCCATTCCACCATATACCTCACTCTCGCAGGGTTTATTTTATATACGATGAGTTCCGGGTTATCGATGGAGCCGAGGTAATGCTGTAAAAGCCGGTTCGCGGCCCAGATTTCTTCCAGGAGGACGCGATCCGTAACCACTTCAGCCTGGCCCGTGATGCGGACCTGGTTGTGATCTTCATCCATATAACACAACTCCACCCTGGGATTCCCGGCGATCTCGGCGGTCTTACCATAGGACCTTAGATTGGCAATATAGACGGTAAAGCCTTCGGTACGCACCGGGGATACGGGCCGGACCCGGGGCTGATCGCCCTCCACCGTGGCGAGCATAGGGAAACGGACCCGTTTGACCAAGGCTTCAGCCAGGTCGGGGAGGTCAGAGGCATTGACTGGTTGTGGATTGGGTTTGGCCATTAGACAAAAGTAAGGAGAAAGGGTTGTTGGGACGAAGCTTAGCTTCGGCTTGGTGCTTGTATATAAGGTATATAGAGGTAATCGGCGTCGGAGCCAAGCTCCTCCCCAACTTTGACAACCTTGAATGAGGTCGTGCACCTACCTTTACCCCATGCGTTTGCTGCTGGTTTTTATGGGTTTTGCAGTCCTGGTCCTCCTGGCCTTTGCGTTTTGGGGAGACAGCCTGATGTCGACTTTTACCCAAGAAGGCACTCTTCAATGGTTGGACCGGTTTGGTCCCTGGGCCTGGCTGGGGGGCATATTCCTGTTGATGGCTGACCTGGTGCTTCCACTGCCTGCCACCATCATATTATCTGCACTGGGATTTTTATATGGACCTTGGATGGGCGCACTGGTCGGGGCTGCGGGTTCCTTTTCGGCTGGTTCATTGGGATACTGGCTTTGCCGGATGATGGGTGCAAGAACTACCATAGCCCTCTTGGGTAAAAAAGATTTTGAACGGGGCCAAAAAATCTCTTCGAATCTGGGCGGTTGGATTGTGGTCCTTTCCCGCTGGCTGCCCGTTTTTCCGGAAGTGGTCAGTTGTATGGCTGGCCTTACCCGGATGAATGCCCTGGTTTTCCATATCGCCTTATTGGTGGGTACGATCCCGATGGCCACCGTCTATGCCTGGGTGGGTGCTTCGGGGAATGAATACCCTTATTGGGCTGTTGCCTTGAGTATTGGCTTGCCACCTATGATCTGGTGGGGGGTTGGGAGCATGATAAATAGGGAATTGAAGGAATGAATAAATTAATAATTTAGGATTTCACGGTATCCAAACCCCTGCCTTCAGGCCGAAGTATAATACTGAAGGGTGGATCCGGGCTTTAGCCCCAGTGAATGGGCAAAATAATTCGCCCTGGGGTATGCAACAATTCCATATCTCCTTTGTTTCACAACCGTATGAAGCCCAAAGCACTCCTCGTCCTTTCTTTCCTCGCCTTCGCTGTACCCCTTTTCGCCCAAAACACAGGTGGAATCACCGGAAAAGTACTGGACAAAAACACCCAGCAGCCCATGGAGGCTGTCAATATCCAGGTGGATGGCACCAGCAGGGGCACCTCCTCAGATTCGGCGGGGTACTTCCATATCACCAATATTCCGGTGGGCACCTATTCGGTCTTGTTCAGCAGTCTCGGGTATAAAACCTATACGCTATTTAATATTGTGATTACCAGCGGCAACGAGAACAACTATACGATCGAGTTGGAGGAAGAGATCAGCACCCTGTCCGAGATCGTGGTCCGCGGCACCACGCGTACCGTCAAAGCAGCAACCATTGAAACCCCGCTTTCTGTTCAAAAGGTCACCACGGAAGAAATCCGCAGTAATCCCGGGGGAAACTTTGACATCAGTAAGGTCATCCAGACCCTGCCCGGAGTAGGTGGAGGTGCCGGGGGAGGCAATTTCAGAAACGATATCATCATCCGGGGAGGGGCGCCCAATGAAAACGTGTTTTACCTGGATGGCATCGAGGTGCCGGTGATCAATCATTTCCAAACTCAGGGCAGCAGCGGGGGGCCGCAGGGTATCCTCAATGTGAGTTTTATCGAAGAGGTAAAACTGGCTTCGTCCGCCTTCGATGCCAAATATGATAATGCAGTAAGCTCTGTGTTTCAGTTTAAACAAAAAAACGGCAACCCAAACCAATTCCAGGGCAACACCCGCCTGAGCGCCACTGAATTTGCAGCCACCCTCGAAGGCCCGATTTCAAGAGAAAAAGGGTCCACTTTTCTCGTCTCCGCCCGCAGGTCATATCTCCAGTTTTTATTTCAGGCCATAGACCTGCCCATCCGGCCCAATTTCTGGGATTTCCAGACAAAATTCAATTATCCCCTCGATGCCAGGACCACCCTGACTTTTATTGGGATGGGAGCAATCGATGAATTTAGTTTTGCAGCTCCCAAAAAAAGCACTCCGGAAAAACTCTATGTGATCAATTCCAATGCCAACATCAACCAGTGGAATTATACCACCGGGGTTTCCCTGAAACGCCTGCTTAAAAAGGGTTACCTCAACCTGGCTCTCAGCCGCACGGCTTTTGACAACGATATTGTAAAATTTGAAGACAACCAGAATCCGGAATCCGGCAACCAGACCCTCGACCTTAATTCCAGGGAAACAGAAAACAAACTACGCCTCGATGTCAACAAAAACCTGGGGAAATGGAAATTAGCCTATGGTGCTTCGGTCCAGTCTGCCTCCTATTTAAACAAAACCTTTGCCGTTCTGCGTAAAGAAATCAGGGATGAAGACAATGTGATCGTGCAACCCGGTGTGACCGTTAATTTTGAAAGCCCCCTGGACCCCTTCATTAGAATTGGCGCTTTTATACAGGCCGGTAAAAGATTCTTCTCCGACCGTATAGGCGTCAGCGGAGGATTGAGGACGGATATGAATACATTTACAACCGGGGCCATGAATCCGTTTAATACCTTGTCCCCAAGGATCTCTTTGAGTTATACGCTGACCGACACATGGACCCTGAATGCCTCCGCGGGCAAATATTATAAACTGGCTCCCTATACCATATTGGGCTTTGCCGATAACCAAAACAGGCTGGTCAACCGGGATGCGGACTATCTGAGCAGTACCCATTATGCTACCGGCCTTGAGTTTATCCCCGCTGAGGACCTGCGCTTTACCCTTGAAGGATTTTATAAAAAATATGCACAGGTGCCTGTTTCGGTACGTTCCGGAATTTCCCTGTCTAATCTGGGGAGGGATTTTTCCGTATTGGGGAATGAGGCAGTCATCACCAACGGCAACGGTAAAGCCTATGGCATTGAATTTTTTGCTCAGAAAAAACTCACCGAACGATTCTTCGGAATTTTATCGTATACCTGGTTCCACAGTCAGTACAGCGGGGCTGATGGTATTTTCTATCCAAGCAGCTGGGACAACCGCCACCTTCTTTCCCTCACCTGGGGATATAAATTCAAAAGAAACTGGGAATTGGGACTGAAATTCAGGTACCAGGGCGGTGCTCCCTATACCCCTTTTGATGAAACGGCTTCCCGTCTGAATTATTTATCCCAGGGCACCGGTACCCTGGATTATTCCATGATCAACAGTCAGCGCCTGAACGCTTTCAACAGTTCAGACATCCGCATCGACAAAAAATGGAATTTTAAACATACGACCCTGGACCTGTTCGTCGATGTGACCAATTGGTATGTTGCACGCAACCCGGAAATCCCGGAATATACCTTCAGGAGAAACGAGGATAATACTGGATTCCTGACCACCGACGGCAATTCCATTAAGCCCGATGGAAGCAATGCCATCCCGACCAGGGTCAAGAATGACGATCCGTTTTTTACACCGACGATCGGGTTTATTGTGGAGTTTTGAGTTAATTAAAGGAATTAATGATTAAGAATTAAAGGATAGGTGTCATTCCTTAATTCTTAATTCTTAATTCTTAATTTCTTAATTTTCCCTAAGGCATTTCCACTGCTCATAGTGCTGGAAAAAGGAAGGAATAAGATAATCCGCCACTTCACAAGGCGCATTAAACATGCCGCAGATCCCGATCTTATATTCAGGATCGATGGCAATCTCCGCCCGGTACCCGTTGGCATAACCACCGTGATAATAGCGAGAATGATCACCCAGGTCAAGGATCCTCCAACCCAGGCCATAATAAGTCTCTTTTACACCCGGCCAGAAATTGTAATGGCGGCGGTCCGTACTGGTGAGGATATGGGGTGCGAATATGCTGTCCAGGGCATTGCGTGACAGGACTTCGGGATAATGGCCAAGCAAAAGGTGCAACCAGACTGCCATATCGGAAGCGGAAGCATTGATCCCTCCTGCAGAAACCGCATTGTAATATTTGGGAGTGATCTCCTCGGCATGGTACCGGCCGGTTTGATCTGCACGATGGGGCAGTGCCTTATTCGGGCTGTTGATCATATCCTCAAAGGTAAAGCTCATATCCTTCAGTCGAAGGGGCCTGAATAGTTCCTGCTGCAAAAGGGAAGTGAAAGGCTGGCCCCCCGTGGCTTTTTCCGCCACTTTTTCAATCAGGGCGAAGGAAGCATTCTGATAAGCATACTTCTGGCCGGGCAGCAGGTTGAGTTGCACGTCTTTAAACAAGGGTATGATTTCGGTAATGCTTTTGCCGGCTTCTATAAGGTTGGTATAACTGTGATAGGGCAGTCCGAGGCTATGGGAAAGGATATTGGCAATGGCTATTTTGGGTGTTTCTTCTTCGGGGTTGACTTTAAAATCCGGTATGTACCGGTTTACCGGGTCATTCCAGTGCAGAAGACCTTTATCGACCAGTTTGCCGGTAAGCACCGCACCGAATCCTTTGGACACACTGGCCAGTCTGAACAGGGTATGTTCATCTACAGGGTCCTTTGAGGTCACCGAACGGAGCCCATACCCCTTCACAAGGCTGATGGTAGTATCCTCCACAATGGCGAGGGCGGCACCAGGGCAATTGCAAATGCTGACCTGATGTGAAAAATAATCCGAAAAGTCAGCCATAAAGCTATCCAGCGGGGTGGGTTGCCGGTTGTGAACATGCTCCATGGGGATCACCGGTTTGGAACACCGGACGACGAAGAAGACCGGAGTGAGCAGTAAAATATAAATGAATGACCTCAAATTAATCACCGGTAGACCAATCAACAAAAACAAGGCCAAATTCAATATTCAAAATCATCGAATTCATCTTCCAGTTTTTTTGATTGTTTGATCAGGTTTTGATCCTGGACATGCAGGGAGTCATAAGCCGCGCAATTCATCTCAATGCCGATCCGGTCCGGTTTATAAAAATCCCGGGTGACGTCCCAATTGGACCTCGGGTCGGCTTCCAGACGTTTCAGGAATTCAGCGAAGATAGGTTTAGCCATCACCGATCCCTGTCCCTGAGCGAGGGTTTTAAATCGGATCCATGGGAGGTCGCCGCCCACCCAGGTACCGACGACCAGACCGGGTGTGACCCCCATGTACCAGCCATCTTTATAACTGTTCGTAGTACCGGTTTTACCCCCATGTATGGTTTTCACGCTGCCGTCTCGCACCGGTGAAGCCCGTTTGAGGAGGTCGACCATCACATAATTGACATCGGAGGGCAATGCCCTGGATTCTTCAATTTTGACCTGGAAGATCACCCTTCCGTTTTTATCCTCGATCCGATCGATAAAATATGGTCTGATGTATTTTCCGTCGTTGGCAAAAGTTGAATAAGCACCCGTCATTTCCATCACGGTAAGGTCGGATGAACCCAGGCAAATGGAGGGTTGTCTCGGAACCCGGTACTCCCCGTCTGGTCTTCTTTTTGAACTGTCTATTCCCATGGCATTGACCAGGCCGCATACGATCTCGGTGTTGCCCAGCTCCTTCATGAGGAATACGGAAACCGAATTTACCGAATAAGCCAGACCCTGGTAAAGACTCAGGGGAGCCTCTGTCCACCTGCCTTCTGAATTCCTGGGCGACCAGGGAGACACCAGTCTGAAGTTGCCTTCCCCGGGGGATATGGTATAGGGGCGATCCACGACTTTAAGGCAGGGGGATATCGCCTTGAAGCCAATGGCTGTGGCATAAATAAAGGGCTTGAAGGTCGATCCGACCTGGCGGTCAGCCGTGATATGGTCAAATTTGAAATACCGGTGATCAATTCCACCCACCCAGGTCCGGATCTTACCGGTTCCGGGTTCAATGGCCATGGTGCCGGTTTGAAGAAACATTTGCATGTAACGCAAACTATCCAAAGGGGTCATTGAAGTATCCTTCTTGTGGGTTTCGGTATAATCAAATACCTTCATGCGGATCCGGGTATTGAATTCCTTATCGGCTTCGGCGAGGACCTGCTTCCACGATTTGACCAGGTCCGGCCAAAGGGGATCATTCATAAGTTGTCTGTATTTGCCCGCTCTTTCCTGGCTCAATATTCCTTGTTTGATGTAATCATTGATCTTCCCGGCCTTGCCTTCTTCTTCCAGCATGCGCAGGATATCGTTGTCGGTAAGGATGAATTCGAAGCGCCGGTCTATGCTGTCGGTCAGGGTACCCATGATTTTATCCCGGATGCCCAAAAACCGGTCACTTTCCCTGATCAGGCTGTTGAGTTTGTATTTCCGGTTTTCTTTTTGCCGGTCATCGGCTTCAAAAACCCAGGGATCACTGTTTTTCCATACAGCAAAAAGTTGTTTCTGAATCTTTGGCATATGGGCCCATACGGCTTGTTCAGCCAATTCCTGCATCACCGGGTCGAGGGTGGTATAGATTTTCAGGCCGTCTTTATAAATGTCGTAATTGCTTCCATCCGGTTTTTTCAGGTCTGAATTACGAAACATATCCTGAAGGGATTTGCTCAGTTCGAGAATAAAATAAGGGGCATTCCCTTCGGAAACATCACGGCGCCGGAATGCGGAAGTTTCCAGGGGTATTTGTTTCAGGGAGTCCCGTTGTATCCGGGTAAGATATCCTGAAGTATGCATCCGGTCCAGGACCAGGTTTCTTCGATACAATGAATTTTGAGGAAACCGTTTGGGGTTGTACCGGGCCGGGTTGACCAGCATGCCCACCAGGGTGGCAGCCTGTTCGATTTTGAGTGAATCCTGGCTGGTATCAAAATAGGTTTCCGCAGCAGCTTTGATGCCAAAAGCGTCATATACAAACTCCACTTGGTTGAGGTACATGGCAATGATCTCTTCCTTGGTATAGCTGCGCTCCAGTTTGATGGCGGTGATCCATTCCTTGAATTTGATCAGCACCAGGGCAAGGTTCTTTTTCATTTTGTTCATGCCCCTGAAATCGCGGTTGGAATAAAGCAATTTGGCGAGCTGCTGGGTGATGGTGCTTCCCCCACCTGAGGATTTCTGGGACAGAAGTACGGTGCGGCCGATTACCCGGGCAGTCGCTTCAAAGTCCACCCCTGCATGGCTGTAAAACCGGTTGTCTTCAGTCGAAAGGAGGGCCTGTACCAGGTAGGGGGAAAGGTCATCGTAATTGACTCCAACCCGGTTTTGCCTGAAAAGGCGGCCCAGCTCAGTCTCATCGTCAAAATACACCACCGTAGCATAATTGTACTGGGGGTTTTCCAGTTCGTCGAAGGTGGGGAGGTTTTGGAAAGACAGGACAATAAAAAATAAAATTGTAAACAAAACCCCGCCCAGCACCAGGCCCCAGAGCAACCTGGCCAACTTATACCGGCCGGGTGAAATGGTTTTCCCTGAGGGGTTGGTGATCCGCAGTATTTTCTGCCAGAGTTTATTCATGTATGTTTAACTAAATGGCGGCCAAATTATTGGATACCGCCTGCAAATTTCCGAAAATAAAAAATACCGCAGGCTTTGTTTTGAAATCGTTAAGAATTGGAGGAGAAAAGGAGGAATGGATGAAGTTGCCATTCTTCAAATCCCTTTGGATGACGAGGAAGTTCCGTCCTGAAATCGGTTAAGGGTAAAAGGTCAAGGGTAAAAGGAGCAAAATTGTCCATGCCTGAATTTGGCTGATTATTTTTTTATTCATACACTTTTTACCCGGGACCCCGGGGAACTTAAGAAAAATGAGTATCCACATCATTGATCGGACCGGTAGGGGATGAAAGTCCTGGATCGAATCAATCAATAGTTCTTTTTTAACCTGGAATAGCCCTTCGGAATAAAAAATCTCCCTAAATTGGGCACCTAAACATTAACTAAAAATGAATAAAAAAATAAACCGTGAACGCCGAGATTTTGTAAAAAAGACCGGCATTGCTGCCGCTTCCTTTTTTATAGTGCCCCGGTATGTCCTGGGAGGGAAGGGTTATACTGCCCCCAGTGACCGGCTCAACCTGGCCGCAATCGGTGCCGGCGGAAAAGGTCAGTCCGATATTGCGAATGCCTGGAACAACGGAGCCAACCAGGTGGTCGCCCTCTGTGATGTGGACACCGCCCGCTGCAAGGCTTCCATCGATAAATTTACCTCCGCCAAATTTTATAAAGATTTCCGCCGGATGTTCGATGAGATGAAAAACGATATCGATGCGGTCACCATTTCCACCCCGGATCATACCCATGCCATAGCCGCCATGGCCGCCATGCAAAACGGCAAACATGTATATGTACAAAAACCGCTTACCCACAATCTCGCCGAAGCCCGCATGCTTACAGAAGCCGCGCGGAAGTATAAACTGGTTTCCCAGATGGGCAACCAGGGTGCTTCGAATCCGGGCCAGCAGCAGATGATCGAATGGTTCAGCAAAGGATTGATCGGCACGGTGGATCAGGTTTATGTCTGGACCAACCGTCCGGTATGGCCGCAAGGCATCCCGGTGCCCAAAGATAAACCGGCCCTTCCCGCATCCATGAGCCCCGAAGATTGGGACCTTTTCATCGGACCTGCTGAATATGTGGACTACCATCCGCTGTACCATCCTTTCAAATGGAGGGGCTGGTGGAATTTCGGGACCGGTGCACTCGGTGATATGGGTTGCCACCTCATTGATCCGCCCTTCAGGGTACTCGGACTGGGTTATCCGACGGAAGTGGAATGCAGTGTGGGTCAGGTATTTACACAGGACTGGCAACCGGAATATATCCCGGAAGGTTGCCCACCCTCCTCCCATGTTCAGCTTAAATTCCCGGCAACTGCCAAAAACAAAAAGCCCATCACCCTCACCTGGTATGACGGCGGCATCCGTCCCTTCCATCCCGAATGGATCCCTGCCAGCGAAGACCTGGGAGATGCCGGAAGCACCAACGGCGTGATGATGATCGGAACCAAAGGAGTCATGACCTGTGGTACTTACGGCCTGATCCCCAAGATCTATTTTAAAAACGGCAAGAAAATAGAAATGCCGAAGGATTATATGACCTCTAATCCCAATGAAAAACTGCCTGAATACGGTCACCAGGTATCCTGGACCCAGGCCTGCAAAGCCGGGTTCGGTAGTAAGGAACATAAAGCGCTTACATCCTCCTTTGATTATTCCGGTCCGCTGACCGAGACGGTGATCATGGGCAACCTGGCGATCCGCAGTTATTCACTGGGTACCAAAGGCCAGAATAACCGCATGTCCTTCAACGGTCGCCGTAAACTGCTGTGGGACGGTAAAAATATGAAGGTGACGAATTACGACGAAGCCAACCAGTTTGTCAGCCGGCCTTACAGGCAGGGGTGGAAGATGGCTTGAGCAGGAGAAAGGAGAAAGACGAAAGGAGCATAAGGACTTTCAAGTACTTAGGTAGTCTCCTTAAATCAGTATAATAAACAGGCTCGCAGCTGGAATGGTTGCGGGCCTGTTTTGTGAAAGTGAAAGGATGACTGCCGGTTACCCCTTCACTTGTCACTCAAAATCCTATCGCATTTCCCCCATCAACACAGAGAATGGTTCCTGTGATATAGTCCGATTCATCAGAGGCAAAAAAAGCGGCGGCGGCCCCAATATCCGAGGGTTTGCCCATCTTACCCATGGGGGTGCGGCCCATTGCCTTTGCTTTACGTTCCGGATCGTCGTTGAGCGCCTTGGCCGTCATGGCGGTCTCAATAAATCCTGGCGCTATGCAATTGATGCGAATGGCGTGGGGCGAGAGTTCTGAAGCCATTGCGCGGGTCATGCCTTCTATGGCCGACTTGGAGGCCGAATAGGCGATTACCCGGGGAAGACCATATTGAGCGGCCATGGAACTGATATTGATAATGGATCCGCTCTTGCGGCGGATCATTTCTTTGACCACTTCCCGGGAGAGGGCAAACACCGAACATACGTTTACCATCAGAATTTTCTGAAATTCTTCATCGGTGACTTCGGTAAAATCCTTTTTCATGTTGATGCCGGCATTGTTGACCAGGACATCTATCCGGCCGTATTCCAAAAGGATGTTTTGGACCAGGGTGGGTATGGTTTTCAGATCGGACAGGTCACAGGTTTTGTAGTGACAGGTAGGCCCAAGCTTTGCACATGCGTTTTTCAACTTTTCTTCATCACGGGCTACCAATACGGTCTGAATTCCTTTTTCTATGAATTTTTCCGCTATGCCGAATCCGATCCCTGAACCGCCTCCGGTAATGACGGCCACTTTTTGCTGTTCTTCCATATTTTATTCCAGTAATTTAAACAACTTTAAAAAGGTAAATGTAGAAAACCTCAGGTTCGTTGGGATGATTTCCGGACCAGCAATTCATGATGCAATAAGATCGTCTTGGTCTTTTGAAGCAATTGGGATCCACTGAGGTGGCTGATCAGATGGCTGGCTGCGAGTTCTCCCATTTCATAACCCGGATAATCAATGGTGGTGAGATTGGGTTCCGCCACGACAGAAACCGGATCATTATTGAATCCTACCACGGCAATGTCCTGAGGGATTCGGATGCCTGCCTGTTTGAGCCGAAGCATACAACTTACCGCGCAGTTGTCGTTGGCGGCAAAGATCCCATCCGGGCGGGGGGTAAGGGCCATTACCTGCTCCGCGGCGGCATGGCCAAATTCCATGCTCAGGTTGCCTTTCAGGACCAGTTTCTCATCAAAGGGAATATGGGCGTCCCGCAGGGCGTCCATATATCCCCGCATCCGGTCGATATAAACATTCCGCAAGGTATTGGCCGTGATGTGGACGATGCGTTTACACCCCTGGCTGATCAGGTGGGTGGTGGCGTCATAACCGGCTTTGCGGTTGTCCAGCACAATATTGGTAAAAGAAAGCTGGTCTTCCGTGCGGTCAAAAAAGATCACGGGAATTTTTTTGTCCAGGAAGGTTTTAAAATGGTCCAGGTTGTTTGATTCATAGGCTAAAGAGACCAACAGTCCGTCCACCCGGTTGTTGAACATGGTCCGGGCGCTGTTGATCTCCTTCTCATAAGATTCCGCTGACTGGGATATGATCAGGTTATAACCGGCTTTGTTGGCTACGGATTCCATGCCGGCGATTACGGTGGACATAAAATAGCTGTTGAGCCGCGGGATGATGACCCCAATGGTATTGGTTTTGCGAGTCCGGAGGTTTTTAGCAAAATAATTGGTGCGGTAGCCCATTTTCTGGGCCAGTTCAAGGATCCTCTTTCTGGTTTTGGGATTGACGACAGGGTCATTTTTCAGGGCACGGCTGATCGTGGCTATGGACAGGTTGAGCCGTTCGGCCAGGTCATATATGGTGACTTCTTTTTCCCTCTCCATTGGGTAACCGGTTTTCAAAAATGTTACAAAACTAAATAAAAATCGGAAAAAAAATGTAAACGATTACAATTATTCAGGCTTCCTGATTATATTCGTCCTCGAAATATCGGTTTCACATCTAAAAAAACGATAGGATAAAAAATCTAACGCTATTTCTGATGAGGGCGCACAAGACTTTGATACCAATGTTATTGGTGTTAAAGTGTCCTTTTTTTGCCTGGTCCATCACCGTTTCAGGTACCGACACGGATGAAATCGGTGAAGATATCCCCTGGACCCTCATGCTGGATAAGGGCGCGGTTACCGATGTAAACGGTTACTATGATGTATTAAAGCCACGGGACACCCTTCTGGTGGTCAGGTATTTCACGGATTTCCATTTACTGCGACCCATCCAGCAGAGACTGATCAACCCGGCGGCCACCGGTCCAGCTTATACCCCAAATCCGGGCTTTTAAAACATAGAGGTTTTTCAATGCAAGTATAGTCTTTTAAGAAGGGCCGGTGAAAGCCGGCCTCTCTTTTTGAGAAAGAGGAGTGAATTGCAGAATTGTGGAATTGCAGAATTGTGGAATTGTTTCAGGAATACTAAATCCAATGTGTTCTATTGGTAAGACCACTCTTTTCTTTCTTTGCTCGCTCGATTTCAAATTCCTGGAACTGCTCCGGAAAGTGGTGGAGGCCATCTTCATTGACAATACTTTAAAACCGCTTTAAACACCTCCTCACGTATTGGGCCTACATTATAATACACCCCTTTGGCCGAAAGACCGGTATTCTGCCGGTTGATCAGGAGGATAATGGAAATGCCGTAAGCCGGAATGACCGCAATGCTGGTGCCCGTGAAACCGGTATGACCAAAACTGCCTTTGGGTCCACCTCGGATAAAAGTATTCGTCGTATCCATCATCCAACCCAATCCATTATTATACTGGTCTTTGGTTAAAAAGGCATCGATGGTTTTTGGGGAAATGAATGGCTTGACTTTTGTTGGATTCAGAATCTTGTCAATCACCTTCTGGATATCACCGGCTGTGGAGAAAAGACCTGCCGCCCCCGAAATGCCTCCATTGGCATACCAGGCATTGCCATCGTTCACTTCCCCTCTTAAAGTATAGGTCCTCCACCCATTCCAGGATTCCGGATCAATCTCTTTTACCTGAAAGCCAAGCGTGGAATCATATACCATTCTTTTTTCATAAGGATTGCCGTGGGAGGTAGCCGCTATTTTCCGGAAGCGCCCTTTATTCGGCGGAGTGTACCTTGTTTTTCTCATGCCCAGGGGCTTAAAGATCGTTTGCTTTAAAAACTGATCCAGGGACTTGCCCGACACCTGTTCGATAATTTGCCCGAGCAGCACAAATCCCAGGTCGCTGTAATGCCGGCCTTCTCCAATGCCGTATTTCAGCGGCAGCTTGCCGATCAGGGAATAGGTTTCTTTCTGACTGGAAGCCCGGTAATAGAGGGGGTACCATTCATAAAGGCCGGCGCTGTGAGACAACAGATGTCGTATCCGGATCCCTTTTTTCTCAGGCGTATCAAAGGCTGCAAGGTATTTCCCAACCGGATCATCCAGGGAGATCCGCCGGTGATCAATCAACCATAAGAGGGCGGTGGTGGTGCCTACCACTTTAGTAAGGGATGCGATGTCAAAAAGGTGATTTACAGTCATTTTCTCCGGAGCCGGAAGGATCCCTTTTTGGGAATCATACAGCTGGGCATACCCGTAGGCATGGCGATAGATCCGCTTATGCCCCTGTTTGATTTGGATCACGGCGCCCGGGATATCGCGACGATTCACATGGGCCAGAAGAATGCGGTCTATTTCTGCAATTAAGGTTGCTTTGTTTCCTCTCTGACCGGTTGAAACCGTATAAATAAGTAATACAAAGACCAGGGTGGATACAAGGCCGGTAACTTTTTTACAATTAAAAATATAGGTCATGGTGCCGCGAACTGGTAAAATGGGAAGTAGAAGGCGAAAATCAAAATACAAACTAAAATTTCCTTGTCGTTCCAGGCCATCTTTATTAACCTGTCCATTCAACAAATCCTGGGCAATTGTTCCCCGGTCAAATAATTGACAACACGGCTTCCCCCGATGCGGCTCTTCAGGATCACTTTCCCCGGGTGAGTCGTGTTGACCTCGCCGATGAGCGCGGCCCGCCTGCCTGAATCGTTACTTCTCAGGAGATCGAGGAAGTCCCCGGTGATTTCTTTTTTTATCACGGCCACGAATATTCCTTCATTGGCGACGTACAGGGGATCAAATCCGAGCATTTCACATGCCCCATCCACCTGGGGGTCGATTGGAAGGGATCTTTGATCCAGGTGATAGCCCAGTTGAGTCAGTTCAGCAATTTCATTCAAAACGGAAGCAAGGCCACCCCGGGTGGGATCACGAAGAAATTTGATATCACTCCCGAATGTTTCAATCAGTTGGATGATGGTGTGATTTAGGTTGGTGGTATCGCTCCGCACATCGGTTTCAAAACCCAGCCCTTTTCGAAGGCTCATGATGGCGATGCCATGAGTGGCAATATTTCCACTTACTACAATTGCATCCCCGGCTTGGATCCGGTTGTGATGAATTTGAGCCCGGGGGTGGACCTGACCAATTCCCGAAGTATTTATAAAAAGCTGGTCGCCCTTGCCTTTTTCTACTACCTTGGTATCACCCGTTGCAATGGTCACGCCGGCTTTGTCCGCGGCAGATTTGATGCTGACCAATACTTCCCAAAACGATTCCATGGTCAGGCCTTCCTCAATGATAAGACTCAGTGATAAAAATTTGGCAGAGGCTCCGCACATGGCAAGGTCATTGACCGTGCCGTTGACAGCGAGATCGCCGATATTGCCCCCCGGGAAAAATATGGGGGAAACGACATAACTGTCAGTACTGAAAGCGAGCTTCCCGTTGATTTCAAATGAAGCCCCATCGTGTTGCTGGTCCATCATTTCGTTTTTGAACAGATCAAACACGCCGCTCTTTAATAACCGGTGGGTCAGCAATCCACCGCTGCCGTGTCCCAGGGTAATCTTATCGTATTCAAATTTGGGCATCGGGCAGGCTAAATTCATCTTTATCGTTTGAATCATGATCTTGCATTTGGTTCCGGGTATCACCGGATTGATTCAGCCTTCCCCCATTGCACGGGTGAAGAATAATGGTAATAAGCGGCACAGGCGCCTTCGCTGCTGACCATAGGGGCTCCAAGGGGGTGTTCAGGAGTGCAGGCCGTGCCAAAATTCGGGCAATCCTTTGGTTTTTTTAATCCTTTCATGATGGATCCGCTGATGCAGGAAGGGTTTTCCGGAGCCGCTGGCAATTCAAGGTTGAATTTGAGCCTGGCATTGTACCATTTATAAGCTTCATTGACTTCAAAACCGCTTTGGGGAATGGAACCAATGCCCCGCCAGGTTTTATCGCTCACCGCAAAAACTTCGCGTATCGTTTGGATTGCCATTTGGTTGCCGGCCCTCCGGACGTACCTGGAATATTGATTTTCTACTTTGGCTTCACCATTTTCCAGCTGCCGTACAGTCATCAGTATTCCCTGTAACAAATCCACCGGCTCAAACCCGGTAATCACGATGGGGGTTTTGAATTTTTCCGCAATCGGGTAATATTCTTCCATGCCCATGATGGTACATACATGGCCCGCCGCTAAAAATCCATCGATCCTGTTTTCCGGGTCGCTCAGGATGGCTTCCATCGCGGGTGGCACCAATACATGGGAAGCAAGGATACTGTAATTTCGTATACCCAGCCGGGCAGCCTGGATCACGCTTAAAGCGTTTGCAGGCGCCGTCGTTTCAAATCCTACGGCAAAAAATACCACTTCCTTGCCGGGGTTTTCCCTGGCGATTTCAAGCGCTTCCAGGGGAGAATACAACATACGCACATCTGCCCCTTCCGCTTTGGCTTCCAGGAGGTTGGTATCGCTGCCGGGTACACGCAACATATCGCCGAATGAAGTAAAAATGATGTTCGGTTGTTTAGCCAGGAAAACTGCTTCATCGAGGACCCGTATACTGGTGACACAGACCGGACAACCCGGGCCGTGCACCATAGTGATCGGAGGCGGCAACATTTCAAGGATACCGTTTTTCACCAGGCTATGGGTTTGTCCTCCGCAGACTTCCATCAGCGTCCATGGTTTGGTGGTAATGCGATGAATCTCTTTCAGGTATTCATCCACCAATTCGGGGTCCCGGTATTCTGAAAGATATTTCATGCTTTTATATTTTTATTCATTCATTATTGAAACGACTCCCGACTGGGGTCAGGCTTCGGTTTTCAGTTCATTCACTTCTCCCATTTGTTTGAGGTACTCAAAGGTAAGGTGAGCCTCGGCTTCGTCGATGACGCTGATCGCCACGCCCACATGCACCAGTACGTAATCGTTGATTTTGGCCTCGGGCACCATGCAGAGGTTCACTTCTTTGGTGATGCCCCCGAAAGAAACATTTCCAAACTGAAAAGTCTCATCCAGCTGACGGCTGACGGAAAGAATTTTACCAGGAATCGCTAGACACATTTTTTTTCATTTTACGTGGTGATTACACTTGATGGCTCAGGGTGTTGTTTTTTTAATATACTCGTTTCTTTTGGTTTCCGGTTCATGATATGGTAACAGGCCAGCTGGCCGAGACCAATGCATTCATCGTTTGGGCTGGTCTGCCGGTGAAAATACAGGCGATGGTTTTTGCCAAATGAGCAGGTAAGCAATTCAGTCAAGAGAACATTTTGGAAAACCCCACCGCTGAATGCTATTTGACCAATGCCCGATTGGCTGCTGACCTGTTCTATTCCCTTAGCCAGGGAATAAAATACTTTCCACGCGATGTCTTCGGTTTTCATTTTCCGTTCCAGATCTTCAATAACGCCGGAAATTAAGGATTGCCAATTCCACTGGGTGTTGACCAGGGGAAACGGGTAAACACCGGTTGGTTTATCCTTACCTTTCCTCGCATGGGCTTCCAGGAGCATGGCAGCCTCCCCCTCAAAACGGTTATGTGTGCGGAGGCCCAGCAAAGCGGCAATCCCATCCATCAACCGGCCCATACTGCTCGTTTGCAAAAGGACATCTTGTTTTACCAATGAAGAATAGTATTGCCATTCCTGTTCTGTAAAGAACGGTTTTACCAGGTGAAGTTTTTCAGGCAGATCGCCCAGCAGGCTCAGGGCAGACAAACGGGGTTCCCGGCTCATTTTATCGCCAATCAGGTGGGGGAAATATCGGAGGTGGCCCATTCTTTCCATTTCCTGATCTTCATATACAAAGATCTCCCCTCCCCAGATTTGATCATCGTCTCCAAAACCGGTACCATCCCAGATAACACCCAGAACGGGCTCCCGGATATCCAGGAGATGATTCTCTGCCAGGACGGCGCCAAAATGTGCTTTATGATGTTGAATGGCAGTGACCGGTACGTGTTGCGCAACGGCCATTTGTTTTCCCAAATGGGAGACAAAATATTCCGGATGTTTATCGATGAGGATATGCCGAGGTTGGGCTTTAAGCAGCTGGGTTAAATGATCCAGCGTTTGGGTATAACTGGCCTGAGATTCCAGGCTGCCCTGGTCACCCAGGTATTGACTCAGGTATAAATTCTTGCCTTCGAGCAAGGCAAAAGCGCCCTTCAACTCCCCACCCATAGCTAAAACCGATTCATTCAAATGGTTAAACGGGTTGGGGAAATAATTTGGGGCTAAACCCCGGCTTCTTCGCAGAATTATCCGTTGCCCCTGGGCAGTAAACTGCATGACGCTGTCGTCCTGGGGCACAAGGATATCCCGGTCATAGCTCAGGATATAATCCGCCACCTCAAACAAATGCTCCAAGGCATCTTGATCCCTATACAGGATTGGGGACCCGCTGAGATTGCCGCTGGTAGCGATCAATGGTTTTCCGAAGGCTTTTGAAATTAAAAGCAATAAAGGGGTGTAAGGAAGCATCAGGCCGATTTTATCCAGGCCGGGTGCAATGGCTGAGTGGCAAATTCCGGTTTTGGGATCGCCTTTCAGGGTGCATAACACAATGGGCGCAGCCTTCGATTCCATGGCTTTGATCTCACAAAGATTCATTTCCACATCCATTGAAGCCGTTTCAAGATCCGGGTATAAAAGAGCAAAAGGTTTCGAAGGCCGGTGTTTCCGGCTCCGGAGGGTATCGACCGTCGATTCCCGGGCAGCGTCACCCATCAACAAATACCCGCCGATCCCTTTTACCGCCAGGATTTGTCCGGACTTTAAAATTTGCTGAATGATAACCATGATTTTTTCCGGATCGCTGGTCATGCGGACACCGGGCGGGCTATACAGGTGCATCGGGATCCCGCAGGTTTTACAGGAATTGGTCTGGCTGTAATACCTCCGGTTTTCAATATCCTGGTATTCTTCTTCGCAGGCACTGCACATGGGCAATGGTTTCATCGTGGTGTTTGCCCTGTCGTAAGGCAGTCCGGTGGTAATGGAATACCTGGGACCGCATTGCAGGCAGGTCGTAAAGGGGTAATGAAACCGTTTATTCGTTATATCCAGCAATTCCCGGCTGCAGTCTTTGCAAAGGGCCAGATCAGGGGTCAGCATCAGGTCCGGTTTATCCTCCCGGTCGCTGGGCCGGATGGTAAAACCTGAATAATTGATATAAGCCGATTCCACCATATCGTGGTGACTGATCACGGCATGACCGGGAGGATGGGTAAGGATGGCCTGGTAGAATTTTGTTGCGGACTCCCTGTTCGCGGTAAATTCAATATAAACTCCGGTATTGGAGTTGCTCACCCAACCTTTTAAATGGTATTCTTTCGCCAACCGGCTGACATAAGGCCGGAAACCTACTCCCTGAACCAAACCGCTTATATGAATCCGATAGGTTTGCATGAAGGAAAATGGGCTTAGTGAAAAAGAAAAAATTCATTCTACGGGTTCCGGAGCAAGTACTTTTGATTTGAGCCAGTCATACCATTGATCCAATCCTTCACCCCGGGTGCAACTCAGTTCAATGATCTCCAGTTTCGGATTCACTTTTTTGGCATTGGATTTTACTTTTTCAAGATCAAAGGGCACATAGGGTAACAGGTCTGTTTTATTGATGATGCAGAGCGTGGAAGTATGGAACATATCGGGATATTTTAAAGGCTTATCGTCCCCTTCCGTTACAGATACGATCACCACCCGCTCATTCTCACCCAGATCAAACATTGCAGGGCAAACGAGGTTGCCCACATTTTCAATAAACAAAATGCTGTTTTGTTTCAGTTTCATCCCCTGGACCGCATGCAGGACCATATGGGCATCCAGGTGGCATCCTTTGCCGGTATTGATCTGGACCACTTTGGTGCCGGTCGCGTGGATGCGGTCCGCATCGTTGGTGGTTTGCTGGTCTCCTTCCACCACGGCAAATTCCAATTCTCCTCTCAGGTCGGTCAGGGTCCTTTCCAGCAGGGCGGTTTTGCCGGAACCGGGGGAACTGACCAGGTTGAGTGCAAGAATATTTTTAGCCTCGAAATAGCCCCGGTTTCTCTCAGCCAGCAGATTATTTTGCAGCAAAATATCTTTCTCCACGTCCACCGCTTTTTTATGGGAGTGGTTTGAATGATCGTGGGAATGATCATGAAAAGGTCCGGCTTCATGACGGTGCACGGAATCAACCGTGCCGCATCCGCAGGTTGCACACATATAAATAATGGTTTAAGGGTTTAAAAGGATTCATGATAGCACCAGTGATTTAACCCGCAATTCCTTTCCTTCGAGAATATCCAGCAAATGCCCGCCGCATGCCGGACAGGGATCAAACAGGTTTTCAATATAAAACTTCTTTTCGCAGTCCATACACCTTGCTTTTCCTTTGATCCTGTTGATTTTTTTTACAGCGCCCTGCAAGGGGGTGTTCCTCACTCCCTCCTTCCAGGCAAATTCAAACGCCTCCATTTCAATGGTGGTCAGGCAGCCCATATCGAGTTCAATTTCTTCCACCCCCGGGGATTTTGTTTTCCCGACATATTCCTCCGCGATATCGAGGATGCCCATGACAATGGAGAGTTCATGCATGGTCAGAATCTTTCCTGCTGCGCTTTGTTCCTGCTCCAGCGGATAAGGGAAACGAATAGCGCAGCCAGTATGCCCAGAGATACCACCGCGTGCAAGGGTTCACGGAAATAATGAATAAGCGTGAATCCATCCGATTCACCGTGGCCAGGATGAGCCCAGCCGCTTAAAGGCAGGAAAAGCATCAAAAAGATAAATGCCGAATTAATGAATTTTTTCATACAACCCTATTTTATTAAATAACAAAAATTAGCGAAATGAAGGGCTGGTTATATGACCCAGGTCAGCATTCAGCCAAATAAAAGTCATAAAATGTGACTTTGCTTAAAATTATTTTAGGCTGTGGTTTTTGCATTCTTTTTACATTAAACCCAATCGTATGATTCACGATAATTTACCAACTGTTCAGCCTACTTATTACGAAGAGGTTGAAAGAAAAGGGTATTCCCGCAGGGAGTTTATGGCTTTTGTCACCACGATGGCCGCTTTTATGGGACTTGAAAATTCGGCCATTGGCCAGGTGGTCCATGCTTTGGAAACCAAATCGCGGGTACCGGTGATCTGGTTGCATTTTCAGGAATGCACCTGTTGCAGTGAAAGTTTTATCCGGTCTTCGCATCCTATTGTTGCCGATATCCTCCTGGACAAAATTTCCCTTGATTACACGGAAACCCTGATGGCCGCATCGGGGGTCCAGGCTGAGGAAGCGATGAAACATACCATGGAAAAATACAAAGGCGAATACATCCTTTGTGTGGAAGGTTCCGTTCCTACCGGGGCCGACGGGGTTTATTGCATGATTGGCGGGAAAACCTCCCTCCAGATCCTGGAGGAAGCAGCAGCAGGAGCCAAAGCCGTGATCGCCTGGGGCAGTTGCGCCAGCAACGGTTGTGTCCAGGCAGCCCGGCCAAATCCGACGAACGCCACGCCCATCCACAAATTGCTGAAAGGGGTTCCCCTGATCAAAGTACCGGGTTGTCCCCCGATCGGTGAAGTCATGGCCGGCGTCATCGTCCATTTGGTCACCTTTGGAAAAATTCCGGAACTGGACCGTTTGGGCAGGCCGAAAGCCTTTTACAGCAAAAGGGTCCATGACAGTTGTTACCGGAGGGCCTATTACGATGCCGGTTTGTTTGTGGAATCCTTCGATGATGAAAATGCCAAAAAAGGGTATTGTCTTTATAAAGTGGGTTGCAAAGGCCCGTCCACCTATAATGCATGCGGGGTGATGAGATGGAACGGCGGTACCAGCTTTCCCATTCAGGCAGGACATGGTTGTATCGGTTGCAGTGAAGAGAACTTCTGGGACAATGGCCGGTTCTATGAACGAGCGTCCGCTTTTGCGGGATTTGGCATTGAGGCGAATGCCGATACCCTTGGAAAGGTGGCCCTGGCTGCGACCGGAGTGGGTATTGCCGCCCATGCCATCGCAACGAATGTCCGCAAGCATAAGCTCATTTCGGAAAAGGTGCAGGAAGGAAAGGCAAGTGAAAAGGAATTTGAATCCTAATCGTTAATCACAAGAATAATCGTATGAGTACAAGAATCGTTGTTGACCCGATCACACGGATTGAAGGTCATCTCCGGATCGAAGCAGATATCGAAAACGGAAAAATAAAAGACGCTTTCAGCAGCGGCACCATGGTGCGCCTGTTGGAAGAGATCCTAAGGGGAAGGGACCCGAAAGATGCCTGGGCCTTTGTGGGCAGGGTTTGCGGGGTTTGCACCTCTGTCCATTCGCTGACGTCCGTGAGGGCAGTGGAAGACGCTCTCGATATCGTCGTACCGCCCAACGCCGAGATGGTGCGGAACATCATGTTTTGCACCCAGTACATGCATGATCATGTGGTACACTTCTACCATCTGCACGCCATGGACTGGGTGGATGTAGTCAATGCCTTAAAAGCGGATCCCCAAAAAACATCCGAATTGGCTCAGAGCATTTCCCACTGGCCCAAAAGTTCTCCCGGTTATTTCAGTGATATTCAGACCCGGATTAAAAAATTTGTTGAAAGCGGCCAACTCGGAATTTTTGCCAATGGCTATTGGGGCCATCCGGCTTATAAACTGCCTGCCGAAGTGAATCTCATCGGGCTTGCGCATTACCTGGAAGCCCTGGAGTGGCAGAAAGAAATTGTAAAAATTCACGCCATTTTCGGTGGGAAAAACCCGCACCCGAATTACCTGGTGGGTGGCATGGCCTGCGCCATTGGAATCGACGATGTCAGCGGGATCAATGCCGAACGCCTTGCCCTCGTCGGGCAATTGCTGCAGGATGCAAAGGAATTTGTCGAGCAGGTTTATGTACCTGACCTGATGGCCATAGCTTCTTTTTACAAGGATTGGGGCGCGATCGGGGGCGGGCTTGGAAACTACCTCGTGTACGGAGACCTGCCCACGAACGGATACCGGGATACTACTTCCTTTAAGTTTCCAGCCGGAGCCATCCTGCACAGGGACATCAGTAAATTATATGAGGTCGACCTTCGCAAGGATGAGGAAGTGCAGGAGTTTGTGACCAATTCCTGGTATGAATACAGCGGTGGGAAAGTCAATGGCCTTCACCCCTGGAAAGGAGAAAGCAAGGTCAAATATAACGGACCGAAACCACCCTTTGAACACCTGGACACCACCAAAGAATACAGTTACCTCAAAACACCGAGGTGGAACGGGCATGCGATGGAAGTCGGCCCTCTGGCCCGGGTTTTGGTAGGTTATGCCAGGGGGAGGGAGGATTTTAAAGCGGTAGTGGATAAAGCGCTGACTGATCTGAATGTTCCGGTGACGGCTTTGTTTTCCACCCTGGGCAGGACGGCTGCCCGTGGACTGGAGAGTGTATTGATCGCCCAATGGGGGCTTGAATTTTATGATCAATTGATCGCCAATATTAAAAACGGAGATACCCGGATGGCCGAGATGGGCAAGTTTGATCCGGCTACCTGGCCTAAAACGGCTCTTGGAGTGGGATATTCAGAAGCCCCCCGCGGGGCCCTGGCCCACTGGATCAATATCGAAGATCAGAAGATAGCCAACTATCAATTGGTGGTTCCGACGACCTGGAATGCCTCTCCCCGGGATGGCAAAGGACAGTTGTCCGCTTATGAATCCGCTCTGTTGAATACTCCGGTGGCGGATGAAAAACAACCGCTTGAAATATTAAGAACCGTCCACAGTTTTGACCCCTGTATGGCTTGCAGTGTTCACCTATATGATGAAGAGGGAAAACACATCAGCCGGATCAGCGTGGTGGGCGGCGAATAATTTTAAACCGAAATTATGGAACCTAAGGTTATGGATGTTCAAAGACTTCGCCGGGTTTATGTATGGGAATTGCCGGTGCGGTTTTATCACTGGTTGAATGCGCTGGTCATGGTGGCTCTGGTTGCGACCGGGTTTTATATTGCTGATCCTTTGGCGCTTCAGAGCCAGCAGGAGGCCACCGGTAAGTTCACCATGGGCTGGATCCGATATATTCATTTTGGATCCGCTTATTTATTTTTCTTCAACTTCCTGGCCCGGATTTATTGGGGTTTTGCGGGGAATAAATTCGCCAACTGGAAACAATTTGTCCCGGTATCCGGTAAGTTTTTTAAAGAAATGTGGACCGTGATCAAAATGGATGTCCTGATGATGAAGGACAGGGAACATGTGAGCATCGGGCACAATGCGCTTGCCGGCTTCACCTATTTCCTCACCTTTATTCTTTTTTTGGTACAATGCCTTACCGGCTTTGGCCTTTATGCCGCCATGAGCGACTGGTGGTTCCCGCAACTTTTTGCCTGGGTACCCGCTTTGTTTGGAGGAGATATTCTGACCCGGCAGATCCATCATTGGGCCATGTGGTTTTTTATTCTTTTCGTGGTGATCCATATTTACCTGGTGTTTTATCACGATTATATAGAAGGCCGTGGGGAGATCAGCAGCATGGGAGGAGGATGGAAATTTATTGAGGAAGAGGTATTTGAAAAGGAGCACCCGCAGACCCCAAACCCGGAATAGAGGGTTATGAAAAAAATGGCCTTAAACCGTATTTTAATCCTGGGCATAGGGAATTACCTCATGGGAGATGAAGGGGTCGGAGTCCATGCCGCCCGGAGGCTGGAGACAGGAAGCCGGCCTCCGGGCATTGAGGTCCTGGACGGGGGCACAGGTGGGTTTCACCTGCTGGGTTACCTGGAGAGTTATGAAACCATCATCCTGGTGGATGCCACCCTGGACCATCATTCGCCCGGGACCATCCGGCTGATCCGGCCCCGGTTTACGGATGATTTTCCCAATGCCATGAGCACCCACGACATTGGGTTGAAGGATATGGTGAGTGCCCTGCAACTCCTGGGTAAAATGCCCGACATTCATTTATTTACGGTGAGCATTAAAAGCATTCAGCAGCAGGGCATCACCCTCAGCCCGGAAATCGAAAAGGTCATGCCGGATTTATTGGAAAAGATCGATCACCTGGTAATTCAACTTTCTTCTGAAGAAAAGACAACCGTTCTGCTGGACTCAAACCTGCTCTGAACCGGATGACCATTCTGTTTTAAAATCATAAATTTGGTTTGATTAAATGTAGATCCATTCATGCCCGATTCATCCAGTTTGTATCCCGGTAAAAGCCGGCAAATCGCAGTGATCGGCATGATCCTGGCCCTGTTGGGATTTCTCCTGTACAGCTTGAATGAATTTATCGTTTCGTTTCTCGGTGCACTTATATTTTATGTGTTGTTCAGGAAGTTCATGAAAAGACTGATCACCATCTATCGCTGGAAAAGATGGGTCGCGGCCACCCTGATCATTTTTATTTCCTTTTTGTTGATTATTATTCCCCTATTTGGGCTGATTTATTTATTGATTGGCCAGTTGCAAACCACCCTGAGCAATCCACAGGACCTGATGCAGGGTTTCAACACCCTAATTGTAAAAATCAACAGGTTTTTTGACCGGCAGATTTTCAGCAGCGATACCCTGGTGGAATATATCCGGGGGCTGGCCGATTCTATTCCGGCCATCCTCAATACCTCTATTCTGGCGCTGGGAAGCCTGCTGATGATGTACTTTCTCCTTTATTATCTTCTGGTGAATACAGGGTATATTGAACCGGTTTTGTCACGATACCTTCCTTTTACCCCGGAAGGCATCCAGCTACTCACCCAGGAACTGGATGACATGACTAAGGCAAATGCCATAGCCGTCCCAATGATCGCCCTGGCTCAGGGCATTGTATCCACTTTTGGATTCTGGTTGTTTGGCATGAAGGACCCGCTTTTCTGGGGAGTGCTTACGGGTTGCTCCGGGGTACTGCCCGTGGTGGGTGCGGGCCTGATCTGGGCGCCGGCCGGCATCATCATGCTGGCTACCGCAGAATCCTGGCAAGGCATCGGCATCTTGCTTTATGGCACGCTGATCATTTCCCTTACGGATAATTTTTTCAGGCTGGTCTTTGCCCGCTGGTTTGCCAACGTGCACCCGGTGATCACTATATTGGGTGTCATCATCGGGCTTCAGTGGTTTGGCTTACCGGGCCTCGTCTTTGGGCCCTTGCTGATCGCCTATTTTTTCCTGCTGGTTAAAATTTATCAGAAGGAGTTTGCTCTGCAAAACAAGGTCTGAAAATGGTCCTTCCCGGTATTTCCATCCGGTTAGCATAAGTCCTGATCCAAATCATGATCCATAACCGGGATTCCAATTAAATTGATATTTAATATTTTATCCATTTAAAAACAACCCATGAAAAATACTGAAACCGGAATCGCGATGGCGGGTAATGAGGTCTTTAAGATCATTTATGAGCGGCGGGCAGTCCGGAAATACAAAAACCAAAAGCCTGGCCCTGAAAGCATCGAAGCCATTGTGGACGCGGGCCGCATGGCACCTTCCGCGATCAACCGCCAACCCTGGAGGTTTTATGTGGTGGATAAAAAGGAAGATATCGCCCTATTGGAAAAGGAAGTCCTCAAAGCTTCCGCCAAAGGCATTGTAAAATCAGGGTTTAAAAATATCCTTAAATCGGTGGCCAGTTCATTGCATTTAGCGCATGGGATTGATTTCCTTAAGTCAAAAAACCCCATTTTCCACGGAGCCCCCGTAGTTGTTTTTATTTCCGCTCCCAGGGACAATGAATGGGCCTGCCTGGACATTGGCATGTGTGCGCAGAATATGATGCTGGCGGCTAAATCCAAGGGCCTGGATTCCTGTCCGATCGGCCTGGGTAAGTATGTGGAAGGAACGAAGGTGTATTCAAAATTAAAGATCCCCGATACGGAAAAGGTGCACCTGGCAGTGATTTTTGGATATGGAGATGAGACGCCATCCGCTCATGAGCGTGTTAAGAACAATCTTTTTTATATTGATTTAAACGTGGGATGAAATTGAAATGGGGACTTGATTATCCGGGTGGAAGTTCATACCACACCTCTATTAGATATCCATCCGGATCCCGGAAGAAGAGGTAGGGCGAGCCTGGTACGAAATCCCCTTTGTCCATGATTTCTCCTCCTGACTCCATGATTTTATTATAAATTTCTTCCAGGTCCTCCGGTTTTTTTAACCTGAAACCAAAATGGGCAATACCCCCGGATTGTCCAAA
>CAYOPD010000004.1:3543-35054 GCA_964405735.1 uncultured Saprospiraceae bacterium | reverse complement strand
CCTCCGGTTTTTTTAACCTGAAACCAAAATGGGCAATACCCCCGGATTGTCCAAATGGTGCATGCTCTTTTTTTTCAAAAACCAATATGTCATGATTGCCCGGAGTGGTCAGTTGAATCATGTTATCTTCGCGATACATCACTTCCATTTCGAATACCCGGGTGTAGAAATCCAGGGTTGTACCGATGTCTTTCACCGCTATGGCAAGATGAGTGAGTCCGAACGTTTTTGTCATTGATTTCATTTCGCCCCATACCAAGTTAGGTGTTTTTGAACACAGCCTTTTTTCCGATCAATTCATGTATGTTTGTATCTATGAGTATGATTCAAACCATGCGATGGTATGGTCCCCACGATGTCGTCAGCCTTTGGGACATCCGGCAGGCCGGTTGCACCGGGGTGGTGACTGCCCTCCACCATGTTCCCGTTGGGGAAGTCTGGACCCTGGATGAGATCAAAAAGCGAAAGGCCCTTATTGAAGATGCTGGCATGAGCTGGAAAGTCATAGAAAGCCTGCCGGTCAGTGAAGACATCAAAAAAGGTTCCGGGGATTATCTCCGTCATATTGAAAATTATAAAACCAGCATACGGAATGTAGCTTCTGAAGGACTCGAAGTCATTACCTATAATTTTATGCCGGTGCTTGACTGGATCCGGACCGACCTCGAATACCCGATGCCCGATCAGAGCAAGGCTCTTCGTTTTGAAAAATTGGCATTCATGGCCTTTGATTTGTATATGCTAAAAAGGCCGGGGGCGGAAAAAGATTATTCGGAAGATCAGATAGCCCGGGCCAGGCAGTGGTATGAAGAGGCCGGTGAAGAAAAGAGGAAGCAGGTTTTCGACAACTGCCTCCAGGGCCTGCCGGGAAGCACCGTGGGCTTTACCCCGGAGGAAGTATTGGAATTGCTCCGTTCCTATCAACACATCGACCGGGATACCCTGAAAAAAAACCTGAAATATTTCCTGCAGAAGGTGACCCCGGTGGCCGAGGAGCGTGGGGTCAAAATGGCTATCCATCCGGATGATCCGCCCTATCCCGTCCTTGGGCTGCCCAGGATTGTGTGCACCGAACAGGACGCCTCGGAGCTCCTGGCCGCGGTACCCTCTCCATCCAACGGACTTTGTTTTTGCACAGGTTCATATGGCGCGAGGGCTGACAATGACCTGGTGGCTATGATCCGCCGTTTTGGAGACCGGATCCATTTCCTGCACCTGCGCAATACAGCCCGGGATCCGGAAGGCAATTTTTTTGAAGCGGACCACCTGGCCGGCGATACCGACATGTATGCCGTAATGAAGGAAATTGTTTTGCTGCAACGGCGAAGAAACATCAAACTCCCCATGCGCCCCGACCACGGGCACCAAATGCTGGACGACCTTCATAAAAAAACCTATCCGGGTTATAGCGCCATTGGCAGGCTGAGGGGGCTGGCGGAATTGAGAGGCCTGGAATTGGGTGTTGAGAGAAGCATTTGACCAAAGCTAATTGCTGACCACTGACTACTGACTACCTCCTCACCGACAGCGCCTCAATCATGTCATTCGCCATATCATCGCTGTAAATCCCATAAGCATTGATCAGAATTCCTTTTACATCATATTTGTCAGATGAGATCGCATAGATGATGGATTGGTCGGAGGGATCGGTATTGTCCTCAAAACGGTAATGTTTGTCAATTAAAAAATCACCCGCTTTCAGTTTGTATTTGCCATTGGAGCAAACCATACAATTTTCCTGTAGGTTAAAATCTTCGGTATAACCTTCGTCTTTGTAAGCCTGGATGGCTTCGAGCAGTGTATTAAAAGATTCCATGAGGAGGTTTAACTCAATCTATTGTTATTCCGAGTCCCGGTTTTTCCAAAGGTATCAGTTTTCCGTCAATCAGTTCAAATCCGCCTGAGGCAGGGTCGCGGGCGAGGTCGAAACTGCCATCCAGGTCCAGGAAGCGGGTCCCGCCGGTGGCATAGGCAAGGTGCATGGCAGCGGCAATGCTGAGCCGGCTTTCGTCGTTGCAGCCCCACATCAGCTTGATGTCGTGGGACTCAGCGATCCGGGCGAGTTTACCGGCCTGGTGCAACCCGCCGCATTTCATCAGTTTGATGTTAAATATACCGCAGCGTCCGGCCGCAGCAATTTGCCGCGCATCCGCTTCACCATGCAGCGACTCATCGGCCGCGATGAAAGCCTTCACCTCGATGGGCAGGTTGTCGATCTGGTCAAACCAATCCGTGCGCAGGGGTTGTTCAAACAATTCAATTTGCAATCCGGCACAGGCTGTGTATAACTTTTTAAAATCTTCGAGCCGGTATCCCTGGTTGACGTCCACCCGGATAAAAGGGCGGGAACCAACCGCCTCCCTCAGCCTCACAAGCCTCTCGGTGTCCCGGTTTGGATCCAGGCCAATTTTTATTTTCAGGTGTGTGAAACCGAGGGCAAGGAATTCTTTGGCTTCCATCACCGTCTGGTCATCGTCCATGATGCCGATGGTGACCGAAGTGGGCAGGGGTCCGTTTTTTTTCCCCAGCGCTTCCACCAGAGGTTTTCCCTGTGCTTTGGACCAGGCGTCCCAAATGGCAATATCGAGGGCGGCTAACAGGGTGGGCACCCGTTGCAGGGAGGGCAGCAAAGATTCGATCAATTCTACCGGATGATCCAAGGACTTATTCAGCAACAAATCCTGGTCAAACTGTTCCTGAGCCTCGAGGGTATCTTTTGTGGATACATGAACCACCTCATTTTCCGGATTGCAGCTGCCATAGCCGGTAATGCCCTGGTCCGTTTCCAGAAAACAAAACAGGTTCTCAACCCGGTCAACGGTTTTCCAGGCTATCGTATAAGGTTTGGCAAGTTGAAGGTTTTCCAGTCGAAAACGGATGGATCGGATTTTCATGGAGACGAAGATAAACAGGTTGGATTGCAGTTAGCGCCTTCAGTCTCGGTACTCTACTTCAATATCATGCTCTCCTTATCTTTGCACCCAAAAAAATGCAATATGTCAGACCATGAAATAGATTATAAGATATACGGAGAAGAAATGCAGTATGTGGAGATCGAACTCGATCCGGGGGAGACCGCCATTGCGGAAGCAGGAGCCTTTATGATGATGGATGAGCCCATCCAGATGGAAACCATCTTTGGGGACGGGCGCCATGAGGACAAGGGTTTCTTTGGAAAGCTGATGTCGGCCGGCAAGAGGGTCCTGACCGGAGAGAGTCTATTTATGACGGCCTATACCAATATGGGTCATGGCAAAAACAGGGTTTCTTTTGCTTCTCCCTATCCGGGTAAGATCATTGCCATGGACTTATACCGGCTTGGGGGCAAGATGATCTGCCAGAAGGATGCTTTTCTGTGCGCCGCAAAAGGCGTCGAAGTGGGCATTGAATTTCAGCGCAAATTGGGTACGGGTTTGTTCGGTGGCGAAGGGTTTATCATGCAAAAGCTGGAAGGTGATGGTATGGCTTTTGTACACGCCGGAGGTCATGTCCTTCAACGGGAGCTGAAATATGGAGAGACTATTAAAATTGATACCGGGTGCATCGTAGCATTCACTCCTTCGGTGCATTACGATATCCAGTTCGTCGGCGGGATCAAAAACACCATTTTCGGCGGGGAAGGTTTGTTTTTTGCCACTCTTGAAGGTCCCGGGACGGTATGGATCCAAACCCTGCCGATCAGCCGGCTGGCCTCCCGGATCCTGGCTTATGGCACCTTCAAAAGAAAGGATGAAGGAAGTATCCTGGGTGGACTCGGCAACCTCCTTGATGGAGATGGCCGCTGATGCATGCGTGTTTCGAAATCACATATCCTTTTTATTGAATATTTTTTTCGCCAGGAGCAGGGGTACGATCACCCAGGCGAGATTGATGATGCAGGTAAACAAAATCCCGGTTTCCTTGCCCAGGAAATTTTTATAAACGGCGCCGGTATAACCCATCAGGGCGCCGATATCCATTTTAAGCATCACAAATACCCGCCCCAGGTCAATGGGATTGAGGGCGGAAAACAAAAAAGTGAGTTTTTCAAGGGGATAGTCACTCAATGAAAAAAGGATGAGCAGGAGGACCCCATCGTATATCAGGGCAAAATAAAACCAAAACAACAGGGCGATACCGATTCCCTTGGCTTTATCCCGGGATATAACCGAAATCAGAAATGCAAGCGAACAAAAGATCATCGAAAGCAACAAACCGGTAAGCAGCAGGTAAAAGCCTACCGCGCCCAGGGAATAAATCAGGAGAGGCAGGCCCACTCCGACCCCGTAAGCCACCAGCAGGGATACGGCCACCCCGGAATATTCGCTCAACAGGATGCTCCACCGGCTTTGGGGCTGGCAGAGGAGCAATTCCATAAATTCATAAGAATTGTAATAGTGGATGGTCGTGAAGATCAGGCTGACCAGCGGCACCACGATGAGTACCACACTCAACAGCCCGAGCAGGGCCTTGTCATTGTTTTCTTCCAATTGAAACAAACCCGTGGAGATCAGGAACAGGAGGAGGGTATAGGCCAGGATGATCTTGTTCCGGAGGATATCGTATATGATGTATCTGGGCAACTTCAGCATGATCGATTAATTCAGGGGTGCTACCGTATTGTTTTTTTTCATAAAATATGCGATGGCCCGGCTGAGTTTTTGTTCCCTGGTTTCCAGTTGCAGGGTAGGCAGGTCTTTGTAAAAGATCATTTTTCCTTCCTGCAGGTAAACCACATGGGTACTCAAATCTTCCAGGTCACTGAGGATGTGTGACGTGATCAGGACCAGTTTGTGTTTTTCTTTTTCAGCAATGATTTTCTTTTTCAGCAATTCCGAAGACAGGGGGTCCAGGCCTGCGGTCGGTTCGTCCAGAATGAGTATTTCCGGGTTGAATAAAAAGGCCAGTGCGGCACTGACTTTCTGCCGGGTGCCTCCGCTGAGGGTATGCATGCGGCTTTCGAACAGGGAGGATAGGTTAAATTCTTCATACAATTCATAATCCAGTTTGGCAGGATCAGAATGGCGCAGGTCCTTCAGCAGCTTGAACAACTGGCCAACTTTCATCTGATCGGGGTACCGGCCGATCTGGGGCATATACCCGATCTGGTTTCGGTAGGTGGGGCTGGATTCAATGGGTTGCGTATGGACAAATATCCTTCCGTGATCGGGGAGGACCAGTCCCAGGATGCATTTGATCAGGGTGGTTTTACCCGAACCGTTTGGGCCGATCAAAGAAACCGCCTGACCGCGGTTGAAAAAAAGATTGATATCATCGAGCGCCTGGATTTTTCTGTATTTTTTACCAATATGTTCAATCCGGATCATGGCTTGTAGGGTTTCATTATTGGATGAAGATCAACAAAATGTTCGGGAGTGAGGCTCGGGATGGCTTTTTCCATTCTTTCGAACAATTGCATCATAAAACTTTTTACCAGGATAAGCATGCTGGGATTTTGTTCGATCAGCAGTCCAAACAGGCTGAGCGGATGATAAGGAATGTCCCCGATGCCGTCTTTATTTAGGTCATAGCCTTCGTATTCATCCCAGTAGTTGTGTTCAAATACATTGAGGATGACCTGGCCATTGGTGGAAACATCGAAAGAATTGCTGATAAAATTATTGTAAGAAAATGAATTGTCATTGCAACTGGCCTGGATCGCAATGCCCCAGCCATTGTCTTTAAACGAATTGTAGCGGAGCTGAATCCGCGAGGTCCCTTCCATGTGGATGCCCCGGGTATTTTCTTCAAATCGGTTTTGTGAAATTTCACTGTCTGAAATGTCCTTGAGGAGCAATCCGTAAGCGGATGGCCCCCAGTTGTTCCTGAACAGATTTTCTTTCATGGTGACCCGTTTGCTGTACATGACGGCGACCCCGGCCCCGTTTTCTTCAAAAGTATTATTCGTATACACATCATCATTGGAAAACATAAAATGCAGGCCATACCGCATCTGGAGCAGGCTGTGATTTCCCGTGATCGCGGAATGGGTGACAAACTCCAGGTAAATGCCGTCCCGGTGCCCGCTCACGGTGTTGTTTTCGATAATCAGGTGGTGGCTTTTCCATGCATGGATGGCATTGCCGTTCAATTGTTCGGATATGGCCTTTCCTTTGATGGTATTGTTGCGGATGGTACAGTAAGATGCATTGGACAGGTGAATGGCAAAGTAGGAATCCAGGATGGTGTTACCGGTGATCAGCAGGTTGGAGGCATCAATGACTTTGATCGCCGCAAAATCATTCATTGAGGAATAACCGGAGTTCCTCAGGGTCAAACCCTGAATGGTTCCAGCATGGGCACTGATGGTCAGGATTTCAAATTTACCGGAAGCATCCAGGATACAATTGCCACGGCCAAGTAGGACGAGGGGTTTGGTGACCACAATGCTGTGAATATCATACACACCTTCGTTAAACCGGAGGGTGTCTCCATCACCGGCTTCTCTGAAGTGGTTATGGATCGAGGCGCTGTCCTGATGCGGATACAGGTCGATTACCTTTGCCGGCAGAACAGCCGGTATCAGTAAAAGGAGAATAATAGTCCAACGCATCACTGGCTTTTCAGCAAGGTGCCCCAATCTGAAATCCGGCCTTCATTTTCACCCTTGAAGCGGACAGCTTCTGCTTGATCCGGGAAAGCACCGGTATTGGAACCCATAGGGCTTTTCATTAAAGGACCCGTATAATAAAATGCAGTACCTGCAGCAAGCCATTCCTTTTCGTTATTAAAATTGGAAACCAGGGTAAACTTAAACTCTTCCTGTCTTACGGTGGTGGAGCTGATAAAGGCTTTCATACAGGCGATATCGTCAAATTTATAGACCTTCCCCTTATTGGTCACGATTTCACCACCGTATCGCGGTTCGACAATGGTCATCTTGCAGTGAAAACACATATCCTGACCTGCGACCAGGGGTTCGGGCTGTACCTGGCAGGAGGATATTCCGGCGCAGATTCCGGTACAGATCAAAAGGGCCGTCAGGGGGGAGCTTGTTTTGGGTACGCGATGGAGATACCATTCATAAACTAAAACAATAAAAGCCAGGATCGCAGATGAAATGACCAGCCAGCCCCCGATATCCGGAAAGGAATAAGAATCAAAATTCAATAATCTTTTATGACCGAATAAAGGAGGCTGGTAGGACATGCCGGGGACCTGGATAGCGGCTTTCGGATCCAGATCGTGGCCAAACTCGTAACCCCACTGGTAAAAATCATACATCGCCAGGCTTCCGCCGACGACCGTCAGGATCGCGTACAGGACTAAAATCCTTTTTTTCCCCGTCAGGGAAATCAACAAACCCATACCGATGAAAAAGTAAACCACATATTTCAACCACTCAAATTCAGGAAAGGATGCATTGGAGAAGGGTTTCATCCCAATATAGTGATTGAGGCCGTTGATGATGTCCACGTCACCGGACAACCGGTCTAACCAGATATTCATCTTGAGCCCTTCAGGGTATTGCGGGGCGAAAAGGTCAATTCTCCATGCCGGAAGAAAGAATACGGCTACCAGCATGCCTGTGGCAAAGGCCATGACAATTCTCGAAAGCACCGTTAAATCCTTGTTTTTCATCAGAAGGTCGTTTGAGTAAGGCTTTGGTAATGGATCCTGTTTTATTTGGCTGGCGGCAACAAGACGGCATCGATCACATGCACGATGCCGTTGGATGCCGGTACAGAAGCCAGGATCGTTGCATTATTGTTGATCATGACTTTTCCGTCTTTGACCTGGAAAGTGATGTTGCTTCCATTTACCATGCCCAGGGTCATGCCATCTTTGAAAAAGGATGATTTGAGGGCCGAAGTGGTTACATGATATTGCAGGATATCCTGAAGGTCTCCTTTTTTATCGGGTTTCATCAGGGCGTCTACGGTTCCGGCAGGTAATTTTTCAAAAGCCGCGTTGGTCGGTGCAAATACCGTAAACGGACCGGCATTGGCCAGGGCGTTTACCAGATCAGCCTGTTTCAGGGCCGCAACCAGCGTGGTGTGGTCGGGTGATCCAACGGCTATTTTTACCACATCCTTCATGGATTCGTCATCCACTACATTAGCCTGCCCTGTACCGGTTGCTACAGGATCGGAAGGGGTGGCTGCTTCCTGATTGGGCGTGGTTTTACAGGATGCCATGACCAGGGCCATCATAATAAAAACAAACGTTTTCATATGTATAGGTTTAAAGGTTCAGAATAAAAATGACCTACTTTTCAGGACCAAGGTCTCCGGTACTGAATTTAATAGGCACGTTGGATCCGGGTGCACTGATCCGGATATATCCCTGCATTTCCTGGTGCAAGGCGCTGCAAAAATCGGTACAATACATCGGGAAAACACCGATTCGATCTGGCTTCCACATCAAAGTCTGGGTTTCACCTGGCATGATCAGAAGTTCGGCGTTATTTGCGCCTTTGACCGCAAAACCATGGGGCACATCCCAGTCTTGTTCCATATTCGTCACATGGAAATACACGACATCCCCCAATTTTACGCCTTCGATGTTGTCCGGCACAAAATGGGACCGGATGGCGGTCATATATACATGGACTTCATTACCCTTGCGTTCCACGCGGGCAAAATCATCTCCTTTGGCTGCCCAGGGATTTTCGTTTTCCTCAATTTTGTAAAATTTAACACTGTTCTTGGCTACCAGTTCTGCCGGAATGGCCTCTGCATAATGCGGCTCTCCGATGGTCGGAAAGTCAAGAATCAGTTTCATTTTATCCCCGCTGATATCATACAGTTGAGCACTCTGGGCCAGTTCAGGGCCGGTAGGCAGAAAACGGTCTTTGGTAATCTTGTTGTAAGCGATCATGTATTTTCCCCAGGGTTTTTTAGTTGGTCCGCCCGGTACACTTAAATGGCCCACCGAATAGTAGGTCGGAACCCGGTCCAGGACCTGCAGGCTCTGTACATTCCATTTCACCACCTCAGAAGAAACAAAGAAGGAGGTGTAAGCATTGCCGTTTGCATCAAATTCGGTATGCAAGGGGCCTAAGCCTGGTTTTTGAACCTCTCCATGGAGAACCGCTTCGTACTTCAGTACAGGGATGCCGTCATAATCACCATCATAGGTTTTGTCTGCAATCGCTTGCTGTATTTTGGTAAATGAAAATACCGGCATGGTAGCTGCCAGTTTGCCGCTTCCTACGATAAATTCCCCGCTCGGGTCGGTATCACAGCCATGGGGTGATTTTGGACATGGCATCATATACACCATATCCGCAAGTTCTTTGGGGTCCAGCACAAGCACTTCGGTTTCGATGTTGCTGGTCGCCATATGTTTTTTCTCGTCATACACGTTGTGGGCATACCTGACTTTTTTCTTGGTGCCTTTGCCCTGGCTCACGTATTCCTCTGCTTTTTTCCAGTTTACGCATAGGATAAAATCCTTGTCTTTTTGCGAGGCGTTGACTTCCAGTAGGGAATTGGCTTGTTCTGAATTGTAACAACTAAAGAAAAACCAACCGTGGGATTTGCCTTTACCGGCCCGTGAAAGGTCAAAGTTTACGCCGGGGAGCAGGATCTGGAAAGCAAGGCTCATCCTGCCAGTGGCCGGATCAATTTTGACAAAGCTGACCGTTCCTTTAAAATTATCTTTATAAGTATCGATCGCCACATCGGTGCTGCCGTTGTCCATGGGGACGCTGAACCGGGTACCCGCTACCACGTATTCGGAATTTTCTGTGATAAAGGGTGAAGAGTGGTTACCGGCGCTGTTGGGAATCTCGATGATCTCGGCCGTTCGGAAGGTGGTGAGATCCACCCGTGCGATCCTGGGTGTATTATTGCCATTTCCAAAAGCCCAGCGGCCGTCGTGAATGCCGTCGGTCACGGATAAGGCAATGTGGTGGAGGTCATCCCAGGGCACCATGCCGTGCGAGGTATTCAGCATGGGTTTGGATTCCTCGCTGTATCCATAGCCTTTTTCAGGGTCTACGGAAAACACGGGGATTACCCGAAACAATCTGCCTGAAGGAATACCATAGACAGACATCTGGCCGCTGAATCCTCCGGAGACAAAGTTGTAAAATTCATCGTGGGTGCCGGGTGCCACATAGACTTTGCCTGAAGCATCTGAGCTGATGGCCTGCTGGATGCCCCTGGGCTTGCAGGCGGACCAGGTGATCAGAATCAGCATCAATAGAGCCGATTTGACATGGAATTTATTAAGATTCATATTCGATAAGTTTATTGAATGATTACTACATCTGATTATTGGGATCGGATTAAAGTTCTCCGTCGTTTTTCCGCATGAATTCGAGGATCTCCCTGGCTTCGGTCAGGGTCACATTTTGATTGGGCATCCGCACCAGACACTGCTCCAGCAGTTTCTGAGCTTCGGGATCGGTCTCCAGCATCATTTCCACATTGGTGATCATGTTCATGATCCAGACGGGCTTGCGCATTTTGGTCACCCCTTTCCAGCCCGGTCCGACCAGCCTTTCTTCGGAAAGCCGATGACAGCTTTTGCATTTGACGTCATACGTCGCGCTTCCCTTGGTGGCCATGGCCTGGTCCAGCGGAGAGGTGATGACGATGTCGGACTCTTTTAATTCGGTACCATGGGTTTCCGGTTGGTTTTTGGTCAATTCCTGAACATCCAGAGGCGGAGTATCCGTTTTAACGCCTTTGGACTGGCATGACACAAGATAAAGCCCACTCATAAAAAGCAAGGCCAGAAAAAAATTGAAGATTGAAGTTTTCATAAATCAGGATTTTATTTTTTTTTTAAGGACAGGACAAATTTCATTCAGGACATTTTTATCCTGGATGATCGGACTCATTCAAAAAACTGATTGCGGTCAGCAGAATGATCCTCATCCAAAATAAAGATTAAATTCTATTTTGTGGTTGAATTCCTGAATGATTAATTCTATGGCAAAACCGGCTGATCACCATATAAATAAATGGCTTTACCTGCTTGCTTACACAGCGCCTGCTAGTGCCCTGGCCGGACTCCTCCTCCGGGGATGGTTTTCGCCCGGGGCCATGTATATCGGATTTTTGGTGATTCCCATGGTGGAAAGTCTTTGGTTTAAATCCCCTGAAATCAACTCGGAACCGGTCGAACGGCCCTCCAGCAAGTTGTTTGACTGGTTTTTATACCTCCATCTTCCGGTTTTGTATGGTATTATAATATGGTATCTGTACTTGCTTATCCATAAAACCATTACCCCGGCAGAACATGTCGGCCTTGCACTCAATGTTGGTTTGATCCTGGGCACCTCGGGGATCAACATCGGCCATGAACTGGGGCATCGGAGGGAAGGTTACCATCATGTGCTGGCCTGGCTGTTTCTGCTTCCTGCTTTATATCTCCATTTTTACATCGAACACAACAAGGGACACCACCGGAATATTGCCACTACCGAAGATCCCGCCACCGCCCTCAAAGGAGAAACGATTTATGCCTTCTGGCTCCGGTCGGTCTGCCAGTCATACTTACATGCATGGAAGATCCAACTGGATGAGATCCGATTAAAACAAATTCCTTTTTTATCGATTAAAAATACCATGCTCGTTTTTCTGATCGCATCCATCCTTTATCTGGCAACGATTGTCCTTTTCTTTTCATGGTTTGCAGCAATGATGGCCCTGGTAGTGGCCATCATAGGAGTTCTTTTCCTTGAAAGTGTCAATTATATTGAGCATTACGGCCTGTCGAGGAACAGCGAAAAGGATGGAAGCCCGGAACACATACATGAAGGATTATCCTGGGATGCCGAACAACCACTGGGAAGGATATTTCTGTATGAATTGACCCGGCATGCCGATCATCATACCCACGCTAACCTTCCATATCATGCTCTTTCACCCAAAAAACAAAGCCCCAAACTCCCCTGGGGTTACCCGGCAGCCATTTTACATGCTCTGATCCCGCCATGGTGGTTTGGGGTCATGCACAAACAAGGGGCCTTCCGTTGAATTTATAAGCTGTAATTCACCATTGAGCGGTTGGCATCCAGATGTTTCAGATTAAGGATATGATTTGTTTTTAACCTGGATTTTTGCCAGGCCCGATAACCAGGAAAATCAGCGATGCAGGCGTTTATTCCAATAAAAAAAATTTATTGCATCCATGACCTTATAATTTGATTCCCTTTGCATTTCATTATAGAAATTTGTCATAACAATTCCTGAAATCAAGGATTATTTCAGCTTAAAATCAGGTAACTTTGCGTTTTATTTTTTTAACTAATAACCAAATTTCCTAAGATGGCGAATTCAGATGAAATCAATGTATTGTCGATTTGTGTAGATCTGCTGGACGGACTGGACGGATCGGCCGCGCAACGAATCAGCACCTTCCTGAACAATAAATATGCAGAATCCCTTAAAAAATCCGATTCAAAAATAACCACCAAAAAAAGAGGCCGGCCCGCCAAGCCCGCTTCAAAAAAGGGCGCCCCATCGGTCAAAAAAAGAGGCCGGCCTGCAAAAGCATCCCCACTGGCCAATTTAGTGGGTATGAAAAAAAGAGGAAGACCGGCTAAAGCAGTTGCTTTTACGGTGACCCCTATTAAGAAAAGAAGAGGAAGGCCTGCCAAGGCAGCCGCATCTGCTGCAGAACCGATTTTGAAAAAAAGGGGCCGGCCCGCCAAAGCCATCACCTCTGTTCCTGCCCCTGAAAAGAAAAGAAGAGGAAGGCCCCAAAAATCAGCATAAAAAAAATCCGGGAAAGATTTACAACGTATTCTTACGGAATCAGGGGGTTCTTATTTTCCTCACCCTTACCGTATTGTCCATATTGTTTTCAAGCAGCCAAAGGTTGCCCAGGTTGTCGAAAACCCCACTCACCGGGGACCAGGGAGATTCCGAACGTGCGACCACGCGGACCCGGCCATTCGCCGTGACTTGTTTGACTTGTCTGCCAGAGTAGTCAGCCACATAAATGCGGTCCATATATATCCACAATCCGGCAACATAAGGATCGGGCATAGGTGAACGGGTAATGGATATTGAACCGATATTGGGAGTCAATATTGAAAAATTTCCAGTGGTGTCGAGCTGATAGAGATGGTTGCCGGCAACAAAATAAACCCGGCCATCCGGGCTGACTTCGATCCAACCCGGATCTTCCAAACGCGCCTCAGCGATTTTATCAATTTTCCCATCCGGCGTTTTTCGGAAAAACTTTTTAACCGGTCCGTGTTGAACCCAGTATTGATTTTCCAATCGGTCCCTGTTGAATGAATATAAACCGTGAAGAAATCCGTTCAGGGGCCCATGAACAGTATCCAGCCGGCCATTTGCATGAAGGCACCAGGCGTAACTTCCCCACGTATCGGCCTGTTCACCATTGTACCAAAGATGTTCGCCGTACAAATTGTCCCTGGAATCAAGATACAGAAGATGAGTATGTACCCCGGTGACCACTTTTGTTTTTTCGCCTGAAGGAATGATTTTCCAAACGGCCGATAAGTCGGTGTAATAAATATTCCCCTTACTGTCTTTGACGATACCGGGTCCGGGGTGCGCAAGTCCGCAAAAAGACAGACTGCCTGCAAGGATAATGAACAGGTTCCGGGCTTTCATAAGTATCTAAAATTAATGATAACCCGGTACATTTAAACCCAGGGTGATATCCCTTTTTCCCACCAGCAGTCCATTTTGCTTTTCAAGGCTGATCAGGCCTTTGCCCCCTCTTGGACGGGAGGGCTTGATTTCTTTTTCGGTGAGAAAGGGGTCGCCCTCAAAAAGATATTCATCAATATAGTAGGGATTTTTATCCGGTTCCTTGACAAACACATGTATGTGGGCGGCGAATCGTTCGTTGGGATAAGCTGCCGGATTGAGGGTATAGATGGCATATTCTCCCCGTGCATTGGTTTTTAGCCAGCCACGAATATAACCGTGATGTCTTGCCCATCCTTTATCCTGTTCCCGCACCGGATAGATTCCTTTTTGGTCGGTGTGATATACATAGAGGACTACACCTTCCGCCGGTGTTTTCCCGTCTTTTTTAAAAACCCTTCCCCGGACGACCATCCGGGGGCCCTGGTCTTTCCAGTCCGGTAAATAGACTTCATGTCCCAATTGTTCAAAGGGTACCGTATTTTCAAATACAGCTTCACAGCCTTCACATGGACCTCCGACCGGAGCCTGTGCGGCCACTGCCTGAATTTTGAATAACAATAGTATAAAAAATATTTTTTTCATAAAAGAGCAGTTAGGTTTTAAAATTATGGGCTAAGCCAATGGAAAATATTTACCGGTATGTTAAAAAACGGCCAAATTCTAATCCCTTCCTTTCGGAATTTGTTTTTTACCGGGACAAGTAGTCCGATTTGAAGACAACAATGCGCAGAAACCATTATTTTTGACGGCGATATAATTATAGTTTACATGAAAACAGTTCCACTCTTTTTCAGTTTTTCGCTTCTTATTTCGCTCAGTCTGCTTTCTTTGGACCTTCGGGCCCAATCGGAATATAAAGCCACCCATGAAGGCTGGCTAACCAATATTGATGAAGCTTATGCTTTATCTCAAAAAACCGGAAAACCGATTTTGGCCAATTTTACAGGAAGTGACTGGTGCGGTTGGTGTAAGCGCCTGTCCGCCGCCGTCTTCCTGACCGAAGATTTCAAAAAATGGGCAGCTAAAAAAGTAGTCCTCCTGGAGCTCGATTTTCCCCGTAGTAAAGCGCTTCCCGAAAAGATTCGAAATCAGAATTATTCCCTCCAGCAGGCTTTCCAGGTAACGGGATACCCTACCATCTGGGTTTTTGACCTGGAACAGGAAAAAGCAACAAAGAAATACAATATCAAGGCCCTGGGTAAAACCGGATATATGGCTTCTGCCAAAGATTTTATGGCCGGGGTGGATCAGATGATCGCCAAGAGGACCTGATCCACAGGGGGCTTGTTCAAAAAACACCGGATGCCCATTTCCCCTGTAAATATCAATCAGAAACTTTCCCTGTTTTCTGATTATTTTAATCCCCGAATAGTTGCCGAGCTCAATGGTCAACTGGTCAAACTGGTCAAATTCGAAGGTGAGTTTATATGGCACAAACACGAACACGAAGATGAACTGTTCCTGGTCCTGAAAGGTGAATTTGAAATGCATTTTCGTGACCGCATCGTCCCCCTCATTGAAAATGAATTTCTGGTCGTACCTCGCGGTGTCGAGCATAAACCCTTCGCACGGAAGGAAGTCGCCATCCTGTTGTTTGAACCTGCTTCTACCCTGAATACCGGCGATCGGGATAACGGTTTTACCCGTAAGGAACTGGAGTCCATTTAAAATCAAATGCTGGAATGTATTTAAGCTTAAGCTTATCCTTATTTTTATTAGTATGGGGCAATCTATTTATTTCCTGTAAAGGTCAGCAAGAGCACTTCGTGATCCAGACGGTTTCAGGTTCAATGTCTTTTCCTGATACCATCAGCTGGCTTAGTCACGAGCACATCCTTGTGGATTTTACCGGGGCGGATAGCCTGGATCCCAATGCCTGGGATCACGATTCGGTGATGCAATCGACCCTGCCATTTTTACATGAACTGCAGCAGTACCAGGTTGGTTTTTTTGTGGATGCCACCCCGGCTTATTTGGGCAGGGACGTCCACCTGCTTGAAAAAATGTCCCAAAAGACAGGAATACCAATCATCACGAATACCGGATTTTACGGGGCCGTTAAGAATAAATACATTCCCGGTTTTGCGTTCGCATCGGAACCAGAAGCCCTGGCTGAAATCTGGATCGGGGAGTGGACCCATGGCATCGAAGGGACCCTGGTAAAACCCGGCTTTATAAAAATTGGTGTGGATGCCACGGATACCCTGCATCCCATGCAGCAAAAACTGGTGAAGGCGGCCGCAATTACCCATCTTCAGACAGGCCTTACCATTGCCTCGCATACCGGAGAAGCCCGTGGATTGTGGCCTCAATTGGAAATCCTGAAGGAAACCGGTGTTTCTCCCCGGGCATTTATCTGGGTACATGCCCAAAACGAAAAAGAGGATCACAACTATCTCCGGGCAGCAGCCTCTGGGTGCTGGATCAGTTTGGACGGCTTAGGCTGGGAACTTCAGAAACATTTGAATAAACTGATATTCGCGCGTGAGCAGGGTATTCTCGACCGTATCCTGATCTCCCACGATGCCGGATGGTATGACCCCCAAAAAACAAATCAAACCATACGCGCTTATACCGCGATATTCACTCAGCTTATTCCTGCCCTGAAAACAGAAGGATTCAAGCAGGAAGACTTCGACCTTCTCCTGAAGAAAAATCCAGCCCGAGCTTTCGGCATTTCCGTAGAGAAGATTTAATAAAACAAATCTTGGTTTCCGGATTATAATCCCCGCCGGAGTTACAGGGACAGGCTTATTTTTTTACCGGTTTTCACCGCGGTATAGATGGCATCGATGATTTTCAGGTCTTTTAATCCTTCTTCGCCATCTACCGATACAACGGGCTTTTTACCTGCCAGGATCATGTCGGACATTTCATCCATTTGGACCGTTTGGTGCGTCACATGGGTATGCGTGAGTTCACCTTTATGGGTCCTGGCTTTGATCGGTCCGTATCCGGTGGAAGGCTGCATTTCGGCCCATCCTTTATCGCAGTTTAAATAAAAACGGTCCAGGTTGTTCATGGAATAGGTCGAGAGGCAGGAAGCAATCACTCCGCTGGGGAATCCCAACTGAAAAGTAATGGTCTCATCCACCCCTTCCTTGAATTTGACCGGATCGGTTTTGGTTTCCTGTGCAGTTACCCAGACCGGTTCCTCCCCGACCATGTATCTGGAACCATTGATGGCATAAATACCGATGTCCATCATGGCCCCCCCTCCGGCAAGGGCTTTATTTAATCGCCATTGATTTGGATCACCGATCCGGAAACCGCACAGGGCCTGGAAAAACATGACCTTTCCAAGTTCACCGTCGTTTCTCATCCGAATGATTTCAAGCGTTTTGGGCTCGAGGTGCATCCGGTAGCCTACCAGCAGTTTCACATTGGCCGCTTTACAGGCGGCGATCATGGTCATGCCCTCTTTGGCGTTTAGGGCCATGGGTTTTTCACAAATCACGTGCTTGCCGGCCTTGGCCACCCGGATGGCATAGGGGGCATGCAGGGAATTGGGGGTGATGATGTATACCGCATCGATGTCCGGATTGTTTTTGATCTCGTCAAAATTTTCGTAGTTATAACAATTTTTTTCCGGGATACCGTATTTGGTTTGCCATTCTTTGATTTTGGAAGGGGTACCACTGATCACCCCAACCAATTTGGCACGGGTGCAGGTCTTCATGGCCTCGGCCACCCGGGTTCCATAGGAGCCCAGGCCCAATATGGCCACTTTCAATACCGGACCGTCGTAAGGCTGGTCATCCGGCAGTTTGATTTCAGTCAATTCCCGGCCAGACAATGCCGGCAGGGCAATCAGGGAAGCGCTGAGTTTGTGCAAAAAATGGCGGCGTGAATTCATTTTAGAATGATTTTAGCTGGGTTTTAAACTAATTTTTCAAAACATGTATTTGGGATAAAACATATTCCCGGATGTAAAAGTGAAAGTACGCGGATTAGGTCAAAATACATATCTATTTTTGGGAAAATGAAATCGTGGAATTACCTGTATGAATAAAAAATTCTGTTCCTAGTGACCTTCCTGATCTTTACTCAGGTAAATTCAGCAAGTTTCGGGTTTTCTGCTTTTCAACCGGTATTCATCTTTGTGGGGTAATATAAAATAATATGGAAGGCACAGAAAACATAAATTATCAAAGAATATCGGAAGCTATTCAATATATCCGTCATCATTTCAAACAACAACCCGACCTGAATGAAGTTGCGGAAAAAATCCACCTTAGCCCTTTTCACTTTCAGCGCTTATTTAAAGAATGGGCGGGAGTAAGTCCCAAAAAATTTCTCCAATACATCAGTGTCGGGCATGCCAAGTCCATCCTTAAGGCGCAAAAGGCTTCCCTGGCAGAAGTCGCCTTTGAGACCGGACTTTCAGGTACGGGACGCCTGCATGATCTTTTTATCCAGATTGATGGCATGACTCCCGGAGAGTATAAAAACGGCGCAGAAAATCTCGAAATCAATTTCAGTTTCGCAGAAAGTCCTTTCGGAAATTTATTGGTGGCTTCCACCCGCAAAGGAATTTGTTTTATGTCCTTTGCGGATGACGGTCAGCAGGCTCTGGGCGAACTGAAGGCTCTTTTTCCACGGGCAGCCCTGACCCAAAAAACAGATCTCATTCAGCAAAATGCCCTTTTTATATTTCGCCACGACTGGAGCAGGCTTCATGAAATCCGGCTTCATCTCCGGGGTACGGATTTTCAGTTAAAAGTCTGGGAGGCGCTTTTACGAATTCCCATGGGAAAATTGTCAACCTACGGCCAGGTGGCAGAACAGGTAAAAAATCCCGGGGCTTCCAGGGCAGTGGGCTCGGCCATTGGGGACAATCCGGTGGCTTTCCTGATCCCCTGTCACCGGGTCATCCAATCCACCGGCCTGATCGGGCAATATCATTGGGGAGATGTCCGGAAAACCGCGATGATCGGATGGGAAGCAGCCCGGGCCGGGGTCTCCTGAACTTTGCCGCCACCGGAAATCAACTTTTTGTTAAACCTATATATACCGGGAGGGCTTGTATGCGGACTGCGACGAAAACATTACCGAACTGGCCAAACTTCTGCTTAGCTTCGAACCCATGGAATCGGCTCAGGTGCCCCTTAAGCTGACAGAGGAAAACTATGGCCGGGTGCCGCGTTTTTATATTGAATGCACGGAAGACAAGGCGGTCACTCCCTTTATCCAGCGAAAAATGTATTTGGAAACCCCTTGTGTAAAAGTGTACAGCATGGCCACGAGTCATTCTCCTTTTTTCAGCCGGCCCGCTGAACTGACGGACATTTTACACGACATCGCGTTTCATCAAACCGAGATGCAGGAAAGGGTCCTACCAGGCCAGGTAAATAATGAGTAAATTAGACTTTTCTGATTCATAAAAACCCACAAAACCGATTATCATGAAAAATTCAGTTGTTTTGGTTTACTTAAGCCTGATTCTTTCCGGGTTGAACGCCCAGCCCATGTTGCATCCGGCCATTAAAAATTTCGGGGCCATGTATGACGTGCCTTTTGGAAAAGACAAGCCGGACCCATCCCTTGAATATAAAATCATTGTGGACATGGGGGAAAAGATGGAAGCCCCCGAAAAGTTGTATCTCCCCCTGGATCATATATCCAGGATGTACAATCTGCATATTTACGGAGGAGTGCCGAAGGAAAAATTAAAAGTTGCTGTGGCTATCTGGGGCCCTTCGATTGCCGTCGTCATGGACAACGAGGCTTACAAGAAAAAATACGGAGTTGACAATCCAAACCTTCAAATCCTCCATGAAATGAAGGAGGCAGGCATTCATATTTATGGTTGCGGACAATCTGTGGCCAAATTTGGATTGGACCCTGTCCATGTGAATCCGGATGTGGAAATCTCCGTGTCCAGGTTTACGACAGTTTCAACCCACCAGATGAAGGGGTATGCGGTCTTTCATTTATAAACATTTGAAGTCAAAGGAAATTGGACTTGTCCATATTTTCCAGCAACGGTTTATAAAATGGGGTTGACGATAAGAGATGTACCGTACGAAGTTCCGATTCCCGTAGCCCATCTATTTCATGAACTCGACAGAAAGCTGATTGAATTGCTGCGATCACTGACCCCACTTGAATGGAAGAAACAGACGCTGGCCCGGCAGTGGACCGTCAAGGATGTCGTCGCCCATCTGCTCGACACGAATATCCGGGTGTTGTCGGGGCTCAGGGATGGCTATCGGACGGAAAGTCCGTTGATCCATAACAACGAAGATTTGATCAACTATCTGAATCGGTTGAATGCCGACTGGGTACAAGCCATGCAAAGGGCCAGCCCGGAAATACTGATCTTCCTCCATGAGGCCACCGGCCCGCCCACCAGTGATTATTATGTGTCCATGAACCCATATGAGACAGCGCCTTTCGCTGTCAGTTGGGCCGGGGAGAAAGAAAGTAAAAACTGGTTTCACCTGGCCAGGGAATACACCGAAAAATGGCATCATCAACAGCAGATCAGGGAAGCCACCGCACGAAACGGTATCATGGAGAGGAAATTTTTTTACCCTTTCATTGATACGTATATGTGGGCTCTGCCATATACCTACCGCCATGTTCAGGCACCTGAAGGCACGGTCATCAAAGTAACCATTCCCGGAGAAGCTGGCGGATCCTGGTATTTGGATCGATCGGCAGATGCCTGGATTCTGGGCAAATCATCAATGGAAACACCTGAAGCTGAGGTCATCCTTTTGCCTGAAATCAGCTGGCGATTGTTTTCAAAAAACATCAGGGCGAATGAAATAAAGGAAGGGATCAGCCTGCTCGGAAATAAGGAGCTGGGTCGACCGGCACTGGATATGGTATCGGTGATGGCCTGAATCCGGAATCGATGCAGGTATTCTTTCAAATAAATGCACAATAACGGGTTTATAATTCATCCATGAATTTAAATGCGTCCTTTTTCCCTTTAGCGGTCAGGTGAGGCTTAAGCAGGGACACCAGCAGGCGCAGGTAATGCTTCATCTGTTCTTGCTGATTAATATTACGTAATATAATGCCTGCATCTGAAACCCAAAACCGGGCAAGCAAGCCCATGGTGGAAACCAGGTTACCCGGATCTTCCGGGCCGGTCCATTTCAACCATCCCCCTGCAACAAGCCCGGAAAGGCTGGTTGCCAAATAATCGCTCCTGGTCCGCTGCGTCTTTTTGAATCGCTCCGAGATGACCGCGTTCCGGTCCAGGATATGAACCAGGCTCAGGGCGATGCATCGGTACTTCAGGTGGTTTTTAAAAATGAGCCGCATGTTATCGAGGAAGGAATATAAACCGGGTTCCCTTTTTTCAGACAATACGGATTCGTTGGCGACGTTCAACTCCAGGGAAATCCGGTTGACCAGGTCGTCTTTGGTGGCGAAATAATAGGTGATATTGCCTACCCGTAAGTCCAATATCCCGGCCAGTTCGCGCAAACCTACATATTCGATGCCCCGTTCATTAAACAGTTCGAGGGCTTTGGCCAGGATCTTGTCTTCTGTTTTCATGTAAAAAATTTGGACATTGTCCAAAATTATATATTTTTGAACCATTAAAAAGGCAAAAAATGAAGATAACCTATCCGCACACCATTGTGAATTGCATTGGGGAGAAAATTATTTTCCATGAAGTGGTCAAAGAACCGGACGGGGATAAGGTCCTGTTGGAAAATTTTGTCCAGCCCGGTCATGGGCCGGTAATGCACACCCATTTTAAGCAGGATGAATTGCTGGAGGTGGTTTCCGGAAAACTGGGTTACCAGATTGCCGGCCAGGAACCTCAATATGCCGGGCCGGGAGAATCAGCCCTTTTCAAACGGGGCACACCGCATCGGTTCTGGAACGCCGGCAAGGAAGAGCTCCATTGTACCGGCTGGGTGAAACCGGCCAATTCCATTGTGTTTTTTCTGTCCGCCCTTTATGCGGCGCAGAACAAATCCGGTAAAAGCGAACCCGAAACCTTCGATGGCGCCTGGTTGATGACCCGCTATGCTTCAGAATACGATCTCCCCGGCATCCCGGTCATTGTCAAAAAGGGAATCATGCCCATTATTTCTGTCATCGGGACTTTATTGGGCAAATACAGGAAGTTTGATGGAGCGCCCCAGGCCCTGAAATAAACAGTCGTAAAAAATGAATACTCATATAGTCACTTGTTATCTGGCTTCACGAGTGCATAACACTGGCGTGCGATTTCCAGCTCTTCATTGGTGGGGATCACAAAGATCTTAACGGTAGAATTCGCCTTGCTGATCTCCCTGGGCCCGCCCGCACCTGAGTTGTTTTTTTCCTTGTCCAGGTACACCCCCAGGAAATCCATATCTGAACAAACCGTTTCCCTCATCTGTTCATCGTGTTCACCCACACCGGCTGTAAAAACAAGGGCATCCAATCCGTTGAGAATGGCGGCATAAGCCCCGATGTATTTTTTAATCCGGTATGCATACATGTGGAAAGCCATTTCGGCTTCCCGTTCACCCTCATTCATTGCCTGGTGGATGTCCCGCATATCGCTGTGGCCGGTAAGGCCCAACATGCCGCTTTTTTTATTCAACAGGTCATTCACAGCCGAAGGACTGTAATTCAACTGATCGATCAGGTGAAAGATAACCGCTGTGTCAATATCCCCCGAACGGGTGCCCATGATGAGGCCACCCACCGGACCAAAACCCATGGAAGTGTCCATGGATTTTCCTGCACATACAGCAGCCATACTGCAGCCATTGCCCAGGTGGATGGAAACCAATTTGGCATCCGGTTTCTTCAGCAGGCTGGCAGCCTGTTCGGTTACATATTTATGAGAGGTGCCGTGGAAACCATAGGCCCTTATTTTTTCATGGGTATAAAACGTCAGGGGAATGGCATACCGGAAAGCTACCTCCGGCATGGTCTGGTGGAAAGCGGTATCAAAAACAGCCACCTGGACCGCTCCCGGGAAAAGCCGCTCCGCTACCTCTATGCCTGATAAATTGGCCGGATTATGGAGGGGGGCAAGGGAAATCAAATCCCTGATTTTTGATTTGACCTCATCCGTGATCCGTGTCGTGGCTGCAAAGGTTTCTCCGCCATGGACCACTCGGTGGCCTACTGCATCTATTTCTCCAGCGCTCTTTATCAATCCTCCTTCCGGATTGGTCAACTGGCGGGTCACTTCCAGCAAAGCGGTCCCGTGATCGGGCAATGAATGATTTGTTTCCTTTATTTCTTCCCGGGCTTCACTTGAAATCCGGTGGACCATTTTACCCCCGGCCAAACCAATGCGTTCTACCAAACCGCTGCATATTGGCTTTTCAAAAGGCATCCTGAAAAGCTGGTATTTCAGGGAACTGCTGCCGCAATTGATCACAAAGACAAGCATGGTATGGGTTAATTTTCCTGCGCCTGGATGGCCGTAATGAGTACGGTATTGAAAACATCATCCACCGTACATCCCCGGCTGAGGTCATTGATGGGTTTGTTGAGTCCCTGCAGCATCGGACCTATGGCAAGGGCATCGGTTTCGCGCTGAACGGCCTTATAGGTATTGTTACCTGTGTTTAAGTCAGGAAAGATCAGCACACTGGCCTGGCCTGCTACCTGGGATCCGGGAAGTTTTTGCGCGCCTACTGCGGGGTCCACGGCAGCATCATACTGGATAGGGCCTTCAATTTTAAGATCAGGCCTTTTTAGCTTGACCAGGGCTGTGGCCTGTCTTACTTTTTCCACATCGGCGCCCTCGCCGGAAGAACCTGAGGAATAGGACAGCATGGCGATGCGCGGTTCAATACCGAATTTGAGGCTGCTCTCTGCCGATGAAATGGCAATCTCCGCCAGTTGCTCCGCCGTGGGATCCGGATTAACGGCGCAATCACCGAACACCGAGACCCGGTCCGGCAGGCACATAAAAAAGACGGAGGAAACGGTAGATATTCCGGGCTTAGTTTTAATAAACTGAAGGGCCGGGCGGATGGTGTGCTGGGTGGTATGGACAGCCCCGGATACCATGCCATCGGCGTGGCCTTTATACACCATCATGGTGCCAAAATAGGAAACATCCGTCATCAGGTCGTGGGCCATGGCCAGAGTGACGTTTTTGTGTTTACGCAATTCGTATAGGGTTTTCACATATTCATCGAATCGCGGGTCGTGAATGGGATCGATGATGGATACTTTTTGAAGGTCGAGGTTGAGTCCCAGTTGTTTGATGGATGCGGCCACCTCCGATGGATCGCCCAGAAGGGTCAGGTTAACAATTTCCTGATTGATCAGCCGTGCGGCTGCTTTTAATATGCGCTCATCGTTTCCTTCAGGAAGTACAATGTGTTTGATGGCTGTCCTGGCCCGTTTCACCAACTGGTATTGAAACATATGCGGGGTAATGCCTTCAGGTACGAAAGTGATGATCTTTTCTTCGAGGGTGGTCATGTCCACATATTTTTCAAAAGTGGCGATGGCCAGTTCCAGCTTTTTGGCATTATCCGCAGTAAGCCTGGAATGAATGGAACTCAACCGGGTGGTGGTGACAAAGGTATTTCCAGGCACGAGGATGATCGGAATGGAATTGGGCAACCCTTCGATCAGCTTCAATACCGATTGGTCGGGCATCATATCGGCCGTGAGCACGATGCCGGCCGCCCGCGGATAATTGAGGGACAGATTGGCCTGCAGGGTGCCAATAATGATGTCGGCCCGGTCTCCGGGAGTTACAATCAGGACATTCTCAGTGATGTAATTGAGGAAACTGGGCAACTGCATGGCGCCGGTGATAAAATTGTCGACCTGGTTGCTGAGTTGCGCCTCCCCGGTGATCAGTCTTCCCCCCAGTTGTTCAAAGATCTCCTTCATCGTCGGATTTTGAAGGTCTTTGAGGTAGGGAATCACGGCTAGGATCGCGCGGTTTGTATTGTGGGCTTCCAGGACTTTTTTGATTTCATCCACCTGTTCCCGGCCGACCTTGTTGATGATCACGGCAAGCACTTCCACATCGCGTGCGCTGAAATTGCGCAGGGCGGTCTGCACAGTACCCAAGATCTGATCGGTGGTCTTTCCTGCGCCTGAAATCACAAATATGGCGGGGGCGTTGAGGTTTTTGGCAATGGTGATATTGGTTTCAAATTCAAATGCGGCGCCTTCTCCCAGGTAATCGCTCCCCTCGATCACCGTAAAATCATGGGATTCTTCCAGAATTTTCACTTTACGGATGATGGTATCGATCAGATCGCCCCGGGTATCCTCCTCGAGATGGGTCATGGCCTGATGCCGGCTAAACGCAAAAGTATCTTCATAGGGTATGTCCAGGTTAAAATGCCGGAGCATGGTTTCTATATCCACATCCCGTTTACCGGAAGGATCTTCATCGATGATGGGCTTGAAATAACCCACTTTAAACGCTTTACCCAAAAGCATATTGACAATACCGAGGACCACAAGGGATTTACCGCTGTAGGCTTCAGTGGTGGCGATGTAAATGATCTTTGACATAAAACGAATCCGGAATACGGCACAAAAATAAGTTAATAGTGGTCAGTTAGTCGGTTAGCCGGTTGGTTAGAATGAAATAGGGTCTGTGATCCCGGACCAGATTGGTTAAAGTGGTGATAATTTAATATATTTAGAATGCCGGCTTTTCATGAAGGACAAAGCGGTCAATTTTATGATGATGAAGGGTACCTTATTTAATCGATTCACCAAAATCCAAAGGTTTTTTTCTTCTTCGTCAGGAAATTTTAAAGCCCTCGGACTAGCTGCTTCCGGGCTGTTCCTGCTCTGGGCTTACGGCTGCAAAACCGGCTTCCGTCATTCGGAGGCGGATATTAAGGTCCTGGGTATGATTCAAAGGCAATGTGTGAGCTGTCATCATCCTTTCGTGGAATTGCCCAGCCAGGTGGCTCCACCTCTGAGTCAAATCCGTCAGCATTACCTTGATCGGTCGGGTTCCAAAGACCAGTTTATAAATGACTTGTCCGCTTTTATGCTGAACCCCACGTCCGGGATTTCCTTGATGCCGGACGAGGTTAAGAAGTATGGCCTGATGCCCAAAATGAGCCTGGCGGAAGAAGATCTGCATCAGATAGCCGGATATCTTTATGATTTTGATGCGGAGAATCCTGCCTGGCAAGAAGCCTGGGCAGATTATAAAAACCAGTCCGGGATCAGGGATTTTTCCGTCAGCTATGGCACCCTGGTTTTAAATATTGCCGGAGAAGCGAAAGCCGTTTTGGGTAAAAACCTTTTGTCTGCAATCCAGCAAAAGGATGCCGCATTTGCCGTGGAGTTTTGCAAAACCAGGGCTTACCCCTTGACGGATAGTGTGGCCGCTTTGTATCAAGCCAGTATTAAACGGGTGAGCGACAAACCCAGGAATAACATGAACCGGGCCAACGAAACAGAGCTTGCGTATATTCTTGAACTGAAAGAAAAACTGGCAAAAGGAGAAAAAATCAGTCCGAAAATTACGGAACATAATGGGATAATCACCGGCTATCACATGATCGAAACGGTACCCATGTGTCTCCAGTGCCACGGAATGCCTGGAAAAAACATTTTACCGGAAACGCTTAATAAAATCAAATCCCTTTATCCCTATGATGAGGCCACAGGTTATTCGGAAAACCAGGTGCGGGGGATATGGGTGATTGAGGTGAGGTAGTGGTCAGTAGTCAGTAGTCAGTTACAAGTTAGCAGGTAGTGAGTTAGCATAACGCATAGCTGATAGCTCACAACGCTTCACCGAAAACCCTTAAATTTATCCCGACTCTGGCCGTTAATGGACTATTCTGTTGATGGCATTATACATTCATCAGAAGGAAGTCCATGACAGAAAGCCGGCTCATTCAGTTAGAGGTTAAATCATTAAAACTATTCCGGAAGATTCACCGCTGGACGGGCATCTCCCTCTTTGTTTTTTTTACTATCGTGGCCCTTACTGCGTTGATCCTGGGATGGAAAAAAAATGCCGGCGAGCTGATCATGCCGTCGACCCAAAAAGGCAGTACCACTGAACTGGCCTATTGGTTGCCGCTCGACAGCCTGCATAAAATAGCCTGTGTGGCGCTGCTTGATTCCGTTTCGGCCGGGCTTTCCCTTGACCTGGACCGCATCGATGTAAGGATGGACAAGGGTATTGCAAAATTTCTTTTTATTGAGCGGTACTGGGAAGTGCAACTGGATGGGGCAACTGGCCAAGTGCTCAGTATTGGCAGAAGGTATTCCGATTTTTTTGAAAATATACACGACGGGTTGATCCTCGATCGGTTTCTGGGCACTTCAGGTGAACCCATCAAACTGGTTTATACCACACTTATGAGTTTTGCCCTCCTGGTTTTTACCGTCACCGGGTTCTGGTTGTGGTACGGGCCGAAGCGGATCCGGCATCATAAACAAGCTCATAGAATACCGGAAAAAAACAATCATCAATAGTCGCTTAAGGCTTGATTTTAAAACGGTCCCCTTCAAGACAAATATCAAGGCGGGCTGATCTGAATCCAATTCTTCTTCCTTTACCGGTTCTGATTTTACCCGGCCCCCGGACTACCACCGCCTGTCCTTCCCCGGCTACTTCCACCCGGTTCCCTCTCACAATAATGGCTGTGGATTCATCGATCCCGATCACCGTTTTCGCCGGATATTGATGCAATACGGTCAACAGTCGGTTATACCGGCTCCTGACCACAAAATGCTGATCGATGATGGTATTTTCCAGCAAACCAAGGCCCCGGCTGATTTCAATATTGCCATACACCATCCGGTCCACCGCGCCTTCATAAATCGTATCGGCCCTTATTTGATTGCCGGTGATCATTTCACGGCTCATGACGGCGGCTCCTGCACTGGTCCCCGCGACCATGGCTCCGGACCGGTAGGCAGCTTGAATGGCTTCAGCTGCTCCAGTCCCTGAAATGCTGTCCATAAAACGGCTTTGCACGCCACCTGTAATATATAACAATCCTGCCCGGCGGATGGAATCCAGGACAGCGGGTTGACGGCCGCTGTTCCTGCTCAACTGCATCTTAATGACCGGATTGTTGCAAAGCGCCTGAAGGTCTTTTTTGATATAATGATATGAAGTATCCGGATTGGCACTGGACATGGTCAAAACCATGATGTATTCATCAGGGCCCAGATCCGCTGTTTTAATCATTTTTTCCATCATGGCCATGGGCCTTTCCCCTCCACCGATAATAAATAAGCTGCCTTTGGGAGCAGTTTGAGAAAAGCAAGACATACCCCTGGCGCAAAGGGACAGGATAATCAATACCCTGAGGCAATTTGAGGGGAACAGAAAAGTCCGGCACCCGGTGCAGCATCTTGCCATCTTGTTGGATTTTTGGATCGGGAAGATAATGAACTCATCAGGCACTTAATCGCCAATAAAATTTTGAGGGGGAGGCCCGTTTATTTATCTTCGTCATTTATTCCGGCTACCAGGTGGAAAACAAAGAAATGGAATATACGGTTATTGAGGATCATGGATTTAAGTATATAGAGACCAATCCAGGCAAACCCGTATTGCTGCTGTTGCATGGCTTGTTTGGCGCCCTGAGCAATTTTAAGGGGATCCTGAGTTATTTTGAAAATAAACTAAACGTGGTCGTACCCATCCTTCCGATTTTCGAACTGCCGATTACCGAGGTTTCCCTGGAGGGTTTGGTCAAACACATCAAAGCCTTTGTGACCTACAAGGATATCTATTCGCTGGATCTGTTGGGAAATTCACTGGGCGGCCACCTGGCCATCCTATATACGCTGAAATATCCCCAGGAAGTAAGATCCCTGACCCTTACCGGGAGTTCCGGTTTGTTTGAGTCCGCCATGGGCACTACCTTTCCCAAGCGGGGCGACTATGAATTCATAAAAAATAAGACCGAACTGACTTTTTACGATCCTTCAGTAGCCGGCAAGGACCTGGTGGATGAAGTGTTCAACATCGTCAATGACCGCATGAAAGGCCTCCGGATTGTGCTTACGGCCAAAAGCGCCATGCGCAATAACGTGGAAAACCTGGTCTCGTCGATTACCACACCCACCCTGCTGGTCTGGGGAAAAGAAGATTCCATTACACCGGCTTTTGTCGGTGAACGGTTTCATGAGCTGATGCCCAATTCCGAACTCGTACTCCTCGAAAAATGCGGGCATGCCCCGATGATGGAGCATCCCAAGAAATTCAATGAAATCCTCGACGGATTCCTGACCCGGGTCCACGAAGTCGTCTACGGTTGACCTGACATTTACCCTCGTCCCAGACCTGAACTGCTCTTATCACGATTCTATCCATTGTTAGAACGGAGAGGTCAAAATGGCATTTTTCCCAACCGGACCCAACGGTATTGACGATATTTATTACCACAAGAACATTAAGCCATATGAAGATGAGCAGAAGATCCTCCATTCAAAAAATGTTAGCCCTTCCTTTGATGGGTTCGGCCTTGCATCCGTTGCCTTCCACCCTGACCGGGGACCCGTCTGTATTAAAACCGGTCCATGCGCAAAGGTTGAAATCCAGCCTGAATGCATTTTCCTTCAACGGCCCTCTGATGGAGGGGAAGCTGGATATCGCGGGCATGATGGAATATTGTGCCTCGCTGGGTTTTGAAGGGATAGATATTACCGGATATTATTTCAAAGGTTATCCGGCGGTTCCGGAGGCAGACTATCTGTTCGGCATAAAACGAAAGGCCCATGCCTTGGGCATTGAGATCAGCGGCACCGGAGTCCGTAACGACTTTACCATCCCGGATAAATCGAAACGGGAGGATGAAGTAAGGCGGGTGTTGAATTGGGTTGAAGTTGCCGCCCGACTGGGAGCTCCGGTACTGCGTATTTTTGCAGGGCAGGAAAAACGCGAGGGATACAGCCGTGAACAGATCACCGAATGGATGCTGGAAGACATTCGCCGTTGTGTTGATTACGGAAAACAAAACGGGGTGATCATCGGGTTGCAAAACCACAATGATTTCATCCTGACCTCGGATCAGGTGACTGCTTTTATGAAAGCTATCCCTTCTCCCTGGTTTGGCCTTATCCTGGACACGGGCAGTTACCGCCGGGAAGACCCCTACCTCGCGATAGAAAAAAACATCGAATATGCCGTAAACTGGCAAGTCAAGGAGAAGATATTCGTCGGGGGCAAGGAAGTGGAAACGGACATTCCACGGTTGTTTTCCATTATTAAAAAATCCGCCTACCAGGGTTATTTGCCCATAGAAACCCTTGGGCCAGGCGATCCCAGGCCTAAAATCGAAGCCCTCCTGGAAAAAGTGTTGCGTGAAATGAAATGAAATGGATATCGAAAGCCATCACCTGGATCAGATTGAACTTGAACTGCAAGCAGGACCTTTATTTCGTGGGTAGATTGGTCTTTCTATTGAACTCATACAAATAAAAGGACACAAGGCCGATGGGCTGAGGCAGGCTTTTTATATTGCGCCCTGAAAATGAAGGGCTCAAAAAAGGGATCGATATTCCAGCTGGCAGTGATTGTAAGCGCCCTGGGTTTTTTTGTGGATGTCTATGATTTATTGTTGTTTGCCATTATCCGAAAACCCAGTCTGACCGATATCGGATTGACCCCGGATCAGGTATTGATTGAAGGAGAATTCCTGATCAGCGTACAGATGATCGGCATGCTGGCAGGAGGCATCCTGTTTGGTATATTGGGAGATAAAAAAGGTCGCCTCAAGGTCCTTTTCGGATCCATACTGCTTTATTCTTTGGCAAACATCTTCAATGGCTGGGTCCAGACCATTCCACAATATACGGTCTTGCGTTTTTTAGCAGGTCTGGGCCTTGCCGGTGAACTGGGAGCGGGGGTCACCCTGGTCAGCGAACAGCTTCCAAGGGATAAAAGAAGCCTTGCTGCAGGTTTTATTGCCGGATTTGGAGTGCTTGGTGCAGTATTTGCGTTTATGGTCAACAAAATGTTTGACTGGCGAACCTGTTATTTTATCGGGGGCGGTATGGGGATTATCCTCCTGTTGCTCCGAATGCGCATTACTGAAAGCCAGCTGTACCAGGACGTCGAAAAAACAAATATTCCTAAAGGCAATTTCCTGATGTTTTTCAACAACAGAAAAAGATTCATCCGTTATTTGAAATGCATCCTCATCGGCCTGCCGGTATGGTATATCATTGGCATCCTGGTGACTTTTTCAGACCAGTTTGGTAAGGAGTTTGGAATCGAAAATATCGAACCCGGCAAATCAATCATGTACCTCTACCTGGCCGTAGCGGCCGGGGACTATACCGTGGGTTGGCTCAGCGAACGGTTGAAGAGCCGGAAGCTTACCCTGTATATTTTTTATGGAATCACCATCCTCTTTTTGATTCTTTTTTTCCTGCAGCAGGGAGGCAGCAGCGCCTGGTTTTATACGATCATTGCCGGCCTGGGTTTTGGCGCAGGCCTTAACGTCATTTACCTGACCGTGGGGGTAGAACAATTTGGGACCAACCTCCGGGCTTCGGCTGCCATCAGCATTTCCAATATGGTAAGAGGTTCACTGCCTTTGCTGATCCTGCTGTTTAAAGGACTGAGATCCTGGACGGGGAATTATGTGACGGGCGCATGGATTACGGCGCTGATAGTCATCTGCATCGGGCTATTCGCTTCAGTCGGGATGGAGGAAACCTATGGCAGGGATTTGGATTTTGTGGAAAAGTAGGCAAAAGCCATGGAGTTACCTTTGGTTCGCGCGGAGATTGGAAGATCACGGAGACATTGTCAATGAATTAAAAGTATCGACATGGTGTTTGACGATTTCCTGTGGTTGAAAAAAATTATCTTCCGTGCCCTCTCTCGCTCCGTGAGGACTCTTGGTTGCTCCAGGGCCCGGACCACTATCCACCACCTACCGTTCACCTATTCCACCGAAATCTCATCAGCGAATATCCAGGATTTGCTCCCTGAGCCCGGATGCCAGGGAGGGCAGGTGCCTATATTGCGAGCTACCACCCTTACATACCGGA
>CAYOPD010000004.1:0-3443 GCA_964405735.1 uncultured Saprospiraceae bacterium | reverse complement strand
GGATGCCAGGGAGGGCAGGTGCCTATATTGCGAGCTACCACCCTTACATACCGGATGGTATTGTTGAGGTCGGCAGCAAAAACCTTGTAAAGCGGGTTTCGGTCGTTCTTGAGTTCTTCCGTTTGTTTCAGGATTTCATTATAAGATTTACCGTTTGAGGATACACTGATTTCCACTTGAACCGGAAGAAAGATCCAGGCATTCTGGTTTTGCAGAAAGCCGGCTTCGATGTGGCGGGCACGGGTTGCTTCGCCCAGGTCCAGGACCACTTCCAGGTCATTGCCTTCCCAGCCTATCCATTCTTTATCGCCGATGTTGTTGAGGTTTCCTTTCTGTCCGTTGACCAGGGTCAGATTGCCGAAACCAAGGTATTTTTCGCTTGGCGGATTGATGAAACTGATGGAATGGTAGGCGGCCTTGTGCATCAGGATTTCCCTGGCGGTAACATTTTCTGAAAGCAGGTCATCGGAGATTGATTTGGCCAGTAGCTGGGTTCTTTGTTTTACCAGGAAAGGGCCGGTATATACCGTGGAATTGAGCCCGGGTTCAGTGCCATTCAGGCTGTAAACAATTTTATCGGCATTTTCACCTTCGAGAGAAACCATAAAACCCTGGCTCGCGGAATCATAAACGGTTTTTATCATAATATTACTGTAAACCACCGGCCAGTCATCGGTCCTGAACGGGGAGGCAGGAAGGCTGTCGTTATTGTATAAATTTCCCTCTGCGGTATTACCGAAAGCATAACGAACCGCTGCAGGCTCCTGGACCAGCTCGCTGGATAAAATGAGTTGGTTTCCATCGATTTCCACTTTAGCTTCCACAAACTGCCGGTTTTCTCCTGCAATTCTGTACAAATCCGATTTTTCCCCTTTTATATACAAACCGCTTTCCGCATGATCGAAGGACACGATCACCTTATGGTCTTCTATCTTCATGCTTTTATACAAAGGGCCACTGCATTCTATCGCCTGGCCGTAATTGTTGGCCAGGGCCCACAAAGCCAATCGTTTTCCCACATCCCTTTTATTGCGTGGATGGATATCCCGCACATTTCCGATATCGGTAGTCACTGCCATTCCGGTACCGGAAGACAGGGACAGGGTTTTAAGCTGGGCTTCCTGGACCAGAGATCCCTGCAGCGGGCGGTCGTATTGGAAAGGAGCAATCTGCACAAAATAGAATGGAAAATCATAGTTCCATGCCTGTCTCCAGCCGTTGATCATGGCCGGGAACAGCCGTCGGTAGACCAGGGCATTGCTGGTATTGGATTCCCCCTGGTACCACAATGCCCCGGCAATCCGATAAGGTGCCAGCGGATAAATCATCGCATTGTAGGTGCTTGCCGGAAGATAAGGCCACTGGTAGTTTTCAGGGAATACTTCCCTCCAGGCGGAAAACTCGGGATCGGCCTCAATAATGTTTTTTGGGGTCCAGGCTTCAGCCGCCGACCCGCCCCAACTGGCATGAATGATCCCAACGGGAATATGGAGCTTTTCGGTCAGTTCACGGGCAAAGAAATAAGCGACAGCGCTGAACCCTGGCATGGTCTCCGGGCTGCAGACTTCCCACTGGGCATCTGTATCTTCCTGGGGATAATCTGATACTCTTCTGGGAATACGAATGTGTCTGATCAGCGGATGGTTGCTGTTCTGAATTTCCTGGTCTTTGTTGTCGATGCCCGCACCGGGTGTCCATTCCATATTGGACTGACCGGAACAAAGCCAGACTTCACCGATCATGACGTGGTGCAGGACGAGGGTATTTCTTTCCGAAATGGATATGGTGTATGGCCCGCCGGCTTCGGGTGTTTTGACGAGGACTTTCCACTGGGCTTTATGGTCTGCGAGTACTTTATATATTTCATTGTCCCAACTGCAGGAAATGGTAATCGTGGCATTGGGGTCCGACCATCCCCAGAATGGAACTTGTTGTTTCTGCTGCAACACCATATGATCGGAAAACAATGCGGGAACCCGAACCCGGGCACAAAGGGTAAGACTGAAGAAAAGCAGGGCAGCAAGAAAAAAACCGGATCTTGTCATGATGGTGATTAAAACCATCAAAGGTAAAGGGTGGAGATGAATTGCAAAGGGGGCCGCAAGGCAGTAACCAAATTTATAGAAAGAGCCGAGAATGGGATTTGAACCCACGGCCTGCTGATTACGAATCAGCTGCTCTACCGCTGAGCTATCTCGGCAATTTATTAATATCGCGGCGCAAAGCTAATGAACAGCTTCTAAATATCTAAATGAGACCAGGTTTGGTGTAAAATCGGAGTGGGGGTAGGTTAAAGTCCAAAATATTACCCTTCGGGGTGATTCCCTGATGAAAAAAGATTGTGAATTTTAAGCCGGTAATTAAACCAAGCCTTCTGAATGCCATCCAATCCATAGTAAAATAAATATAAAAATCATGAAAACTCTACAGAACTTCTGGCTCATGCTCTTCCTGGTCTCCTCCCTGTCCCAGATCAGGGCTCAATCTTCAGACGACCGGGATTCCACCGGCCTCCCCGGAGATCATTTCAGCCTGCAGGGAGCCTTGGAAATGTTTAAAAAAGCTTCCTCCCCCGAGGAATTTGAAAAACTGATCAACACCGAAAACAACCACATCAACAACCTGGACCTCAATGGCGATGGTGACATCGATTATGTAAAGGTGATTGACCATATGGACCAGGACGTCCATGCTCTGGTCCTGCAGGTCGCCGTATCGGCCAGTGAAAACCAGGACATCGCCGTGATCGAAATCGAAAAAAACGGGACCGAATCTGCCATACTGCAAATCATCGGGGATGAAGAAATCTATGGGGAAACAGTGATTGTAGAACCCCAGGGCGATGAGGAAAAGGTAAAATCCCAAAAGGGGCCAAGCATGGTTGAAGAGGATGCCATTGTGGTGAATGTCTGGTTTTGGCCATCGGTGAGGTTTGTTTATGCTCCGGCGTACCGGCCATGGGCATCACCCTGGTACTGGGGCTATTATCCGAACTGGTGGAGGCCATGGAGGCCTTTGGGCTGGCATGTTTGGCATCCGTTCAGGGTCCATTATCGGGTAGGTTATGTATTCGCACCCACCCATAGGGTCGTTCGGGCACACCGGGTTTATACACCGGTCAGGGTTACTTCGGTCAGTGTAAGGACCAGGAATCACAGCGCCGTCAGCAACTATAGGGTAAACCGGTCAAAAACCACGGTGACCTCCACCCGGGGCAACAATCAGGTTAAAGCAAGCCGGACCCAAACCACGGTATCCGGCAAAAAAGGAAATACCCGGGGATCGGCAACCCGGACCTCAACAACCGTATCCGGTAAGAAGGGCAATACCAAGGTGAAAGCCACTAAAACCAGGACATCGGTATCCAGAAAAAGAAATTAAAAAGACAGGGGGGCCGAATGGGGAAAGACAGAGGGTGTCTTCGAGACACCCCCTGTCTTCAA
>CAYOPD010000003.1:6952-106006 GCA_964405735.1 uncultured Saprospiraceae bacterium | reverse complement strand
GAGTTGATGGCCCAGGAGCCGGCTACCGCTGTAGCTGCACCCTCCACGGGATTCCAGATGTTGAAAGAAAAATTTATTGAGGGTGGCTGGCAATGGATGGCTCCCATCTTATTTGTATTTGTACTTGGCCTCGCCTTCTGTATTGAAAGGGTGATCACGCTCAACGTGGCTACCGTAAATACCGACAAATTATTATCTAAAATTGATGACCGCCTTCAGTCTAATGACATCGAAGGAGCCATTGAAGTTTGTAAAACCACGCCAGGTCCTGCAGCTTCCACTTTGTTGGAAGGCCTTCGTCACGCTGAAAAAGGACCCGATGCCGTTGAAAAGGCGATATCCGCTTTCGGGGGCATGCAGATGAGCCTGCTCGAGCGTGGATTGGTTTGGATCTCTCTGTTTATCGCCCTTGCCCCGATGCTCGGGTTCCTGGGAACGGTTGTCGGGATGGTTCAGGCCTTTGACCGGATCGAAGCGGCGGGGGATATATCTCCGACCATCGTAGCAGGAGGTATCAAAGTGGCTTTGTTGACCACGATCTTTGGTCTTATTGTGGCGATCGTACTGCAAATCTTTTACAATTACATCGTTTCCAAAATCGATACCATCACGCATAAAATGGAGGAGAGTGCCATCGGCATGGTGGATATCCTGACCAAAAACAAAATTTTTAAATAAGGATTTATCCAACCGGTTTGGTAAAGTCATTTATTAAATACCAAAAATCAAATCATGGTAAATCTATATAAAACATTATCCGGCAAAGGCACCTTGTTTGCCTTCGTACTCGGGCTGGTGGTCATGGCGATCTTTGCCGTTCCCGTCATCGGAGGACTGGATTCCTTCAATGCGCTTCCTGCCGAGCAGCAAAAAACAAGCAATATTTTCAACACGGGCATTTACCTTATGTTGTTACTTCTTGCTGTAGCCGTAATCATCACCATTCTCTGGGCAATCCTTCAAATGGCCCTTAATCCGTCCGGGGCAAAGCACGGCCTCATCTGGCTTGTCGTGATTGTAGGTTTGTTTGTCATCGGGTATTTCGTTCTGAACGCACCGGACAACCAGGCTATCCTGGATGACCTTAAAAACAACGACGTTTCTGCGAATATGAGCAAATTCATTGGCGGTAGCCTCTGGCTGATGCTCTTGATGTTGCTGGGCTCTGTCGCTATCTTTGTCTTTTCGGAAGTCCGCAATTTATTCAAATAAGTAACCCTGATCGATTATGCTGCTGGGTAATAAAAAGAAAAAACCAAATCCGGAGATCAATGCCAGTTCGATGGCGGACATCGCCTTCCTGCTCTTGATCTTCTTCCTGGTGACTACCAATATCGTGGAGGACAAGGGGGTGCTGGTGCGCTTGCCCCAATGGTCGGAAGAACCGCCCCTTGACCTGACGCTCAATACGCGCAACGTGTTTACCGTGTTGGTCAATGCTCAGGATCAGCTTTTGGTCAGGGGCGAACCGGTGAAAATCGAGGACCTTAAAACCAGGGCCAAGGAGTTTATAGCAAACCCATCGGCCAGGCCGGATCTGGCGGAATCGGCAAAAGAAGCCATCATTTCCTTAAAAAACGACCGGGGTACTCATTTCAAACAATACCTCGCCGTTTACAATGAGTTGAAAGCCGCCTACAGCGAACTGTGGAATGAAGAGGCAAAAAAACGTTTCCGTAAAGAAACCATCGACGAGTGTAACAAAGAACAGCAGAATGAAATAAAGAGAGATATCCCTTTCGTTCTTTCTGAAGCTGAACCTACTGCCTTCGGTGAAGAAAAATAATCGCTTACCAGCAGAAAAAATCAGTTTATGAGCAGATTTTCAACTAAAAGAGCCAATACCTCTCCGACGATATCAACTTCGTCCCTGCCCGATATTATTTTTATTCTCCTGTTTTTCTTCATGGTAGTCGTGAAATTGAGAGAATCCAATCTCAAGGTGAAAGCCGTCACCCCGTATGCAACCGAACTGACCAAACTGGAGAAAAAATCCCTGGTCAATACGATGTATATCGGAAGGCCTTTGACCCAATTTGTCAATCAGTATGGGACTAAACCCAGGTTGCAGCTCAATGACAAGATTGCCGACCTCAATGAAATCCCTCTTTTCCTCGAAAGGCATAAAGTAAAACTTCCCGAAGGCCAGCGTCCGGGGATTACGACTTCCATGAAAATAGACGGGGATGTGACCATGGGATTTGTCAGCGACGTCAAGATCGAACTTCGTAAAGCGGGGCAATTGAAGGTCAACTATTCGGCCAAGAAAAGAACCGATCGTTCCGGTTATTAAAAATTAAAAGTAAAGCATTAAAAAGGCTTTTTTCCGAAAGGGAAGAAGCCTTTTTTATTTATAAAATGGATTACAACCTGTTTTTATCAACGACTTTTTCCAGCTCGTCCCGGTAGTTCTTACCCACAGGCAATAATTTGGGCTGTCCTTTTTCGGTGACTTCCACCATGTTTCCCACCACGGCATTGATTTTTTCAAGGTTGACGATATAGGAACGGTGGATCCGCATAAAAGTAGGCTGAGGCAGTTTCTCCTCCAGGCTTTTCATGGTTTGAAGCGTTATGATCCGCCCGGTATCGGTCTTGATGATCACATAATCCTTGAGGCCTTCGACATACTGGATTTCGCTGTACTTGAGCCGGATCAGCTTTTTATCGGCTTTGACAAAAATAAAATCGGGCCCGTCTTCGGGGAGTTCATTTTCTGCTTCCTGCTTATACCCGGTATCCAGGGCTTTGTTGACCGCCTTCAGGAACCGGTCAAAAGAAATCGGTTTCAGAAGATAATCCACCGCATTCAGTTCGAATCCTTCCAGGGCATACTGACTGTATGCCGTGGTGAAAATGACCTTGGGAGGTTTTGGAAGAGAGCGGATAAATTCGATCCCGGTGATCTGGGGCATCTGGATGTCCAGGAATATCAGATCCACCTCATTTTTGCGAACGGCTTCTCCGGCCTCCAGGGCATTCTGGCATTTTTTTACCAGTTTGAGCTCCGGCACTTTTTTTATAAATTCTTCAAGGACATCCAGGGCCAGCGGCTCGTCATCCACAATGATGGTTTTAAGCATGGATATTATGGTGTTAATTTTAACTTTAAATGTACGGTATATGTATGAGGTTGATCCTCGATATCGATCGAATGGTGCCCTGGATAGATCAATTCCAGCCTGCGCCGGACATTGATCAGCCCAATACCCCCCTGGGGCTTCGGCCCCATGTTCTGTAATCCGGAGGACCGGCTGTTTTCAATTTTAAAATCCAGTTCATCGCCTTCCACTTCCAGGGTGGCGTAGACATAGGCGTCGGAGAGCTGGTGGTTGACCCCATGTTTGAAACTGTTTTCCAGAAATGGTATAAATACCAGGGGGGCAATTTTGTGTTTGCAGATATCCCCTTTGACCTTAAAATCAATATCCACCAGGTTGCTCTGACGGAGCGCCTCCAGGTCGAGGTAATTCTGGATGTATTTTACTTCCTTTTCAAGGGGGACCCTGCGTTCATTGCACTCGTACAGCATGTAACGCATCATTTCCGAGAGCTTGACCACGATCTCGGGGGCTTGCTCTGATTTTTTCAAGGTCAGTGCATACAGGCTGTTGAGGGTATTAAAGAGGAAATGAGGATTGATCTGGGTCTTGAGGAATTTAAGCTCGGACTGCATGTTCTGGGTTTCCAGGTCCCTCATGGTTTGTTGCTGTTTGAACCAGTCAACAATGATCTTGCCACTGGTGGAGAAAATGAGAAACATCATTGAAACCAGGAACAATGGCCCCTGCTGGGACTGGATATTGCCCTGGAGCTGGGGATAGGAAGATAAAAGGAAATATTGTACGAGGGTTCCCAGCGGGGTGGCGATCAGGGCCAGGACCACGAGGCTGCCAAAATAAATGGCCAGTTTATTGGTGTTCAGGTACCTGGGAATGAGATAGTTGAAATTAAAATAGATCAAAAGTCCGTACAGCATCAGCCTGCTCCCGTTGTTGAGGAAGGACAAACCCAGGCTGTATGGATTGTTGTCCATAAGCACCAGGAGGACCAGGAAGATCATCCAGATGGTGCCGTGAAGCCACAATCTGGAAATGGATACTTTTGGAAGGCTTAAGCTCGGCATCTCCATGAATGATCCAAAGATAAGCCCTTCCGTCCGCACCCCCCTTTCATTATAGACCAACAATAATTTCCGGCAGACAAAATGGCATGTGATAAGTATGTACCTTTGCAGTCGCAAATCCAGACCATACCGCATGGCCTATAAAAAGAATGAGACCTACGATCGATCCGTTACCGAAGCGCTTACCGGACATTACCTGGAAGTCCTGCGTGAACTGGGTGAAGACCCTGCCAGGGATGGTTTAATCAAAACCCCGGAGCGTGTGGCTAAAGCCATGCAGTACCTCACCAAAGGGTATTCGGAAAACGGGTCGGCCATACTCCGGTCGGCTATGTTTGAGGAGAAATACTCTGAAATGGTCCTGGTCAAGGATATCGAACTGTATTCCCTGTGCGAGCATCATATGCTCCCTTTTATTGGTAAAGCGCACATTGCTTATATCCCCAATGGCAGGATCGTCGGGCTCAGCAAACTACCGAGGATCGTGGATGTCTACGCCCGCCGCCTTCAGGTGCAGGAACGCCTGACCGATGAGATCCTGCATTGTATCAATGACACCCTTCAACCGCTTGGCGTGGCCATCGTCATTGAGGCGATGCACCTTTGTATGATGATGCGCGGAGTCCAGAAACAAAACTCCATCACCACCACTTCCGCGTTTACCGGGGAATTCAGGAATGCGGAAACCCGTTCGGAATTCCTCAACCTGATCAACTTTAAATCGACCAAATCGTGAAAGCCTATTTGTTCCCCGGCCAGGGTGCTCAGTTTGCAGGAATGGCCAAGAACCTTTCCAGCCATCCGGAAGCGAACAAAATATTTGGTGCCGCCAATGAATTGCTGGGTTTTGATATTTTCGATGTGATGCTGAATGGTTCGGATGAAGACCTGAGGCAAACCCGGATCACCCAACCGGCCATATTCCTGCATTCCGTGATTTCAGCCCGGGTGGCGCCTGAATTCAGGCCGGAAGCTGTTGCAGGCCACTCGCTCGGCGAGTTTTCCGCCCTGGTAGCCGCCGGGGCCATTCGTTTTGAAGATGGCTTAAAACTGGTTTATACCCGTGCCCTGGCCATGCAGAAAGCCTGTGATCAGACACCGGGTACCATGGCTGCGATCGTCGGTATGGAGGATGCGGTTGTTGAACAAGTATGTGCTGAAACCGAAGGCGTCGTGGTGGCGGCCAATTACAATTGCCCCGGACAATTGGTGATCAGCGGGGAAATCGTCGCGGTCCAGAAGGCTATGGAGACGCTACGGGGGCTCGGTTGCCGGAATGCCGTACAACTGGCCGTAGGCGGCGCTTTTCACTCTCCCCTGATGAAACTGGCAGAGGACGAATTGATGGCCGGCATTGAAACCACCGCCTTTTCAAGCCCGGAATGCCCGGTGTATCAGAATGTGGATGCAGCTCCCCACCGGGATCCGGATGAAATCCGGAATAACCTGATCAAACAACTGACGGCTCCCGTGAAATGGTCACAGTCCATGCAGCAGATGATCGCCGACGGATTTACAGAATTTGTGGAAGTGGGAGGCAATGGAAAAGTGCTTTCCGGCCTGCTTAAAAGAATCGACCGTAAAATTCCGGTGACCGCAATCTGAATATAGAATCAACCGACATGGCCAAAAAGATTTCGAAAATCAAAAGCGGAAAACTCATCCTCGCCGAACCTTTTATGCTCGATCCTCATTTCAGGCGTTCGGTGGTTTTTCTCTGTGAACACCATCAGAAAAACGGTTCGGTCGGTTTTATCATCAATAAACCGCTTAAAATGAAAATCAATGAAATGGTGGAGGATTTTCCGGAGATCGAAGCAGAATTGTATTATGGAGGGCCGGTGGGTACTGACACCCTGCACTTCATTCATAATGTGGGCGACCTCCTGGAAGACAGTGTCCCGGTGATCCGCGGAGTTTATTGGGGTGGTAACTTTGAAAAATTAAAATTCCTGATAGAAAGGCAGCTGATCGGCCCGGATAATATCCGGTTTTTTGTGGGCTATTCCGGCTGGGTCAAGGGCCAACTTTCGGAAGAAATGGAAGTGGGCTCCTGGATTGTTGCCGAAGGAGATCCCAATTATGTATTCAAAATAAAATCCAATATCCTCTGGAAACGGGTGATGAATGACAAAGGGCATACTTTTTCGGTTATTTCCGAGCTTCCTGAAAACATGTCCTGGAATTGATTCCAGGCTCCCAATGGATCAGAAAATGATGAAATTGAATGTTGCAGCTTAAGAACATATTTGTAAAATACGGCGACCGGATCCTGTTGGATGAGGTTACGGCCACCATCTCGGTCGGCGAAAAAGTGGCCCTGGTAGGCAGGAACGGGGCGGGTAAATCCACCTTGCTCAAGATCATCGCCGGTCTGCAAAGCCCTGACAAAGGGGCTGTGGATTATCCCAAGGGCACCAAATTGGCTTACCTGAGGCAGGAGATTGATTTCGACGATCAGACCCTCCTCATCCACGAAGCCATGAAGGCGTTTGAAGAATTGAACACGATTGAAGCGAAAATCAATAAGCTGGAGACCCGCCTTCACGACCACCTGGACGAAAAGGCCATGGGTGATGTCCTGCATGAATTGGAGGACCTGTATCACCGCCGGCACACCATAGGGGGAGATACGGCCCAGGCGGATACTGAAAAAGTGCTCACTGGCCTTGGATTCGGGCCTCAGGATTTTATGAAGCCGCTGTCGCATTTCAGCGGTGGCTGGAAAATGCGGGTGGAACTGGCCAAGATGCTTTTGTGCAGCCCGGATATCCTGATGCTCGATGAGCCCACCAACCACCTGGACATGGATGCGATCATCTGGCTTGAAAATTACCTGCATACGCTGCCATCGACCATCCTGACCATTTCTCACGACCGACAGTTTCTGGATAATGTATCGGACCGCACCCTGGAAATTGAACAGGGCAAACTCAACGATTATGCGGTAGGATATTCCAAATTCCTGGTCCAAAAAGCGGAGCGGGAGCAGTTGCTTGAAAATGCCTTCATCAATCAGCAAAAACTGATTGCCCAAAAAGAAAGGACCATCGACCGTTTCCGGGCCAAGGCTTCCAAAGCGAGGATGGCCCAATCCATGATCAAACAATTGGATAAGATTGAAAGGATCGAATGGAATCCCGCCGACCCGGGCAGCATGGTGGTCCGGTTCCCTCCGGCGCCCCGTTCGGGAGAAGTCTCCATTGAAACGACGGCTGTCCAGAAAAAATATGGAGACAAACAAGTCCTGCAATCCGTCGACTTTGTAGCAAGGAGGGGCGAGCGCATCGCATTTGTAGGACAAAATGGACAGGGAAAAACCACCTTTGTGAAAATTCTGACCGGTACAGAACCGGCTACCAGCGGTAAAGTGACACCGGGTTATAATGTGAATATTGGCTATTATGCCCAAAACCAGGCTGAGACCCTTGACCTTCGCCGCACCGTGCTGGACACCCTGGAAGAGATCTCCCCACCCGAAATGAGGCCCCGCCTGCGCGCTGTATTGGGTGCATTTCTTTTCAGTGGGGATGACGTAGATAAAAAAGTGAGTGTTCTCAGTGGAGGTGAACGCGCCCGGCTGGCCATGGCCTGTATGCTGCTTCGTCCAATAAACCTTCTGATCCTTGATGAGCCGACCAATCACCTGGATATCGATTCCAAAGAGGTATTGAAAGAAGCGCTGATGGATTATGAAGGCACCCTGATCGTAGTTTCCCACGACCGCGAATTCCTGCAGGACCTCACCGACAAAACCATAGAATTTAAAAATGGAGGCATAAAAGAATACCTGGGGGACATCCAATATTACCTCTCCAAGAGGGAAATCGGTGACTTCAGGGACCTCAATAAATCCAATCCACTGGTCCAGGAACCGGTGATTAAAGAAGAACCGGTTAAAGTTCCTGTTGTGCGGTCAAAACCAGATTCCAAATCTAACCAGAAACTGGAGAAGGAAATTGAAAAACTGGAACGTGATCTTGCGGATTTGGAAACCAAAATGTTTTCAGATGGATTTTATGCCAGCGCCCAGGCCACAACGGTGCTTGAGAAATACCAGTCCATGAAAAAAGTACTGGAAGAAAAAATGGAAGCCTGGATGAATGCCTGAGCCCCCTATCTTCCCCACTTCCGCAATTGTTGCAACAATGCCTTAAAATCCTTGGGAAGGGGAGCGGTGATTGTGAGTTCCTGATGGTTTTTGGGGTGCTTCAACGTGATGGACATGGCATGAAGCGGAATGCGGGTCATCAGGGCCGTCCCGGATTCCTCCGGTTCCCTCAGATTTCTTTTTTTTATATCCCGGATGGTGATGGGCTGGTCGGATCCGTAAAGGGGATCAAAAGCCAGAGGCAGGCCTACGCTGCTAAGATGGACCCGGATCTGATGCGTGCGGCCGGTTGCAATTTGTACTTCAAGGAGGGTGAAGTCCCGGAAGGTTTCCAACGGCCTGTAATGGGTCAGTGCTTCTTTCCCTTTCCGGTGTATGGTCATTTTTCCGGCCACAAAGGGATCTGCGGCTATGGGTGAATCGATCGTGCCGGGCTCACTCACAGGCTGCCCGACCATGGCCCAGTATATTTTCCGGATTTCATTATTTGCAAACCCATTGTTCAGGATGCGGTGGGCGTCCTGGTTTTTGGCAAAGACCATGGCCCCTGAAGTGTCCTTGTCCAGGCGGTGAACCACCATCAAACCGGGTTGGGTTTCACACAATAAATGATGGAGGGATTCTTTTTCCTGGTCCCACCGGTCAGGGATGGACAGAAGCCCGGAGGGTTTATTGACTGCAAGCAGGTCCGCGTCCTCAAATAGGATTTCCAGTTTATGCCGGTTCATGTACGATGGAATTAAAGGTCTTTTTGCCCAGGATAAAAAAGTCAAACACCAGGGACCCCCTGTATCTTCCGGCAGTGTTCATTTTTTTGCCTTTGCAGGATGACTGAAAGGCCTTTTTTTTCCTGGTGAGGGACGGGATCCATTTTATAAATTGCCAGTATGCTTTACAAACGGCTCCTGCGGCGCTCGTTTTTTTCCTAAATACAAAGACCAGGACGGCAGCCAGGTCCATGAGAAAACGGGCGGGAAGCAGGACCAGTAATTTGCCCACCGGTTCATTTTTATAGAGGGTAGCCAGGTTGTTCCTGTAGTTGAGAAATACTTTCTGCACACTTTGGTAGGGCAAGGTGCCGCCTCCGATATGATAAACAGCGACCGATGGAACGGATTTAATCCTCCCGCCGCATTTTTTCGCCCGCCAGCACCAGTCGATTTCTTCCATATGGGCAAAATAGTCTTCGTCAAAACCACCCAGACGGTGAAACCACTCCGCACGGACCATCATGGCCGCTCCGCTGGCCCAGAATAGTTCCGAAGGCCGGTCATATTGTTGCAGGTCCTTTTCAAACCGGTCAAGCACCCGGCCTTTGCAAAAAGGGTATCCAAACCAGTCCATCCATCCTCCCGCTGCGCCTGCATGTTCAAAATATTCAGGGTCCTTGAATGAAAGGATTTTCGGCTGGCAGGCAGCAAGATCCGGATCCTCATTCATGGCTGTCACCAGATTCATCCATGGCCCCCGGAGCTGGACATCGCTGTTGAGCAGGAAATAATAATCAGCCGGTATTTGCTTCAATACTTCGTTGTAGCCCCTGGCAAAACCGTAATTCCGTTCGTTTTCAATGATGGCAACCGATGGAAAATGGCTTTTCAGAAATGGCAGGGAATCGTCCGTGCTTTGATTGTCCCCCACCACAACCCGCACATCCGGTGGGCTGAATTGCAGGACAGAAGGTAAAAACTGTTCCAGGTATTTCTTTCCGTTGAAATTAAGAATGACTAAAGCGGTCCGGGACATCAGGCCTGGGTTTCTTGTTGAAAAAACGCCCTGATCTCCTGCTGGTCCCGGATGATTTGTTCCCTGAGGGATTCCGGGTCTTCAAACTGCATATCGTTTCGTATAAATTTTAGAACGTCGACCCAAACCTGTTCCCCGTACATCTCCCCTTCAAAATCAAAAACATTGACCTCGATCTGCAACCGGCCACTTTCGTGCATGGTCGGCCGCCTTCCGATATACATCATGCCAGGTTTGTCCTGGTTCTTCCATTTTATCTTTACGGCATAAACGCCGTGATGGGGGATAAACTTCGTGGTATCGTTGATCATGAGATTGGCCGTGGGAAACCCCAGTTTTCTTCCCAGCTGGTCTCCCGGAACCACCCTCCCGGAAACGGGATAGGGATACCCAAGATATTTTCGCACAAGTTCAAACTGGCCTTCGGCCAAAGCATGCCTGATTTTGGTGGAGGAGATGGTAATCCCATCGATCTGGTGAGCGGGGATTTCAATGACTGCATATTGATATTGTTCATGCAAGCTGAAAAGGATCTCCCGTGTACCCTCCCTGCCTTTGCCAAACTGGTGGTCATAACCGATGACCACCGCTTTGGGCTTGAAATATCGGATTAAGAAATCTTCGATGTAATCCTTGGGTGACTGGGATGCAAATTCGGGGGTGAACGGCACAACCACGACATGGTCAATGCCCAGGGATTTGAAAATTTCGATTTTTTCATCCAGGGTATTGAGCATTCTGAGGCTTTGGTCAAAGCGGTTGAGGACAAGACGGGGATGTGGATGAAAAGTGATCAGTACACTTTGTGTATCAAAGGCTTTGGCACTAGTCAGGAGGCCTTCGATGATCTTCCGGTGCCCGGAGTGCACTCCGTCAAAGGATCCCACCGTAATCACGGAATGTTGCAGCAATGGGATATCATCCAAACCAAAATGTACTTCCATGTGTTATTAACCGGAATGCGTTTTAGAATGGTAAAAATCCGAAATATTCATCACATTGGCCGATCTGCCTGAAAGTGTTTTTTAAACCTTAATATTGCCCTATGACGAGGGAAGCATTGTTGCAATTTCTGGGCACCATCATCGACCCGCTCACCGGACAAAACCTGGTTCTGGCCAACCGGATACAGAATATTCAAATTGAAGACAAGCGGATCGGGATTGTATTTTCATTCCCCCCGAAACTGGAGAGCCGGATCAAATCAGAACTCCATGAGGCCATTACCCAAAGTCTCCTGGAACGCGCTCCCGGTTATGAGGTCGACCTTCATTTTGGCAATCCCGGAGCCGGGGAGAAAAAAAGCTCCAACCTGCCCCAGATCAAAAACATCATTGCCGTGGCTTCCGGTAAGGGCGGAGTCGGCAAATCCACCATAAGCGTCAATCTGGCCCTGGGCCTGAAAAACCTCGGTCTGAAAGTCGGCCTCCTGGATGCCGATCTTTATGGGCCGAGCATTCCGATCATGCTTGGCCTCAAGGGAAAAAGGCCCCAGGTGAGGCAGGTGTATGGGGTATCGAAAATCGTCCCGCTTGAGGCCTATGGGCTTCCTGTGATGTCCATAGGTTTTGTCGTTGAACCAGAACAAGCGGTGGTTCTTCGAGGGCCGAGGCTGGCAGGCATCATGAAGCAGTTTCTGGAGGATTGCCTTTGGCCTGACCTCGATGTCCTGGTCATCGACCTGCCGCCGGGAACCGGCGATATACAACTCACCCTGGTACAGACGGTACCGGTCACCGGGGCGATCATTGTGACCACACCCCAGCAGGTGGCGGTTGCGGACGCCATTAAGGCGGCCAACATGTTCCGGATGCAGGGCATTGAAGTTCCGATTCTTGGCATCGTTGAAAACATGTCCTGGTTCACACCGGAAGAACTTCCCGAAAATAGATATGAAATTTTCGGAAGGGGAGGAGGCAGCCAGCTTGCCGGGCACTTCCAGACCCAGTTGTTGGGGCAGATCCCCCTGTTTATGTCCGTGCGTTCTTCCGGGGATGAAGGCAAGCCGGCCATATTGAACCACCCGGAAACTCAGGCCGTATTTGAACAATTGGCCCGCCAGGCCTTTGCAAGCCTGCAATTCCGTAACGAAACGATGCCACCTACGGAAAAGGTCCGGATGAACAATTGAAGCCCGGCCATTGGGGTTTTTACCGTAATTTTGGTTGTGAAAATGATCATGACCCGGAAAAGCAAAGAAAAAAAAATTCAGGAAATAGACCAGGCTTTGAATGAATTGAGGCCTCACCTGGCTGTGGATGGGGGAGATGTGGAGGTCATCGATTTCACAGATGATCTGACGGTCAAAATTAAATGGCTCGGTAATTGCCAATCCTGTTCCATGTCAGCGTTTACACTCCGGGCCGGGATTGAACAGGCCATTAAATCAAAATTTCCGGAAGTGAATGCCGTAATCGCCGTCCCTTGATGAATACCCCATTCTGGGATAGGAAAACCCTCAATAAGGCTATCCGGGATCTTCAATCCTGTCTTTGTGTCGGCCTGGATACCGACGAAACCAAAATTCCTCCTTCGTTAACCGGCCCGGATAAAGTCTTCGATTTTAATAAAACCATCGTCGACGTAACGGTAGATCTTGCGGTTGCTTATAAGGTCAATGCCGCTTTTTATGAGGCCATGGGGCTGACCGGCTGGAAGGCCATGGCCGATACCATAACTTATATCAAAAACAATAAGCGGTTTGTCATCCTGGATGCCAAACGGGGAGATATCGGGAATACCGGAGAACTTTATGCCCGGGCTTGTTTTGAACAACTGGATGCCGATGCGGTGACCGTTTCACCCTACATGGGAAGAGATTCGGTTTTACCCTTTTTGTCGCGACCGGGACGCTGGGCCATCCTGCTCGCGCTCACAAGCAATGCCGGCGCGGGTGACTTTCAGCTTCAAACCATGGCTTCAGGCAGGCGACTGTTTGAAGAAGTCATTCAGGTATCCAGTCAGTGGGGGAGTCCCGATCAACTCATGTATGTAGCGGGAGCCACCCGAATCGGGCAGTTGGAGGCTGTGAGAAATCAGTTGCCCGGATATTTCCTTCTTATTCCCGGTGTTGGTGCACAGGGGGGGGACCTTGACCAGGTGATGGAACAGGCACTGACTCCCGATGGCGACATCCTGATCAATGCCTCACGAAGCATCCTTTATGCCTCGGACGGACCGGATTTTGCACAGGCTGCCCGCGAACAGGCTATGCTGATGCAGTCCTCCATGTGGCCTCATATTTTAAAAAAAATCGGTTAATTTCGAATTTTGAAAGCGCTGATTTTGTTAGATAAATTCTATCCGCGAACTCACTTTTTTATTCTCATACCCATTAATCCAATATTCAAAAAATGAAAAAAACAATTTATTTATTCCTCTTCATCATTTCATTTACGGTTTCATCCTGTTCTAAAAAGAGCGCAACTGCTGTTCAGGCCCCCGTGGCGGTGAGTGAAACGCCTGCTATGGCAAATGCCAATGAATCGGATAAGAAAGCCATTGAGGTTCTGAAAAACTATATAAACGCCATTGGAGGCAGTGAGAAGCTCAAGGCAGTGAATTCTGTCATGATGAAAATGTCCGCCGCCACCGGGATGGGTGATATCCTGATTACCCAGTTTATCAAAGAAGGGAAAATGGCCATGAAAACCGAAATGGCAGGATCCACGGTAATGGAACAAAAATTTGACGGTACTACCCTGCAGGTTTCAGGCATGGGTGGCAATCAGACCATCACCGATGAAAAAACCATTAAAGGCGTACGCAGGCAGGCCCGTATGTTTGATGAACTTGATCAACTGACTTCCGACAAATCCCTGAAAAAATACCTTGGATCCGAAGAATTGGACGGCAAGACCGTTCACAAAATCACGGTCACGGATGAGGATAAAAATGAATCTACCCAGTATTTCGATGCTTCATCCCACCTCCTGATGAGAACGATTGCCACCTCGGATGCCATGGGGCAAAAATCAACCCAGACCATGGATTTCAGTGACTATAAGGAAGTAAATGGGGTTAAGTTTCCGCACCAGATAAAAATGTCCGGAGGGGCCGTTCCTTTTCCCCTGGATATGAAGATCACATCCCTGATGATCAACAGCGACCTGCCCGATATGTTATTTAAAATCAACTAATCTTTAATTTACCATACATGAAAAATAATATAACCTCATTTCTGCTTCTGCTGCTGGCCCTTCCGGTCCTGGGCCAATCCGATGCCAAAGCCATCGAAATTATCCAGAAAAGCATCGAGCTCAGCGGAGGGAAAGAAAAGCTTTCCGCGGTCAAAAGCATGACGCGGAAAATGGAAATCAATATGCCCTTCGGCATCTCCGAGTCGGAAGCCTGGTATAAGGATGGGAAGTTTTATATGAAATCCTCCATGCAGGGCAATGTCATGTTCGAACAGAAATACGACGGAACCCGTGCTTTTGTTGGCGGAATGCAGGGAAACCAGACTATTGACGATGAAAAAATGATAAAACAAATCGCCAACCAGGGCAAAATCTTCCCCCAACTAACCATGGTTAACGGAGAAGTAACCCTCAAACACGACGGTATGGAGAAGATCGAAGGCCAGGAGTGCCACAAAATACTGGCCACGGATGCCGATGGCACCGTCTCCAAAATGTTTTTTAATGCGGCGACCGGCTTGCTCGCCAGGATGGCGACGACCGGTGAATTTCAGGGTACTAAGGTTGAAACGGTGATCGATCTCAAAGACTATAAACCGGTGGACGGCATCCTCTTTGCACATATCATGCAGCTGAATAACGGTCAGTTCCAGATGGAAATGAAAGTGACTGAGTTGAAATTCAATGTGGATATTCCCGATTCCATGTTTTTTATTAACTGAGGATTTTGTTCCTGCGCCGAAGGTTGGTTTATTTATTAAACCGGGTCAAATTCCGGTGACCGCGGCGTCGGTTTGGTATCGATTCAACGTCCAGGCGGGGTACAAGACCTGAAAAGGTGATTTGGATCTTCCTGATCTTCATGGTGGCCTGCCTGGCAGTCCATCCGCTGCAAAGCCAGCCAGAGTTGAACACAACTCCAGGTATCGGTTCAGCCACAGTCATTCATAAATCTGTTGGAAAGGGAATCGACCGGTGGGAAATCACCTTTTCATGACGCGATGAATAATAACCGGGTATTGTGGGTCCTGGTCAAAACCAGCCACGGGAAACCTTTTATCCAGGGGAATTACCGCATCAGGAAAAAACCGTTCAGTGAATTTGGGCTAAGGGATATGCTTGGCCTGGTAAATCAGGAAAGGATGGAATTGCCGGTCATCAAGGGCAAGGCGAAACTGGCTATGTCCGGACTGGAATTAAACTTCCATGCCCGCCTCAAGACAAAAAAATATGGGAATTTGAAATATGACTATAGTGGACAGTATAGAATCATTGATATAAAAAAATAAAATACTTCCCTGCTTTGAGCAGCATTGAGAGGAATGAAGACGTTAGAATAAAAAACAGCCCCTGAAATAAAAGGAAAAAGAGAAAAAATACTCCTGAGATACTCAAATTGTAAAAAAACAACAGGGGCTGTGCTCTCTCACTTTATTACTAACGGAAAGTATTAGAATAAAATTCTCTTTTTTCCGTTTTTTTATTAATTTTTGATTTTAATAATAGTTTTTTGACTTTTTTTGATCAAAAACGATCAAATTTCAGATTTCCTTTATTATTCTAAAGGTCAGGTTTTCCTGTCAGCCTTACAGTGCTTTTACTTCATTGATGAGGTCCTGAAGCACTTTTTTGGCATCGCCAAACAACATTTTGGTCCGGTCATGGAAAAATAGCGGATTTTCGATCCCGGCGTATCCGGCGCCCATTGACCTTTTCACCACAACCACCAGTTTGGCATTCCAGACTTCCAGGACCGGCATCCCATAAATAGGGCTGGTTGGATCATCTTTTGCAGCTGGATTGACTACATCGTTTGCACCGAGGACCAGGACAACGTCCGCATGAGCCAGCATTTCGTTGGCTTCTTCCAGGTCTACCAGTTTAGGATATGGCACATTGGCCTCGGCGAGCAAAACATTCATATGTCCGGGCATCCGGCCGGCAACCGGGTGAATGGCATACCGCACTTCCACCCCATTGGCCTCCAATACATCTTCCAGTTCTTTAACCGTCTTTTGGGCTTGTGCTACGGCCAGGCCGTACCCCGGAACCACCACCACGGATTTTGAATAATTGAGATTGATGGCCAGGTCGCTGGCCGTGATTTCTTTCACTGATTTGCCGCCCCCTGCCGTTGCGCTGCTTGCGGCTGCCGCTCCCCCGCCGAAATTGCCAAGGAGTACATTAAAAATGGAACGGTTCATGGCTCTGCACATCAGGATGGTCAGTAGGGTACCTGCCGCTCCGACGAGTATCCCGCCGGTGAGCATGGCTTTGTTATCATAAAGAAAACCTCCGGAAGCTGCGGCAACTCCGGTGAATGAATTGAGCAGGGAAATGACCACCGGCATATCGGCTCCTCCGATCGGCATGACAAAAAAGAACCCATAGAGCAGGGACAAAAACAAAACGACATAGAAAAGCATCTGGCTGGTTTCCGGTTTTGCCATCAGGATGAAGGCCACCAGGAAAACGACCAATGCCAGGATGATAAAATTGATCCAATGTTGTCCTTTAAACGAAAAATCCTTGATCCTGCCGTTGAGCTTGCCCCAGGCTACCATACTTCCGGCAAAGGAAATTGAACCGATGATGAGCCCCAGGAAAATAATGAGGAGAATGCCCCCATCTGCCGCAGACAGCCCACCGGAGGTGTGGTTGAGGTGGTTGAATTCAATCAGGGAGATCAGGGCTGCGCAGGCGCCTCCCATGCCATTGAATAAGCTCACCAATTCGGGCATGGCGGTCATTTTGACTTTTCGTGCGGCTACCCATCCGGCGCTTGTGCCTATAGCCAGGCCCCCGAACATCCAGACATAATTGTGAAGAAGATTTCCCTGGTCATCGCGGTAGAAAAAGATAGTGCCGAGGATCGCCAGGATCATGCCGGTGGCGGCGATGAGGTTGCCTCTCCGGGCTGAAGCCGGGCTGGAGAGCATTTTAAGCCCCAGAATAAAAGTGACGGAGGCAATAAGATAGATGATCGTAAGTAAACTCAGCTCCATTATTTCGATTTCTTTTGCTTAAACATTTCGAGCATTCGGTCGGTAACCACAAATCCTCCAGCCACGTTCAGGGCTCCAAGGATCACTGCAAGGAAACCGAGGACCAGGGCCAGGTAATTGTCCGGCTCCGCTTTTCCCATGACGATGATAGCGCCGATGATGACCACTCCGTGGATGGCGTTGGCCCCGCTCATCAGCGGAGTGTGGAGTACGCTGGGCACCCGGCCGATCACTTCGATTCCGAGGAAGACCATCAGCAATACGATGTAGATAATCTGTTGGTGGCTTTGAATCCAGTCTAACATAGGTCAGTTAAATATTATGAGGTGATGCAGGATGACCGAAGGATCTCATTGCCTGCATCGTGGTTTATTTTTCCTTCTTTCACCAGCATTTTGAGGAAGTTCAGATAATTGTTGCTCAGTAGAAAACTGGCGTCAATGGCTACCGTATCCGCAAGCTGGCTGCTGCCGATGACCGTAACGCCGTGATGGTTGATGGTTTGTTTGTCCCGGGTGACTTCGCAGTTGCCTCCGGTGGATGAAGCTAAGTCTACAATGACGGAACCCGGACGCATTTTATCGACCGTATCAGCGGTGATCAGGATTGGTGCCTTTCGGCCTCTGACCTGGGCGGTGCAAATGATGACATCGGATTTTGCAGCCCTTTCCTGTACCATTTGCCTTTGCCTGGCCAAAAATTCTTCACTTTGCTCGACAGCATAACCGCCGGCTGATTTTTCATCCCTTGCCCCCTCCACTTCCACAAATTTTGCTCCAAGGCTCTCAACTTCTTCCTTTACAGCCTTTCGGGTATCAAAGACCTCCACCACAGCGCCGAGCCTTTTTGCGGTGGCAATAGCCTGCAATCCTGCCACACCAGCACCCAGAACAAGGGCCTTGGCCGGTTTGATGGTTCCGCTGGCCGTCATCAGCATTGGGAAATACCTGGGCAGGAGGGAGGCAGCCATGAGGACCGCTTTATATCCGGCTATGGATGCCATCGAAGACAGCACATCCATGGCCTGTGCCAAAGTAGACCTTGGAATCATATCCAGAGAATAGGCAGAGAGTTGTTTTTCTTTCAGAGGTTCTGCGATGCCGGCATTCTGGAACGGGGCAAACATGGATACCAGGACCGTTCCGGGCCGGATTTGCGCGAGGTCCTCCGGCTCCGGAGGCAGCGGACTGAGCAGTATATCGGCTTTAGAAATAACCTGGGACCGGGTTTCAAAGACGACTTTGGCCCCAAAGGCTTCATCCGGAATAGATGCCGACTGTCCACAGCCTTTCTCGAAGAGGAGGGTACAGGGTAATTTGAGGTATTTATCAACCGTTTCAGGTACTAGTGCAATTCTGGGGTCGCCTTTACTTGAAATAATCCCAACAGTCAACATGCGCTTATGGTATTAAAAAACAGGGCGAAGATATATATTTTAAGGCATCTCCGGGGCCGCACGTTAAAGATAAAATGCATTCCTCTTCTTATTCTTCTTCCTGTAGTTGAGGCCGGAAATAGCGGTATACCTGTTCTGCTTTTTTACGACCGATCAGGGGGGCCAATTCCTCTGGGCTGGCCTCCTGTACCCTGGCCATGGACCCGAAGTGTTTGAGCAGGGTTTCAGCTGATTTTTTGGCAATGCCGGGAATGTCGGTCAGTCCGGTGCTTAAGAAGGAACGCGATCGCTGGTCACGGTGGAAAAGGATGGCGAAACGATGGGCCTCGTTCCTGATTTTCTGGATCACTTTGAGGGATTCGGATTTTTTGTTGATATAAAGCGGTACCGGATCGTTGGGAAAATAGATTTCTTCCAGCCTTTTGGCTATGCCAACCACCTTGACTTTATTTTCAAGGCCCAGCCGCACCATACTTTCCATTGCCGCACTGAGTTGGCCTTTGCCTCCGTCGATGACCACCAGGTCGGGCAAAGGTTTGTTTTCATCCTGCAGCCTTTTATAGCGCCGGTAGACGATTTCAGACATGGATGCAAAATCATTGGGCCCTTCCACGGACTTGACGTTGTAGTGCCGGTAATCGTTTTTGGAGGGTTTCGCGTTTTTGAATACCACACAGGCCGCTACCGGATTGCTGCCCTGGATATTGCTGTTGTCAAAACACTCAATGTGCACCGGGTCCTTTTCCATACGAAGATCAATGCGGAGCGTATTGAGTATCCGCTGCACGGCAATGGGTTTGGTGGTATGCGTGGCGATCTCGCTTTTTTTTGCCAGGATGTAGTACCGGAGGTTTTTTTCTGAAAGTTCCAGGAGTTTTTTCTTGTCTCCCCGCTGAGGCACCGTGATTTTTAAACCCTCCCCGGGAAGGTCTACGGCATAAGGCACGATGATCTCGTCGGCGATGCTCGAAAAAAGCTCCCGGCATTCGAGGATGGCATACCCGAGGATCATCTCCGGGTCCTGGTCCAGGTTTTTTTCGAGCTCAAAAGTATGGGAATTGATCAGTGCGCCCCTGATGATCCTCAGGTAATTGACGGTAGCTTCATGATCCTCCAGTTCGATGCTGAATACGTCTACATCGCCTATGGCAGGGTGGACGACCATAGACTTGGCCTGGTAATCGTTGAACGCATCCAGCCGTATCTTGTAAGACAGGGCGGATTCAAAATCCAGCTCTGACGCGCAGCGTCCCATCTGCTCCTGCAGGTAGGTGGTGACATCTGTAAAATTACCATTTAAGATATTGCGTATCTGGCGGATCCGGTCATCGTAATCTGCCTTGGTTTCATAACCTTCGCAGGGACCCAGGCAGTTTTTGACATGATATTCCAGACAGACTTTGAATTTGTGTTTTTTGATGTTTTCCTCAGTGAGATTGAGGGTGCAATTGCGGAGCGGAAAGAGGGATTTTACAAAATCGAGGACGATTTCCGCTTTGTATTTCGAGGTGTAGGGTCCGAAATATTCGGAACCGTCGCGAAAGACCTTGCGGGTAAAAAAAATGCGGGGAAAGTTTTCTTTTTTGATACAAATGAAGGCAAAGGACCGGCCGTCTTTCAGGCTGACATTGTACCGGGGTTGGTTTTTTTTGATCAGGGTGCTCTCCAGCAGGAGGGCATCGTGTTCCGTTTCCACCACCAGGAAGTCAAGCCGGACAGCATGTCGGATCATGGTCACGGTTTTAAAACTGTGGCTTTTCGAATCCAGGAAATACGACGATGTCCTTTTGAGCAGGTTCTTTGCTTTGCCCACATAGAGGATCGTCCCTTTTTCATCCAGGAATTTATAAATACCCGGCAACTCAGGGATGGTGGGCTGCACCAGTTTAAACGCTTCCCGGTTCATGATGATCCTCTAACGTGATCCGAGATCATTTGGTTTATCAGTTTCCCGCTGGCCGGAGCCAGGGAAAGGCCGAGCATGCCATGTCCGGCATTAATATAAGCATTCCGGAGACCCCCGAGTTGGGAAATGACCGGTAAACCTGTGGGAGTGAGTGGCCTGAATCCAAACCAGGGTTCTATCTTACGGGTCAGGTCCATTCCGTAATCCGGCATGCATGTTTCAATGGCCTTGAGGATCCCGTTTACCCGGGCGGTCAGGACCCGATCGTTTATCCCACTCAATTCCATTGTGCCTCCAAGCCGGAGCGCCTGGTCCATTGGTGTGACGGCCACACGGTCTTCGACCAGGATGAGGGGTGTGACGAGTTGAGGTTTCGCAACGGGGATTGTAATATTATACCCTTTACCGGCTTCGATGGCGATATTTTCTCCGGCCATCCTGGCCAGTTTACCAGACCATGCTCCGCCGGCAAGCACAAAAAGGTCTGCCAGGACTTCCCCTTTAGTGGTTAACACGCGGTCCAGTTGATTGGATTCGCGTTGGAAACCGGTGACTTCACGTCCGGGAAGCCATTCCACCTTTCCGGACAATCCTGCCTTTAGGCTTAGAATCAGCTTTTCAGGGATCAGGTGCATGTCATCCAGGTAATGTACTCCCCCTGCCAATTCAAACCGGACTCCGGGATTCAGATTATGGATCTCTGCTGAGGATAGGATCCGGGTGCGTATACCCAGCCCGGCAGCACGATTTGCTACACGGATTTCTTCATCCAGGGCGTGCTTGCCCTTGCAGGCCATGATAATGCCCTTTTGACAAAGGGACATGTCCATTCCCTGCTCAGCAAGTTCCCTATAGAGAAAGGATGACCATTCAAGGAGGGCCGACAGTGGTCCAATGCTGGCCTTGACATGGTTTGCGTTGGCCCTCTGGAAAAACCGGAGGCCCCAGCGTATAAATTCCGGATCCAGCCTGGGTTTGATGTAAAATGGACTACCGGAATCGAACATCCATTTAAGGCTTTGCCGGATCACCCCGGGTGCAGCGAGGGGGGTAAAATGGCTCGGGCAAATCATGCCGGCGTTGCCGTGCGATGCGCCTTCGTTAAAATCATACCGGTCGATCAGGCAGACATCGAGTCCGGACCGGACCAGGTACCAAGCGCTGAACATCCCAATAATGCCTCCTCCGATCACACAAACCCGCATCCTGCAAAACTACAAAACCTGAAAACCATGGGCATAAGGATCATCATCATCTATAAAAATGGTATTATATCCGGTGACCTTGGCCCATCCTTCAATGCTGGGTATAATGGCCTGCCTTCCATGATAATCGATAGAGGCTTCCACCTTGCCGGTGAAGGTGCTGTAAATGATGCTTTCGTGCACAAAAGAATCTCCCTTTTTTAGCTTGCCCTGTGCCGCCCACTGGGCCATCCTGGCCGAAGTTCCTGTACCGCAAGGGGACCGGTCAATGGCTTTTTCTCCATAAAAGACCGCATTGCGAGCATGCGCTTTTTCCGACTTTGGTTTACCTGTCCAGAGGATATGCGAAACTTTACCGATCGTCGGATCTGAAGGATGAACTGGGGTGTGAATTTCGTTGATCCGCTGACGGAGCACCGGGCTCCACTGGATCAATTGCCCGGCCGTGTAATGATCAATGCCTTTAAAATTGGCCTGTTCATCTACGATGGCGTAGTAGTTTCCGCCATAAGCTATATCCACATGGAGCAGGCCCAGCCCGGGGCACTCGACCTCAAGGCCGGTGGCTTCCAGGTAAGCGGGCACGTTGGTAAGTTTCACGGATTTTACCTGAGCGCCTGCCTGGACGTATTCGATAAGGACCAGGCCGGCCGGGGCTTCCATTCTTAGTTTTCCGGGTGTCCTGGGCCGGATGAGGCCATGTTCGATGGCAATGGTGATGGTTCCGATCGTACCGTGGCCGCACATGGGCAGGCAACCGGAGGTTTCGATGAAGAGGACTGCAAAGTCATTGGCCGGGTCATGGGGAGGGTAGAGTATACTTCCGCTCATCATATCGTGTCCCCGGGGTTCAAACATCAGCCCCTGCCTGATCCAATCAAACTCACGGAGGAAATGCTGCCTTTTTTCGCTCATGGTATTTCCGATGAGCATGGGCCCGCCGCCTGCAACCAGCCTGACCGGATTGCCGCAGGTATGAGCATCAATGCAAAAAAAACTATGGCGCATTTATGATGGTGATTAAGGATTGTTGGACCAAATTTAGTCAATCCGGAGTGTTGCATGATGATGAATCGCCCCTTGGTGTGTTTGGCAATTTAGGCACGTCCCGTTCTAAACATTCGTAACTGGGAAGAGCGGCTTTCGGATATCCGGTATTTCAGTCTCCCGGCGAATGAGACTTCCTTGAATATAAATGCCCTGGGAATTTTCCTCACCCAGTTTCAATAATATTTGCAAAATTTGCGCCGGCTAAATTTATATATAAAATTATTATATGTATTATTATCTAAAAGGGAAACTGTCTGTGGTTCATCCTACCCTTGCCGTGGTCGACTGCCATGGGGTAGGGTACCACGTGCACATCAGCCTGCATACATATAGCCAGATTGACAAAAAAGAAGAGGTGCTTTTATACACTCATCTGGCCGTTAAGGAAGATGCTCATGTCCTCTACGGTTTTGCCCAACTGGATGAAAAGCAACTTTTCCTTCAACTGATCTCCGTAAACGGTATTGGCACTGGGACAGCGCAGTTGATCCTTTCTGCCCTCACGCCGGATGCCATCAAATCGGCTATCCTGCGTGAAGATGACCTTACCTTCAAAGCCATCAAAGGCATTGGTGAAAAAACTGCCAAACGAATCATACTGGATCTCAAAGACAAGGTTGGCAGGGAAGGTGACTCCAAATCGGCCGGTGCCGGTCCGGTGTATCACAATACTTTGCAGGCTGAATCGTTATCTGCATTGATTGCATTGGGATTCCAAAGGCAGAAAAGCCAGCAGGTGATTGCCGGGATCCTCCAGAAGCAAGCCATCCAAAGCGTGGAGGAGTTAATAAAGCAGGCCTTGAAACAATTGTCATCCTGAACATTAGGGGGTCATATTAATGTAGGAATTAATGCGTAACTATTTTTAAATTAGAAAGTTATTGTTAATTTCACCGCTGACAGTTGTGGACGCATCAACCTCTGATCATTGTAAATTCGATATGCCCGCGGGGAGATATCACTTAACCATTAAAATGAAGTCATTTCTACTTGGGTTTTCAAGTATTTGTATTGTCTCAGGTTTTATAAATTCATTGACGGCCGCTATTCCGTCTTACCCCGCAAACATTAAGGAAAGTTTAACGCAGATTCGGGATACCACCCCCGCTCAGAAAATCCGCCTTCCCCAGGATAAAAAGGACCCCATCGATCTCCGGGACCCGTCATCCTTAGAAAAAGAAGTTCGGTATGATCCGGAGTCCAACCGGTACATCCTGACCGAACGGATCGGTTCCGAATACATCAGTACCAGTTCCATGACCTTTGAGGAATATGTGCGGTACAAAAACAAACAGCTTCAGCAGGATTATTTCAACGAACTCGCCGGAAGTTCTTCCGGGCGTCAGACCACCGGCAGGGACCCCGTGGAGAAAATTGATGTGAAGAAAACACTGATCGACCGCTTGTTTGGAGGCAATACGGTTGAAATCAAACCCCAGGGCAACGTCGATCTCACGTTCGGAGCAAATTATCAGAATGTAAAAAACCCTTCCCTGACCATCAGGCAACAAAGGCAGACCAATTTTGACTTTGACATGAACATCCAGATGAACCTCCAGGGCAAGATTGGTGAAAAACTCAACCTCAACACCAGTTACAACAGCCAGGCCACTTTTGATTTCGACAATGTCATGAAACTGAATTACAACAGTGATCAGTTCAGTGAAGACGAAATCATCAAAAAAATTGATGCAGGTGATGTCAGCCTTCCTTTGAGGACCAGTTTGATCCAGGGGGCTCAAAAACTCTTCGGGGTCAAAGCGGAAACTCAGTTTGGCCATCTCCGACTTACCGGTATAGCTTCCCAATCGAGAACCCAACAGCAACGGATCAACCTGCAGGGTGGTGCCCTCCTACAGGATTTTGAAATCCCGGGTGACGAATACGATGAAAACCAGCATTATCTCCTGGGCCATTATTTCAGGAATACGTTTGAAGGGGCCATGATCCGGTTGCCGTATATCAGCACCCTGGCGAAGATTGACCTCAACAGCATCCAGGTCTGGATCAGCCCCGACCCCAGGGATATCAATAACCTCAGGCAGGTGGTCGCTTTCTCTGACCTTGGGGAATATGACCGGATGAACAATCCCGATCCGGACTTCTGGCGGATGGGCGTGACGCCTATCATCGACATGACCACCAACCAGAAACTGCCAACCAACGGCACCAACCGGATTTACCAGCAGTTCATCAGCGATCCAAACCTCCGGCAGACAGACAAGGTGGTCAGCGGACTGCAGCGCCCCCCTTTCAATTTTGCCATCGGCCGGGATTTTGAGGTGTTTAAGGGGAAGTTGCTGGACCAGCGGGAATACACTGTTCATCCCGACCTCGGATTTATATCTTTCCGGAGGGTCGTGCGGCCCAGTGACATCGTGGCCATTTCTTATAAATACACATTTAACGGAAAGGCCTACAAAGTGGGGGAATTTACCCAGGAGGTGGCTCCCGATTCGCTCAACGTCATCGTGACCAAACTGGTGAAACCCCGCTCAAACCGGGTGGATATCCCCATCTGGGACCTGATGATGAAAAACTTTTATTCCCTGAGGTCTTTTGGCATCAGTGAAGAGGATTTTAAACTGGATGTCTTATTTGATGATCCGGGTGCTGGTGAAAAACGTTTTCTGCCCGAAACGGAACTTAAAAGCATTCCACTCCTCAACCTGCTCAACCTCGATAAACTCAATAAACAAAGAGACCCTTTTCCCGATGGTGTATTCGATTTCGTACCCGGATTGACCATCGATCCGCAGAACGGGAGAATGATGTTTCCGGTGCTTGAGCCTTTCGGGGAGAGCCTGGGTAAAAAAATATCGGATCCCGATCTGAGAAAAAAATATGTATTCCAGCAATTGTACGATTCCACCAAGGCCGCTTCCCTCAATTTTCCTGAAGCAAACCGGTATATCATACGGGGGGAGTATAAATCGTCGAGCGGAGGGGATGTGGCGCTCAATTCATTCAATATCCCCCAGGGTTCCGTTCGGGTGAAAGCCGGTGCGCAGGAATTGTCCCCCAATCAATACGAGATCGATTATCAGACCGGTCGGGTGAGGGTGACCGATCCGGCCATTCTGAGTTCCGGAGTGCCGGTGTCCATCGATTATGAAGACAATTCCCTGTTTGGGTTCAATAACAACAGGACCATGTTCGGGATCCGGGGTGAATATGAATTCAATAAACACCTGTCGCTGGGCGGTACCGTGATGCGGTTGTTTGAAAGGCCATATACCCAGAAAGTAAACGTCGGTGAAGATCCGATCAACAACGGAATTTATGGCCTGGACCTGGTCTATAACAATGATGCGCCCTGGATTACCCGGTTGCTGGACCGTCTTCCATTGTTGTCCACGAAGGAGAATTCCAAAATATCTTTCCTGGGTGAAGCAGCCGCATTGAGACCCGGACACTCCAGAGCGATCAACCAGGGCAAGGACAAAGGAGGCACCGCATATATAGATGACTTTGAAGGCAGCACTAGCAGCCAGGACCTGGGCATCCCGATCAACCAGTGGTTTCCGGCCAGTACACCCGGCGGGCGGAGGTTCAGGGAATCCGCTCCTCAAAATTCGAATACCACTTTCCCTCTCGTCAACCGGGCAAAACTCAGCTGGTACCGGATTGACCGAAGGGTGAGGGGTGGCAATGAGGATGCTTATTCGGTAGCCATTTCCATCACCGAATTGTTTCCAAACCGGAACATCGGACCCGGCCTCAATACCGAATTGTACACCTTCAACATGCATTTTAATCCACATGAACGGGGTCCTTATAATTTTGATGTTCCGGGCGGTACTCCTTATTCGGCGGGGCTGGACCAAAATGGAAAACTGCTTAACCCCAGATCGCGGTGGGGGGGTATCCAGCGGGGACTTTACAATACCGATTTTGAAGCGGCCAATATCGAAACCATTGAATTCTGGGTTCTCAACCCGTTTATGCCGAAAGCCGATGGATCTCCTGTCACCACGGGTGGAAACCTTTATATCAACCTGGGGGACATTTCGGAAGACATCATGAAGGACGGGCTCATGTATTTTGAAAACGGACTGCCGACCACCAAAAACATGACCCGTATCGATTCGACGGCCTGGGGCCGCATCCCCCTGGTGCAAGCCATCACCCGAGCGCACAACAACGACCCGGATATCCTGAAACAGCAGGACCTTGGTTTTGACGGGCTGGACGATGACGGAGAAAGGCGCTATTACGCGGAATACCTTCAAAAAGTGCAGTCCCTGAACCCGCTGATTTACGAACGCATCCGGGAAGACCCGGCCAACGACAACTATAAATATTTTAATGACGAGTCATTTACGAATACCGATAACATCTATACCCGCTATAAAGATTGGAACAATCCCCAGGGCAACAGCAGTTTTACCGAACTGTCGGGCACGGAAGCTAAAAATTATACCCAGATCCCGGAATCGGAAGACATCAATGACGACAATGCCTTCGACCAGAGTGAAGCCTATTATGAGTACCGTGTGCCCATGTATCCGGATAATGCCGGCGGCATGGCGATCAATAAATACATTACGGACACCATTGCCGGCCCGGGAGGAAGGATTTGGTACAGGGTAAAAATTCCGTTGGAAAGCCCGGATACCACGGTCGGAAGTATCAGCGGACTGCGGAACATCCGTTTCATCCGGATGTATATGGCCGATTTCGACCAGTCTGTGACCCTGAGGATGAATTCCATCGACATGGTAAGAAACCAATGGCGGAGGTACCGGCTGCCGCTTTGTGCCAGTGATGACATCGACAACAGTTTCAAATTTGATGTCAATGACGTCAATATCGAAGAAAACAGCCAGCGCTTTCCGATCCCTTATGTGGTGCCTGCCGGGATCCAGCGGGAAAACTCGATCGGCCCCTTCCCCAACCTGTTGCAAAACGAACAATCCATTGCGCTTTCTGTGAAAGAACTGAAAGGGGGCTGCGGATGTGCCGTTTATAAACCCATACGCATGGACATGCGCAACTACGAGCGCATCCGCATGTTTGTCCATGCCGACTCCCCGGAGGACCTGGGTACGGAAGAGTTTACTACCTTCCTCCGGATTGGAAGCGATTTTACCAGCAATTATTATGAATACCGCATACCCACCCGCCTCAGCAAAAGGGACCAGGTGATCCCCGGAAGGGAATCCACGGAAATCTGGAAGACGGAAAACGAGTTGGATCTGAGCCTCCAGGCTTTGGTGGAATTGAAAAAGGAAAGAAATGCAAACAATGCCCCGCTGGATCTTGAATATGCCATTCCCGATCCGGAAAACCCGGAACGGATCATTGCCATTGTGGGCAATCCCACCCTCGGCAAGGTAAAACAGGTCATGCTCGGAATGCGCTTCCCGGTGCGGAGCGCCCGGCAGCATGAGGCGGATGTTTGGTTCAACGAATTGCGGTTAAACGGGCTCAACGAACAGGGGGGATACGGGGCCATTGGAAGGCTGGATCTCCAATTGGCTGATCTCGGAGACCTTTCCATCAGCGGCAACATGAACTCCATTGGATGGGGAGCCCTGGATCAGAAAGTACTGGAACGGCGACAGGAGGACCTCAAACAATTTGATATCAATTCCAACCTGGAACTGGGTAAATTTTTACCTTCAAAGTGGGGGATCAAGATCCCGTTTTACACCCAACTCAGCGTGAATGCCAGCGCTCCGAAATTTGATCCCTATGACCTGGATATCAAACTGAAAGACAAATTACTGGAAGCACGCAACAGTACCGAAAAGGATTCCATACGCAAGCAGGCCCAGGATTACGAATCCATCCGAAGTTACAATTTTACCAACGTGCGCAAAGAAAGGACCGGGGACAGCAAACCCGCGCCCTGGGACATATCCAATTTCAACTTCAACTATTCGTTCACCCAAACCACCAACCACGATCCCATTGTAGAGAAAGACCAGGAAAATGTATACAAGGGTGGCTTTAATTACAATTTTGCCAGGCAGGCGAAATACCTGACCCCTTTCCGGAGGCTGGTTAAAAATGACAAACTGGTGCGTTGGTTTACCCAGTTTAATATCAATCCGTTGCCCAATAGTTTTTCTTTTTCGACCGGCCTGGACCGGCGATACGGGACCCGGGCTTTCCGGTTTTCAACCCCGGAGTATGGCCGGGCCATCACCAAATTATTCTTCTGGGACAGGAAATACAATCTTCAATGGGACCTGACCCAGTCTTTTAAATTTTCTTTCAATGCATCCAACAATTCAGCCATCGATGAGCTGGCCGTGATGGACAGCCTGGGCAGGCTGGATCCGAACTATGACCCAAAAAGAAATAAAGAAGTCATTTGGGACAATATCCGCAGCCTGGGAAGGCCTAAAAACTACATGCATAACTACAACGCGAGTTATAACCTGCCCACCCGACACATCCCGTTGATGGACTGGATCCAGGTGACCGCCCAGGGTACAGGCACCTTTGCCTGGCTGGCAGGATCAGAAAACGTAGTGGATTTTCTGGGCAATGTCATCCAGAACAGTCAGACGAGGCAGTTGTCTGCCAATCTGAATTTCGACGCCTTATATGAAAAATGGGGTTATTTGCAGAAAATCAATCAACCCCCCTCCAATCAGGGACAACCGGCCCGCACCCGGGACAGAAATGCCCCCGCAGATCCATCCTCCCAGCCCGACCGGAATACCAGGGAAAAAGCGGAAAAACAACCTTCATGGATTGAAAGGGCATTGGTCCGGCCCTTGATGAGTTTGCGGCGTGGGAGACTCACTTACAATGAAAACCTGGCTTCCCTGGTTCCGGGTTTCCGATCCCTCCCTAAATACCTTGGCCTCAGCAATGGTTTTGCCGAACCGGGGTGGGCTTATGTTCTGGGCATGGACCCGAGCCAGACCTGGCTGGAAGAAATAGCCCAAAAAGGTTTGATCACCGACGACATCCGGCTGAACCAACAATTCTCTAGAAATTACACCCAGACCCTGGATGCCCGCCTGACCATTGAACCATTCAATGATTTCAACATTGAACTGTCGCTCAACAAAAATTACACGCGCAATTATCTCGAGTTTTTTAAAAACGACGGACTGGGCGGAGGCTTCAAACATCTTACCCCTACGGAAGTAGGCTCTTTTAATATTTCCTATCTGGGCATCAACACCCTATTTGGCAAAAATGTGGACAGCCTTTACGCGCAGTTTGAGCGGAACAGGGCCATATTCTCAGAACGCCAGCCCAATAAACCCGGTGCCGGCGAACACCCCCTGAATGAAGGTTATAAAGAAGGCTTCGGCAGGAAAAACCAGCAGGTGATCATCCCCGCTTTCATCGCCACGTATACCGGACTTGACCCTCAGAATGCCGGCCTGGATGTATTTAAGACCAATCCCAGGCCCAACTGGCAACTGACTTATAACGGCCTGCATAAACTTCCGTTTCTGAAAACATTTTTATCCGGTGCAAGCATCCGGCACGGTTATACTTCCCGGCTCCTGGTGAATCAGTTTAACTCGGATGTGTTTTATGATCCGGATTCGGTTTACCGTACCAAGGCCCTGACTGCTGATTATTATTCACGGATCGAAATCCCCAATGTAGTCATGACGGAGTCATTCAACCCGCTCATCGGGATCGATATTAAAACCCTGTCGGATCTGCAGTTGAACTTTGATTATACGATTCAACGAAGTCTCCAGCTCAATATGATCGATTATCAGCTCATCGAACAAAATTCAAAGGAGATCACCCTGGGATTTGGCTGGCGGATTAAAAACGTAGTCATGCCTTTCGGCAAAAAGGCGCCGCAGCGGACCAGGACCCCGGCTCCCACCGACAACCAAACTCCTGATGCCCGCGGCAGAACCGGCAATCAGGCCAAAAAAGGCAATGACCTTAACCTGAAGTTTGATTTTAGCTTCCGGGATGACCTTACCAACAACCGGGTACTCGACCAGGACCAGAGCGTTCCCACCCGTGGGGCAAAAATGCTTCGCATTGCCAACGCAGCCGATTACGAAGTGAATGACCGGGTGACCTTGCGGCTCTTTTTTGATTACAACCGGATCATCCCGGCAGTGCAGGAATCCTTTCCCATTACGACGGCTAAAGGTGGCATAACGGTCCGGCTTGCCCTGAAATAATTAACCGTATTTTTGCGGACGTTTCAAACCGTTTGCCTGCAGGCATTCGGTTCATGACCGGAGAGATTATTCATTTAAAAAACCTGTCGGGCCTGAAATGACCAAAAGAACCATTTGGTTGATCATAATTTCCATGGGAATCGCCCTGCTGGGGTCCATCCTGCTCCAGATGTACTGGATCAGGCTCACCCTGAGGGAGCAGGAAAACCAGTTTGACCGTGAAGTCAACCAGGCCCTAGTCAGTGTGATTGATGAAGTGGAACGGAGGGACAACCGGAACCTGGAGCCCCTGGCCGACCTGCCTCCTGCCGAAAGCCAGAAACTCATTACGGAATTTATGAACCAGGGCATTATTGAACGGCTGGATGGACGGGCGGGATTCCTGTTTATAGATTCCCTGTTGAAAAGGGCAGTGCATAAACTGGGTAACCGTCCCGAATACCACTACGGCATATATTCCAACCGAGATTCGGGTTTTGTTGTGGTCGACAATTTTTTTACAGTCACTTCGCTCAAGTCGTCTCTCTCCCGCACAGGCATCAAATCGGGCCTTTATTATACGCCTTATAAAATCAACCTCTTTGACAGAAACAGCAAGGGCTCCGGCAGGCTTTTTTTGTACCTGCCCCACCGCAACAAGATCATTTGGAAGAACCTGATACCCGCAGCGGTGGGTTCCCTCCTTTTTACATCGCTGATCCTGGTCTGCTTCGCTTATACCATCTATATCATTCAGCGCCAGAAAAAGATATCGGATATGAAAAATGATTTCATCAACAACATGACTCATGAATTCAAGACCCCGATAGCGACCATCTCCCTGGCCACCGATTCCATCAACAATCCTTCCATCATTTCCAACCAGGAGAAAGTCCAGCGGTTTACAAGGATCATCAAGCAGGAAAATGCGCGCATGCTCGGGCAGGTTGAGAAAGTATTGCAATTGGCTCAGCTGGAGAAAAAGGATTTGCAGCTAAAACTTTCTGAAATCAACGTCCATGAACTGCTGCAAAATATTTCTGAAAACGTCAACCTGCAGATCAAAGGGAAAAAAGGCGATTTAAAAATGAACCTGGAAGCCAAAGACCCCGTCATCGAAGGCGACCTGACCCACATCAGCAATATCCTTTACAACCTGCTGGACAATGCCAACAAATATTCCCCGGACTCACCGGACATCCGCGTCACCACGCGAAACATCCTTCAGGGGATCGAGATTTCCATTGAAGACAAAGGAATTGGCATCAGCCGGGAAAATCAAAAGTACATTTTTGAGAAATTTTACCGGGTCAGTACCGGAAATCTGCACGATGTGAAAGGATTCGGCCTGGGATTAAGTTATGTAAAAGTCATGGTGGACGCTCATCAGGGCAATATCCAGGTGAAAAGCACCCTGGGAAAAGGAAGTAATTTTATATTGTACTTTCCAAAATATCAAAATAAAAGTCTGTAGTCCTGAATGACTCATCTGAACCCTGACCAGGACGGTAATGAGGTTATTTTATTTAAAATATTGAATTACAATTCATTAAATAATATTTATTTATGATATGAATTATTTCAGGCAAAAATTGTTAAAATTTCACTTTTTGTTAAAATTAATTCAATGGTTTTAACGTTAACATTGTATACAAAATTCTAATCCTCTATGGTAAAAACGAACAATAAGATCCTGTTGGTTGAAGATGATCAAAACTTTGGCGATGTGCTCAGGTCATATCTAGAAATGCACGATTTTGAAGTGACGCTGGCTACGGATGGGCAGGAAGGTTATGAAGCTTTCAGAAAGGACCATTTTGATCTTTGCATCTTCGATGTGATGATGCCCAAAAAAGATGGATTCACCCTTGCCAGAGAAGTCAGGCAGAAAGACCCGGAAATGCCTATTGTCTTCCTTACTGCCAAGACCCTGAAACAGGATATCCTGGAAGGGTTCAAAACCGGGGCCGATGACTATATCTCTAAACCGTTCAATTCCGAAGAATTGTTATACCGGATCCAGGCTATTCTGAAGCGCAGCAAAAAAGCTGCGGATCCCAGGGAAGAGATCAAAGAATTCACGATCGGTAAGTACCATTTTAATTATCCGCTTCGCCTGCTGGTCCATACGGTGACCAATAAAAAGGACAAGCTATCTCCCAAGGAAGCGCATTTGCTCCGTATGTTTTGCATGTACAAAAACGACGTGCTCGCCCGCTCTGAAGCCCTGACCAAAATCTGGGGAGAAGACAACTATTTCACGGCCCGGAGCATGGATGTCTTTGTCACTAAATTGCGTAAATACCTCAAAGACGATCCGGACCTCGAGATCGTGAACATACATGGCAATGGATTCCAGCTCCTTGTCAAAAATGAAGCGCCGGTCTGAACGATTTATATCCGTTAAAAAAACCGAACGGGGATCTGTGGAAACAGATTCCCGTTTTTTTATCCCTTTTCTATTCAGGAAGGCCGGGATGTCGCAACCAGATCGTGAAGAGATCGTCCAGGTTTTTACGGATTTCCGCCTCCGCCAGGACCTGAAAATCCGCCGTGCTTGCATTCCGGTGTGCATATAGGGCGTAATACTTCCGGATGGTGGAAAAGAAGGGGGCATCACCCATAACCTGCCTCAGGGCATGGAGAAACAATCCTCCTTTCTGGTAGTTTTCCGCATTCATCATCTGGAAGAGATGGGGGTATCCGTCATAAATTACAGGGTTTTTTTTAGGTGACCGGCGTAAGTATTCTGACCGGGTCCGGTTTAAAATGGAGTCAAATTTGGTTTTACCATCACGGGCTTCAAAATACAAAGCGGAAAAATAGGTTGCGAACCCTTCGCTGAGCCAAAGGTCGGCCCAGGAAGATGGGGTGACCGCGTCTCCAAACCACTGATGGGCAATCTCATGGGCCAGAATACCTTCCGGATTTGAACTTCTTCGGTAGACAGGGCCCTGGTCTGCGAGGAAAATGGCGCTGCTGTTTTCCATACCTCCAAAGCGGGTGCTGGATTGGACGAGCGACAACCGGTCATATGGGTAAGGCCCGATAAGGCTGTCATAAAAATGAACCATGTCGGCTACCCGTTTAAAGTTTTCCCGGGCATGGGCACTGTCCTCCCGATAGGTATAATAATATACCGGGATCCCACCCGCTGTCTGTTCTCCGGCAAGGCTCATCTCTGCCAGCCCGATCACCATGCAATAGGTTGGAATGGGATGATTCATGTGATAAATAATCGTTTTTTGTCCGTCCAGGTTGGATTCATTGATTTTAACTCCGTTGGCAATGACCTTTAATGGATCAGCCGTATGAACTGTAACATGAAAACGGGCTTTATCTGAAGGGTGGTCCACAGAAGGAAACCAGTTGCGTGCACGACTGGCCCAGTTATCGGCAAAGACCGTGTACCGGGTTTCGTTTTGTCTCATGATCAGGCCATCAGTGGGTTTCCCTTCATATTCAAGCTCAAGCCGGATGGATCTGCCTGCTTTTAAATGATTCCGTGTACGGATAAAAATTTGTTTTCCGTCATGATTATATTTTATTTTCCCTGAATTGGACACGAGGGAGGTGATCCGCAGATCTTTGAATTGAAGGATGAGTGTTTTCAGGGGCTTGATAATGAGAAGGTCGATGGTTGTTTTTCCAAGGATGGCGGTATCACCCGGATGAATCCAGAGTTCCAGGTCGTATTGTTGTACATCCACCATCCCCATCATCGGATTCACAGACTCAGGATCCTGTGCAATTAAGCCTGGCGATTTGGCGATCAGAATGGCCAGCAACAAGTATGTTTGCAACTTACAGGGCACATGTAAAGATAAGCCTGCCGCAAATCATGTCCTGCGGGCAGGGTGTTTATCTTTGCGGTATGGAAACCATCCAGGTGTTTGTGACCGGCGGAACTTTTGACAAGGAATACAATCTGATCACCGGTGAGTTGTATTTTAAGGATACCCACCTCAAACAGATGTTTGCCCGGGGGCGCTGCAAACTGGATATCGATATCAAAACCCTGATGATGGTGGACAGCCTGGATCTTACCGATGCAGACCGGAGCATCATCATTCATAACTGCAAAAGAAGCCCGCATCGAAGGATCATCATCACCCATGGCACGGACCGGATGGTAGCTACCGCGTCAGAAATTGCCCGGGCGGGGATCAAGGGCAAAACCATCATCCTTACGGGGGCCATGATCCCTTATGCGTTTGGCAATTCATCCGACGGTTTTTTCAATCTCGGGGCCGCACTGGCATTTGTACAGACCCTGCGCCCCGGAGTTTATATTGCCATGAACGGCCGTTATTTTGACTGGGATAATGTAAGAAAGGATATGGATACCGGTTTCTTTGAAGAATTGGCGGGTGGTTGATCTCCGAATACATTTCATTTTTTATTAATTCAAAATAGTACTGAATACCAATATTTTTTGCATTAAGGATATTCTACATATAAAAAATTCGATGTACATTTGACTGGTTTACCGGAAACATACGTTTATACATTGGCTATCAACAACTTAAAAAATCTACTTATGAAAAATGTTGTATTTCTGTTTATCCTTATGACAGGCGCATCAACATTGATTGGCCAGGACACGCTGTCCCAGGAGCAAACCGCACCTTTACCGGCCGGGACTGCAGTCAACGGAATCAGCTTCAAACGTGCTTTCATTGATTATAAAAGCCCCAATGCAGGATCTCTGTCCAATTTTGGTTCTTTCCGTGAATTCAACAGCGGATTTGAAGTTGGTTATTTGAGAAACTTCACGGACAACCTGCGTCTTTATATTCCTGCAAGGATAGGAGTATTCAGCATCAATGACCAGTCGGATAACATCACATTTGGAGAGCTGGATGCCCAGCTTCAATACCGCTTCAATTCAAAAAAAGGAACGTTGCGCCCCTACCTTCTGGGTGGGGCTGGGGTCAACACCGAAAACCTGGACACCTTTAATGTACAGCTGCCGATGGGAGCCGGCCTTGATGTAAAAATAGCCAGGACCACCTATGTCAACTTGCAGGCCGAATTCCGTTTGTCCCTCTCGGATCAGCGCAATAACAACCAGTTTTCCATAGGTTTTATACATTATTTCGGCAAGGGAGCCGCCAAGAAAGAGGAAAAGAAAATGCCTGAGGTCAAGGATTCGGATGGGGATGGTATACCGGATGACCTGGATCTTTGTCCAAATAAGCCGGGCCTAAAACAATTTGCCGGTTGTCCTGATACCGATGGGGATGGTATTGAAGATCCCAATGACCTTTGCCCTGAAATACCCGGTGTCAAAGCGTTGCGGGGCTGCCCGGACAGCGATGGGGATGGAGTCGCTGATAAGGACGACGATTGTCCAAACCTGGCAGGAACAAAATTAAACAGGGGATGCCCTTCGACCGATACCGACAACGATGGTGTCATTGATGATCAGGATGATTGTCCTACGGTCGCCGGCTCTCCTTCCGCACGCGGTTGTCCGGATAAGGATGGGGATGGAGTTGCCGACCGGGTAGATAAATGCCCTAACGTGGCAGGAAAAACCAAAAACGGTTGTCCCGATACCGACGGTGATGGAGTCGATGATGGTGATGACCGTTGTCCCAATACCTTTGGGCCCGCCTCCAACCGGGGATGCCCGGAAATCAAACAGGAAGACAAAGAGGTACTGAATATAGCCATGAGGGATGTTCAGTTTCAGCACAACAGCGCTACTTTGCACAACGATTCATACCGTATCCTTGACCAGATTTCACAAATTCTCAGAAACTATCCGGAGTATAAAATCGAGATCTCGGGACACACGGACAATACCGGCAGCGCGGATTTCAACAAAAGGCTCAGCGAACAAAGAGCCAGGGCATGCCGCGACTACCTGATCAGCAAGGGACTTGCCTGGGCCAGGGTTTCCTCCAGAGGTTTTGGTCAGACCAGGCCTATTGCCACCAATGAAACACAACAGGGCCGCGCAACGAACAGGAGGGTGGAGTTTAAGTTATACCTGGATTAAAGTTAGTCAGTTAGTCAGTTAGTCAGTTAGTCAGTAGTCGGTTGGTAAGTTGGTAAGTTAGTAAGTTGGTAAGTTGGGGCTAGCCGATTCCAATAGCCATAATCAAGGATGCCGGCGAAAGGGATGATGCTTTGAAAATATTGGATAGTTCACGGCTGATTATTGGAGAAGGAAGCCGGGAGAGCAGATGAGGCTAAAGCCAATAAAAAAAGCCTGAATGGTCAAACCATTCAGGCTTTTTTTCAGTAAGGCGATAAATTAGTTGTTGCTGTTTGGTTTTTTGGCAGGGGTAAGCAGGGTGGCTTGTTTGGTGGGAACGGTTTCATCCACCGGTTTTGGTTTTACATTTCCTTTTACCTGGAGGACATGGTTTGCTCCTATTTCATTGGTCGTGATGGTCACCGTCTTCATGATCTGACCAATACGGTCTGTGGCATAATGTATCTCAATCTCACTGGTTTCACCGGGCATGATCGGCTCTTTAGGCCACAGAGGAACGGTGCAACCGCAGCTGCCCTGTGCATTTTTGATGATCAGGGGTTCCGTGCCCGTGTTGGTAAATTTTACTTTACGCACCGGATCACCATTCTGCATGATTTCACCATAATCCACTACATCACTGCTGAGCGTCATCACAGGGCCGGATTTGGTTTCGGCCGGGGTGTTATTCTGGGCAAAAGCAATGCTGCCCAGCAGGCATATGGTCAAAACAAAAAATAATTTTTTCATGAAAATGTAATTTATGCTTACAAATTTAATCATTTGAAAATAGAATAGCAAATCGGGTGCCTCAATTATGTTAACCCACTGTTAAACTTATACAATTACCATCCGGTATAATTTCATGGGGACAGATTGAGTCTCCTGGTCGGATGAAAGGAATGTATACGTTCCAAAATCGTATCTTGCCTCTGATTTTAAAACCAAGCTGATGAACAGGGATGCACTTCTGCTGGAAGCCGGTCCGGAAACGGCCATTGCCGGCGACACGATGGAGGCAAGGATTTTGAAGGATTACTGGATTTCGCTGGTAAGCCGTGAAGTCAGTATTCTTGGCCGCAAAGATGTACTCAGCGGAAAAGGGAAGTTTGGCATTTTCGGGGATGGAAAGGAAATACCCCAGGTAGCGCTTTCACATTATATTCAGCCCGGTGATTTCCGTTCGGGGTATTATCGCGACCAGACCATCATGTTTTCTCTGGGCATCTGTTCGGTCTATGAATTTTTCGGACAGATGTATTCCGATTCAGACAATGATCCCTTCTCCGGAGGCAGGCAGATGAACAATCATTTTGCCACCCCCTTGATCCGGGAGGATGGAACCTGGACTGCGCACCGGGATACCTACAATGTCATATCGGATGTCTCCTGTGTTGCAGGGCAGGTAGGGCGGGCTCTCGGGCTGGCGCAGGCTTCTTTAATCTATAAAAGCCGGACCGACCTTAACGCTGAGGAGTTCTCCCATAACGGTTCGGAAATTGTTTTTTGCACCATCGGGGATGGGGGCACTGCGGAAGGGCCTTTTTGGGAGTCCATGAACGCAGCCGCCATCATGCAGGTTCCTCTGGTCATGATCGTTTGGGATGATGGTTATGGCATCTCGGTGCCTGTGCACCTGCAGACCGTCAAAGCATCCATCAGTAAAGCGCTGGAAGGTTTCATCGGGGAGAGTCATGGGGAAGGCATCCAGATTTTTACCGTAAATGGATGGGATTATCCCGAACTCTGCAAGGTGTTTGAAAAGGCTACCCAGATTTCCCGCAGCTATTCCACTCCGGTTCTCATTCATGTACAGGAAATGACCCAGCCGCAGGGACATTCCACCTCAGGATCACATGAAAGATATAAATCCAAAGAACGGTTGGATTGGGAAAAAAAATACGATGGAATTTCCGTGATGCGAAACTGGCTGCTTGAAGCAGGGCTTTTGACGATCGGGGACGATGAGGCACTGAAAAACAAAGCCAAGGAATTTGTAAAAAAAGAAAGGGACCGTGCGCTCGCGCATGCTTTTGAACACACGCGGAAGGAAGTGGAGAAGGTCGTGGACCTGCTGGCCGAAGTGGCCGCATCCAGGCCTTATCATGCAGGGCGGGTCCAGCCGCATATCGATGAATTGAGAGCCATCCGGGAACCGGTTAGCAGCGACATGGCAAGGGCCATACGCCAATTATTGATTGCCACTCCCGATCAGGAGAAGGACCCCGTGTGGAATAAACTCCGTAACTGGCTCAACGACGCTTATCAAAAAGCCCACCAGCGGTTCCACACCCATCAGACAAGCGAGACCACACATGCGGCCATAAGGGTAAAACCCATCCCTCCGGTCTATTCGGAACATTCGCCTACCCTCAGCGGCTATAAATTGTTGAACCAGTATTTCGATAGATTATTTGAGTCAAATCCGCGGGTGATTGCCTTTGGAGAGGATGTTGGCAAGATCGGGGATGTCAACCAGGGTTTTGCAGGGTTGCAAATGAAGTATGGGGAGGGCAGGATTTTTGATACCGGCATTCGGGAGTGGACCATCGTTGGACAGGCAATCGGCATGGCCATGCGGGGCCTTCGGCCCATTGCGGAGATCCAGTACCTGGATTACCTGATCTATGCCTTGTCCCCGTTGTCCGATGACCTGGCCTGCCTGAGATACCGAAGCAATGGCACTCAATGCGCTCCCCTCATCATCCGGACGCGCGGCCACCGCTTGGAAGGGATCTGGCATTCAGGTTCTCCCATGGGCATGATGTTGAATTCACTCCGGGGAATTCATATCCTGGTTCCCCGCAACATGGTCCAGGCAGCCGGATTTTATCAGACCATGATGCAGTCCGATGATCCTGCGATCATCATCGAATCCCTGAACGGATACCGGCTTAAAGAAAAAGTGCCGGATAACCTGGGCAGTTTTTGCCTGCCGCTCGGCATGCCTGAGGTGCTGGTGGAGGGGGAAGACCTCACCCTGGTGACTTACGGTTCCTGTGTCCGGATCGCTGAACAGGCGATTCATATGGTCGTTCCTCATGGAGTCAAAGTCGAACTCATCGATGTACAGACTTTATTGCCGTTTGACCTCGAGCACCTGATTGCACGGTCCGTGAAAAAGACCAATAAAATCATCTTCCTTGACGAAGACGTTCCCGGTGGCGCCACCGCTTTTATGATGAGAGAGGTGCTGGATACCCAGGGCGCTTATCATTACCTGGATAGCCCCCCGGTCTGCCTGTCTGCTGCCGCGCACCGTCCTCCGTATGGTTCCGACGGAGATTATTTTTCCAAACCCAATGCAGAAGATGTGGCTGAAGCCATCCTCAGACTGGCCAAATTCTGACCCTCTGAATCATATTAATATTTTTTGGCATATATTTTCAGCGGATTATCTTTGATCCCTTTCTGGCCAATGCATCCAAAGACCTTAGTAATCATACCTACTTACAACGAAAAGGAAAATATCCTCCGGATCACGGAAGAGGTATTGGCCCTCAGCCCCGGTATTGAAATCCTGATTGTGGATGACGGTTCTCCGGATGGCACAGCGGGTCTGGTCAAAGAAAGGCAAAGGGAAGTGGAGCGGCTCCACCTGATCGAAAGGCCGGGCAAAATGGGATTGGGGACCGCATACCTCACCGGCTTTAAATGGGGCATAGGGCGTATGTTCGATTACCTGATCGAAATGGATGCCGATTTTTCCCACCCTCCAATTAAGGTGCTGGAGCTCATCCAGGCCTGCGAGGAAGGAGCAGACATTGCCATTGGTTCGAGATACGTGCGTGGAGGGAAGGTTACGGACTGGCCCTGGGACCGGCTCGCCTTGTCCTTTGGCGCTTCCGTTTATGTGCGCATGATCACCGGCATGCCGGTGAAGGACCCCACCGCAGGTTTTGTTTGTTATAAAAGGAAAGTCCTGGAAGCTTTGGACCTGGATGCGATACGGTTTGTGGGTTATGCCTTCCAGATCGAAATGAAATACAAATCCTGGTGCAGGGGATTTAAAATAATAGAAATACCCATCACCTTTACGGACCGGGTGGCAGGCACTTCAAAAATGCATGGAGGAATCATCAAGGAAGCCGCTCTGGGTGTGATCCAATTGAGATTGAGCCGGGGAAAATAAAACCGGTTGAAATTTTGATTCCCTTTCCCCGGATAACAGGCTTGCCGGGAAAATCCCCAAAGCACGGTTATTATTTTTTGTCTTTATTTCTTTTGTATTCATATTATTAATATATATTATGTTTATATAACTGTATTATTTTTGTTTATATTAGAATTTTAATTATGGGATAATTATATTTAATGTATAAATTGCTTGTTTACAATAATTAATACATGCATAGAAACTTAGATTTTAAAAAAAAATGAAAAAAAAGTAGGGAAGTATGGGGAAAAGTGGGGGACATGATATATATTTGAGCTATAAACCAATCAGAGAGTGTCTCGCTTTACAGGAGAATATCAAAGCACCGTGGATGATAAAGGCCGGGTTAAATTGCCCGCGGGCCTGATTCGCCAGATGGAGGAGCAGGGCATGGTACTGAGTTTTGTCATCAATCGCGGATTTGAAAAGTGCCTGATGTTGTATCCCAAGCCGGTTTGGGATCAGAAAGCAGCAGAAGTAGATAAGCTCAATGTCTACGATCCGGTCCAAAGGCAGTTTGTACGGTATTTTTATCGCGGAGCCACCCAGATTCTTGCCGACCCCGCAGACCGTCTCCTTCTTCCCAAAAACCTTACTGAATACGCAGGTATAGAAAAAAACGTCATTCTGTTTGCCTATCTCAATCAAATCGAGATCTGGGATCAGAAAAAATACAATGCTGAACTGGCTAACGAGCCGGATCAGTTCTCTGAATTAGCGGCGAGTGTTTTTGGAGGTGTCCAGCCGGCTCCGTCAATCCCCAAAGGAATTTGATGGAATACCATGTGCCAGCAATGGTACAGGAATGCCTGGAAGGCCTCCATATCCAACCGGACGGCATTTATGTGGATGCCACTTTTGGCGGAGGAGGGCATTCAAGGGCGATTATGGGGAAATTGGGCGCCAAAGGACGCCTGATCGCATTTGACCAGGATGAACATGCTTTTCAAAACAGGATCCAGGATCCCCGGTTTTTGCTGATCCATTCCAATTTCAGGTATCTCAGGCGGTTCCTGAAATACTACGGGATCGGCCAGATCGACGGTCTTCTTGCTGACCTGGGGGTTTCCTCATACCAGCTGGATGTGCCCGAAAGGGGATTTGCATTCCGCCACCAGGGTCAGGACCTGCCCCTGGATATGCGGATGAACCAGCAGCAGCCCAGGACGGCCGCCGATGTGATCAACCATACCGACCCGCTGAAGCTCGAAAAGATCTTCAGGGAATACGGGGAGATCTGGAACGCACACCGGTTGGTAGAACTGATCAGGCAACGAAAAGGCAGGAGCCCAGTGACGACCGTGGCTCAACTGGAAGACCTGGCGCGGTCTGCGGCAGTCGGTCCGGTACATCAATACCTGGCCAAAGTATTCCAGGCGATCCGGATAGAAGTGAATGAAGAAATGGTTTCCCTGCGGCAATTCTTGATGGATGCGGTGGCAGTGTTGAAGCCGGGTGGCCGGCTGGTGGTCATTTCCTACCATTCCCTGGAAGACCGGATGGTCAAACATCTGATCCAGAACGGAGATGTGGATGGCCAGGTTAAAAAAGATCCGTTTGGAAATAAAATAACAACACTCAGGGCAGTATCAAAAAAAACGATCCAGCCCTCTGAAGAAGAAATAAAAGAAAACTACCGGGTGCGCAGTGCCCGACTACGAATTGCCGAAAAGTCGGCATAATCACTGTGAAAAAAAATGCCCAGGACGGGCTGGTGTGTATTTGCCAGCCTACCAGGGGTATCCTTTTTTTAAATCTGGAAAAATTATGGAAGAAAGGTCTCAAAATAAGTTTCTACAACAAATCCTGGCCGGCGGAATGGTCATGAAGCACCTGCCTTTTATCTATTTCGCCGGCATTTTGGCCCTTCTTTATATAGCCAACGCCCACCAGGCGGAACGGAAAGTCAGAAAAATCCACAAACTGAGGGACGAAGTCAAAGAATTGCGCTGGCAGTATATGTCATTCCGCTCGGAATTCCTCTTTTCCAGTTCACCGACCCAACTCGCCAACGATGTCAAGCCCCTCGAACTGGGCTACCATAAAAACTCCTCCAGTAAAAAACTCGTGAAGAAATAGGGGATGAAAGACGAAATCATCATAAGGACTTATATCATTTTCCTGCTCTTCGTGCTGGCGGGCTTTCTGATCCTGGGCCGCGTGGTCCAAATCGGAATCGTCGAGGGAGAATCCTGGAGAAGCCGGGGTGACAGTCTTTATGTGAGGCATCAGCCCATCGAACCGGAAAGAGGCAATATCCTGTCCTCGGACGGCCGCATGCTGGTGACCTCCCTGCCCCTGTTTGAAGTTAGAATGGACCTGCTGGCCGTACCAAAAGATAAATTTGTAAAGCACATAGATTCCCTGGCCCTTTGCCTTTCCCGTTACCTCAATCCGGTGATTTCCGAAAGAGCATACCGGGACCTGCTTTGGCGTGAACGCCAGGCCGGCAACCGGTACATGCTGATCAAAGAGGAAGTTTCCTACAGCCAACTGGAAAAAATCAAGACGTTTCCATTGTTCAGGCTGGGTGGTAACAAAGGCGGACTGATTGTGGTCCGCAAATCAAGGCGGGAAAGGCCATACCGCATGCTCGCAGCCCGTACGCTCGGTTCTGTTCGCGAAGGAGCCAAACCAATCGGCCTTGAAGGTTATTATGACGATGTACTGGGTGGCGAAAAGGGAAGCCGCCTGGTACAAAAAGTGGCCAGGGATATCTGGGTGCCCGTGGATGATATCGGTGACTTCGAACCAAAAAGAGGCAAGGACATCATCACGCATATTGACATTGACCTGCAGGACATTGCCGAACAGGCCCTTTACAAGTCTGTGGCACACCATCAGGCCCTGGGAGGAACTGCGGTGGTCATGGAAGTGAAGACAGGGGCCATCAAAGCAATGGCCAATCTGGTCCGGTCGGGAGATGATATCGGCGAGTACCTGAACTATGCGGTTGGAGCGGCCACTGAACCCGGCTCTACCTTCAAACTGGCTACCATGATGGCCCTTTTGGAGGATGGTTATATCGGTCTCGATGACCGGGTGGATATCCATGGCGGAGAAGTCGAGTTGTGCGGAAAAAAAATCAGGGATTCCGAAAAACATAAGGGAAGCATGCCTACCCTTAAACAGATTTTTGCACAGTCCTCCAATGTCGGGATGGCGGTGACGGCACAGAAGTACTATGAAAAAAATGCCAAAAAATTCGTCAAAAGGCTGGAACAATTTGGTCTGAATGAACGGTGCCAAATCGACCTCGAAGGGGAACCCTCTCCCTATATTAAAGAGGCGTACAACCTGGAGCAAAAATGGAGTTGCACCTCCATTCCCTGGATGGCCCATGGTTATGAACTGACCCTGACCCCTTTGCAGCTATTAACTTTTTACAATGCAGTGGCCAACAAGGGCCGAATGATGAAACCGCAGCTGGTGCACCAGATCCTGGAATATTCTGAGCCGGTAAAAACCTATAAGCCCGAAGTGTTGAAGAACCAGATTTGCAGTAATTCGACCCTGAAGCTGGCTCTGGAATTGCTCAAAAGCACCTCCGATTCTGGAGGCACTGCTTTGGCATTGCGAAACAGCTTGTATAAAGTGGCTGGCAAGACCGGGACCGCAGTGACCAATTATTACAAAGGAGATATCAATGAAGGAAAAAAATACCAGGCTTCCTTTGCGGGTTTTTTCCCCGCCGAGGACCCGGTTTATTCATGCATCGTGGTCATATATGAACCTTCAGTCAACGGTTATTACGGAGCATCTGCCGCCATGCCGGTCTTCCGGGAGATTGCGGATTACAGTGTGGCATCCCGTTTTATAACGACTGAAGAACAAGCCCCGGTGAATACGGCGCCCACTCCGGCCCGGATCCGTGCAGGTGGTTATGCCACCGACATCCGGACCCTGCTGCATTTCAGCGGAGTGCGGTTTGACAACCGTTGCATCAACGAATGGGCCAGCCTCAACCCGACGGAGAGACAACCCGAACTCACCGGAATCAACCACCAGCAGGAACTGGTGCCGGATGTCCGAGGAATGGGTTTGCGGGATGCCCTCTTCCTCCTGGAAAATAAAGGATTGAAAGTCAGGTTGCAGGGGCATGGGCGGGTGAGAAGCCAGTCGATTGCACCGGGCTCTAAAGTTCAGGGCCAGACGATCGAATTAACTATGGGTTGAACCATGAAATGGACAGAAATAAAAAGGAATATAAAGTTCTTTGACATTAAGGGAAACGCAGATTTTGAGGTAACAGGTGTTGAATCGGATTCGCGGAAAGTAAAAGAAAACTTTGTTTTCATTGCCCAGAAGGGCCTGGTCACGGACGGCCACCGGTATATTGGTAACGCGGTGGCCCAGGGTGCCAGGGCCGTCATCTGTGAAACTTTTCCGGAAATACAAGGCCCGGGGGTGGAATATGTGCAGGTGGATGACTCCGCCCAGACGGCCGGAAGCCTGGCAGATGTTTTCTACGGCCGGCCTTCTTCAAAACTCAGTCTGATCGGGGTCACAGGTACAAACGGTAAAACCACCACGGCTACCTTGCTCTACCGCCTCATGAAAGCCCTCGGATTTAAAGCCGGCCTCATGAGTACGGTGAGAAATTATATCCACGATCAGGTGGTGGAAGCCAGTCATACCACACCGGATGTGATCCGGATCAATGAATTGCTGGCGCTTATGGTCGAGGCCGGTTGTGATTATGCCTTCATGGAAGTCAGTTCTCATGCCATGAAACAACAACGAACTGCCGGGCTACGGTTTGCGGGTGGGGTGTTCACCAACCTAACCCATGATCACCTGGATTATCATGGCACCTTCAGGGATTACCTGGAGTGTAAAAAATTGTTTTTTGATCAATTGCCGAAGGAGGCTTTTGCCATCACCAACAAAGATGACCGCAACGGTATGGTGATGGTTCAGAATACCAGGGCGAAGGTGGTGACCTACGCGTTGAAACAGCTGGCAGAGGTCAAAGGAAAAATAAAAGCCAATACGCTTCAGGGACTTATGCTTGAGGTGAACGGGACAGAGGTGCACAGTAGGCTGATCGGGGCTTTCAACGGATACAATTTTCTGGCCTGTTTTGCCGCCGCCCGGGAACTGGGTTTTGAACCGATGGAAATCCTGGCCTGCATGAGCGGATTGCCTGCCGTAGATGGCCGGTTTGACACGATTTATCACGCGGATAAAAAAGTGCTTGGCATTGTGGATTACGCCCACACGCCCGATGCACTCGCGAATGTACTGGATACCATCAAGGAGTTGAAGACAGCCGATTCAAGGGTAATCACGGTGGTGGGTTGCGGTGGGGACCGGGACAAAACCAAAAGGCCGGTGATGGCCCGCATAGCAATGGAAAAAAGCGACGCCGTGATTTTTACGTCGGACAATCCAAGAACGGAAGACCCCGAGCGAATCCTGGACGACATGATCGCCGGATTGGAAGTTCAGGAAAAACACCGCATGATCCGGCAGTCTGACCGCAAGGAGGCCATCAAGATGGCAGCGCGGATTGCCGACCGGGCGGGCGACATCATCCTGATCGCCGGGAAGGGCCATGAGACGTATCAGGAAATTCAGGGAAAGCGTTTCCCCTTTGACGATAAAAATGTATTAAAAGAAGTTTTAATATAAAAAAATAGGTTAATTATCATTCTCAGGTTGGTTTTAACAGGTACAGCGGGCGATGATCTCAAAAGTGAAATCTTACCCCGCTTCCCTGTTTTTTCTTTAACCGGTGAATAACAGAAAACAAATGCTGTACCATTTATTTGAATATATCAACAATCAGTTCGATTTACCCGGGGCGGGCTTGTTCCGTTATATCTCTTTCCGGGCAGGCGGAGCTTTGATTTTTTCATTGTTGATTTCCATGTTGTTTGGGCAGCGCATCATTAAATACCTGCAGGCCAAACAAATCGGGGAAACGGTTCGGGACCTGGGCCTCCATGGTCAGAAAGAAAAAGAAGGCACTCCCACCATGGGAGGGATCATCATCATCCTGGCCATCCTGTTGCCCTGCATCCTATGGGCCAGGCTGGACAATGTATATGTGTTGTTGATGATGGCGGTGACCCTGTGTTTGTTTTTTATCGGCTACCTCGATGATTACATCAAAGTCTTTAAGAAAAATAAACAAGGCCTCAAAGCCATCACCAAACTGACCGGCCAGATCGCAGTCGGCCTGATCGTGGCGCTTACCCTGCTGTATAATAAAAATGTACTGATCCGGGTCACGGAAAAGGAAGCCATGGCCAACCAATTTGAAATCATGGAAAGACTTCCGGCCTCCGCCCATCCGGATAACCCGGAAGTCCTGGTCCATGCCCGCTCGCTCTCCACCAATGTGCCCTTTACAAAAGGAAATGTCTTTGATTATGCGGACATCCTGCGCTGGATGGGGGATGCCGCCGGCGCCCTGACCCCGCTGCTGTATATTCTCATTATTATTTTTATCATAACTGCCGTATCCAACGCGGTCAATATCACCGATGGCCTTGATGGCCTGGCCACAGGAGTGTCTTCCATCGTGGGAGTGACCCTGGGCGTATTCGCCTACGTCAGCGGCAACTCCATATTCGCAGACTATCTTGGCATTTACTTTATACCGAACTCGGGAGAGCTGGTCATATTCACCGCCTGCCTGATCGGGGCCTGCATCGGCTTTTTATGGTACAACGCTTATCCGGCAACCGTCTTTATGGGCGATACCGGGAGCCTCACCCTCGGCGGGATCATTGCTACCCTGGCTGTCGTTTTGCGCAAGGAATTGCTCCTGCCCGTCCTGTGCGGGATCTTTTTGATTGAGATCCTATCCGTGATGGTCCAGGTCACCTATTTTAAGTATACCCGCAGAAAATATGGGGAAGGCAAAAGGATATTCAAAATGGCGCCGCTGCACCATCATTATCAGAAAAGCGGTATGCACGAATCCAAAATTGTAAACCGGTTTTGGATCGTGGCGGTCCTGCTGGCAGTAGTCACCATCATCACCCTAAAAATCCGGTAACATGCTGCAGATCACGACCAAAAAGGAATGGAAAGGCGACAAGGTGATGTGGCTCATCATCGGGATCCTCATTGGCTTCGGCCTCCTCGCCGTTTACAGTGCAACCGGATCCATGGCTTATCTCCGTTACAAAGGGAATACAGAAGTCTATCTGATGAAACAACTGGTGATGGCCGGAATCGGCCTGCTGTGCATGTATGCCTGTCACCGCCAGAATTACCTGATATACAATAAGCTGGCCCCTGTCCTGTTTCTGCTGGCCATTCCGCTTCTGCTTTATACCCTGGCCTTTGGCGTGGAAACCAACGATGCCAAACGATGGATCACCCTTCCGGTCATCAACCTGTCTTTCCAGACCAGCGATTATGCCCGTTTGGCCCTCATCATATACCTGGCACGGTCGCTCTCCAATAAACAGGAATACATCAAGGATTTTAAAGGCGCTTTTATACCCATCATGGTGCCCGTCCTGCTGATATGCGGATTGATTGCCCCTGCCAACCTGTCAACGGCATTGTTGCTTTTTGCGACTTCGGTCATGCTCATGTTTGTCGGAAGGGTCTCCTTCAAATACATATTCATGATGGCCTTTTTCGGCATCATGCTTTTCGGCATCGTGGTACTGATATGGTGGTTTTTTCCGGATGCGGTTCGTGTGGATACCTGGATCTCAAGGATCACTGATTTTATGTCGAATGAAAACGGGGGAGGATATCAGGTTCAACAATCCAAAATTGCAATTGCCAACGGCTCCTGGCTTGGATTGGGGCCGGGTAACAGTACCCAGCGTAATTTTCTGCCGGCAGCTTATGCTGACTATATCTATGCTATCATATGCGAAGAATACGGAATGATCGGGGCGACTGGAATATTGTTGCTTTATCTATGGCTTTTATTCCGGGTTTCCAGGATCGTCATGAAAAGCCCAAAGGCCTTCGGAGCCATCCTGGCCATGGGACTTACCCTCAACCTCGTGGTGCAGGCTTTTGCCAATATGGCGGTATCCGTCAACCTCGTACCGGTCACCGGCCTCACCCTGCCCCTGGTAAGTATGGGGGGCACTTCGGTGTTGTTCACCAGTGTGGCCTTCGGGATCATCATGAGCGTCAGCAAGTTCATAGAATCCATCCGTGAAGAACAGCCTGCCCCTGAAAATGAACTGATGAAAATGGCCAAAGCCGATTCAAAACCCAAAACCGGTGAAGATGAAAATGATCATTAGCGGAGGGGGCACCGGCGGACATATTTTCCCTGCCATAGCCATTGCGCAGGAGCTCCAGGCCCGTGTGTCCGGAGTGGACATCCTTTTTGTCGGAGCAAAGGGAAGAATGGAGATGGATAAAGTACCCCAGGCCGGGTTTAAAATCATTGGCCTGGATGTAGCAGGCTTCAACCGTTCTTCCTTGCTAAAAAATTACAGTCTGCCCTGGAAACTGGTCAAATCCCTTTACCAGGCCTGGCGGATACTGGTGCAATATAAACCCAATGTGGTGGTCGGAGTAGGGGGTTATGCAAGCGGCCCGGTATTGTACCTGGCCAACTGGCTCAGGATCCCAACCCTCCTCCAGGAACAAAATTCATTTGCAGGCAAAACAAATATGATCCTTGGGAAAAAGGCCGCAAAAATCTGTGTAGCCTATGATCATATGGATCGGTTCTTTCCAAAAGAAAAAATCGTGGTCACCGGCAACCCTGTGCGGAAAGACCTGGAAGGGATTGAAGCGAAAAGGAATGAGGCCATAGCTTATTTTGGCCTCGATCAAGACAAAAAAACCGTCCTGGTGATGGGGGGCAGTCTTGGGGCCCGTTCGATCAATGAAAGCATGGCTGCCGGCCATGACCGGATCGTAAGTCATAGCACCATCCAGTGGATCTGGCAGTATGGAAAACAGGGTATCGAAAAATTCAGCCGGTCCGGGACGGCAGGCCTGCCGAATGTGAAAGCCCTGGCTTTTATTGACCGTGCGGACCTGGCCTACGCCGCGGCCGATGTCTTGCTGTGCCGGGCAGGAGCACTTACTATTTCTGAAGTGTTGATTGCAAACAAACCCCTGGTGCTGGTGCCTTCGCCTTCGGTAGCAGAAGATCACCAGACCCATAATGCGAGGGCTTTGTCCGAAGCAGGAGCGGCATGGTTGCTGCCGGATCAGGAAGTTGTGCAAAAAGGGACTGACCAGGTCATCCGCCTTTTACAGGATGGGGAAACAATGATCCGGATGAAACAGGCCCAGAAAACCCTGGCCCGCCCCGGAGCTGCAGAAGCTATTGTGGACCAGATTCTTCAACTCAATCCGATGGCTGCATGAAAAAATTCATCAGAAATATCGGCACCGATCAAAACATGATCCGGCTCGGCATGGGTCTGACCGTGCTTTTGTTTCTGATTTTTTACCAAAGAGCAGGGCGCTTCAAGCACAGGGCACTTTCTGGCCAGATGCAGGTGCATGTACAACATCTCGAAAATGGAAACGACTTTATCACCACGGAGGAAATGCGGTCAAAAATCCTCCGCAAATTTCAGCAGGAATTTTCCAATGTGCCTTTGGCCACTCTGGACCTGCCTGAAATCGAATCGGCCCTGCAATCCATGGATTTTATCAAATCCACGGATGTCTACCTGGATGCCAACAACCAGCTGAACATTTTTGTGAAGCAGCGTGAACCCATCCTGCGCATCCTCACTCCCGAAGGAAACAGTCTGTATGTGGATAAAGATGGCAGCATCATGCCGGCATCCCCACATTATTCGCCCAGGGTACTGGTCGCTTTTGTCCCGGTGCAGGCGACGAAGGATACCCTCGACCTGGACCATCCCGGCATGGAGAAGGACTTGTTTGAACTCGCCAATTACATTTCGAAAGACAGGTTTTTACACGCCCTTGTGGAAGAAATCATGGTCAACGGTCAGAACGATTGGACCCTGATCCCCAAATTCGGACCCTCACGCATATTTCTGGGCGATATGGAAAGGATTGAGGATAAGACGGATAAACTGAAACGGGTATACAGGGAAATTCTCCCGGCACAGGGTTGGGACATGTATTATTCCGTAAATCTGAAATTCAAAGGCCAGGTCATATGTACAAAAAGAGCATAAATCAATCTATTTATCATACTAAAACCAATTAAGATGAATGCAAGAGACTTTAATAAAAAGAATGTGGTGGCGGCCCTCGACATCGGCACCACCAAAGTATGTTGCATTGTAGGCAGAAAGGACGAATACGGTAAAATCGACGTACTCGGCGCCAGCAAGGTTGATTCAGAGGGAGTCCTGAGGGGAGTCATCGCCAATATCGACAAGACCGTGAAGGCCATTTCTGACGCAGTGGACCTCGCCGAAAAGGATGCCCAGTGCGAAATCCAGGAGGTCTACGTGGGTATCGCCGGACAGCACATCAAGAGCCTTCAGCACCGCGGTATCCTCGCCAGGGACAATAATGAAAAGGAGATATCCAGGGCTGACATCGACCGGCTGGTTCAGGACATGTACAAGCTGGGCCTGACGCCGGGTGATAAAATTCTCCATGTCATTCCCCAGGAATTCACCGTGGACAACGAACAGGGCATCGTGGATCCCATCGGAATGTCGGGGCACCGCCTGGAAGCCAATTTCCACATCATCACCGGCCAGATTGCCGCAACCAATAACATCCTGCGCTGCGTGGAGCGGGCAAATCTTACCGTGGCCGATATGACCCTCGAACCCATTGCCAGTGCCGAAGCTGTGCTCAGCAAGGAAGAAAAGGAAGCTGGTGTGGTCATGGTGGATATTGGAGGGGGCACCACAGACATCACCATCTTCCAGGAAGGCATCATCCGGCACACGGCCGTGATTGCTTTTGGCGGGAATATCATCACCCGGGATATCAAAGAGGGATGCACCGTGATGACCGAGCAGGCGGAAAAGCTGAAGATCAAATTTGGTTCCGCCCTTGCAGATGAAATCGTGGACAACCGGATCATTACTATTCCCGGGCTGAAAGGCAGGGATCCCAAAGAAATATCGGAGAAAAACCTGGCCCGCATCATCCAGGCACGCCTTGAAGAGATCCTCGACCTGATCCTTTATGAAATCAGAAGGTCTGGTTTTGAGAAAAAACTCATCGCCGGAATAGTGCTTACCGGTGGAGGAGCCTTGCTTAAAAATTTTGAATTGCTTTGCGAATATCACACCGGCCTGCAAACCCGGATCGGGTATCCCAATGAACATTTCGGATACGGATTCAAAGACAATATATCCAGTCCGATTTATGCCACCGGCGTAGGCCTGCTGATGTATGGCCTGAAAATGAAAGAATCCCAGCAACGGATGCTGCTCCAGACCCGGAAAGAAAAACCGGCTGAACTTCCCGAACCCGTCACTCAGCCTGAACTGGGCCTGGCCGGTGCCCCCGCACCGAAAAAGGCTACCCCGGTCTCTAACCCGGGCAAACAAAAGAGACCCCTCGTGGATTTTATCAGAGACTTTTTCGAACCTTCACCGGATCCGGATCTGCGCTGATAAAACCGGGGAGGATTAAGACTCAAGATTTCAAAAATATTAAAACTATAAACCATGAAGTTCGAAATACCAAAAGAATCCGGAAATATCATCAAGGTGATCGGTGTCGGTGGCGGGGGAAGCAATGCAGTGTCCCATATGTACCGGCAAGGTATTGTGGGGGTTGACTTTATCATCTGCAATACCGACAACCAGGCCATGGAGACCAGCCCTGTCCCGGTAAAAATCCAGTTGGGCCCTCATCTCACCGCCGGTCGCGGAGCGGGATCCAAGCCCAATGTTGGCAAACAAGCCTGCATTGAATCCCTGGAGGAAATACAGGCCCTCATCAATGAAAATACAAAGATGGTGTTTATCACGGCCGGCATGGGTGGTGGTACGGGTACGGGAGCGGCCCCCATTGTGGCTAAAATTGCCCGTGAACTTGATATTCTCACCGTGGGCATTGTCACGGTGCCTTTCCCATTCGAAGGCAAGCGCAGGAGAGAACAGGCCATCGAAGGCATCGAAGAAATGAAAAGGAATGTGGATGCCCTCATCATCATTTCCAATGAAAAACTGCGCCAGATCTATGGCAACCTTCCGTTGAGCGAAGCCTTTGGAAACGCGGACAACATCCTGTCTACCGCGGCGAGAGGCATTGCTGAGATCATCACCATGCCCGGCAAAATCAATGTGGATTTTGAAGATGTCAACACGGTCATGCGCAACAGCGGAGTGGCGATCATGGGCACCGCATCTGCTTCGGGCGAACGGCGTGCATACCGTGCGGCTGTGGATGCCCTGAGTTCACCTCTGCTGGAAGAAAATGAAATCCGTGGCGCACAACATATTTTGTTGAACATATCCTATGGTTCCCAGGAAGTCACCATGGATGAAATTTATGAGATCACGGAGTATGTCCAGGAAGAAGCCGGTTACGGAACGGATATCATTTGGGGAAATTGTTTTGATGAAAGGCTCGAAGATCAGATCTGTGTGACGGTCATTGCCACCGGATTTGAACAGAATTTCGGTCAAAAGCCGGTGGAGATCCGGGAGAAAATCAAGGTTTCGCTGGAGGAAGAAAAACCCAAAGCCCCCATGCATGAGGTTTTTGATATCGGGGACCATGCCAATGACAAAACCATTGAGTTTGAACCTTCTTATCGTGAACCCATGATCAAAAACCAGGAAGAGCCCTTTATCCGCTCAGAAACCGGCCATGAAAATTCTGGCCGCCCGGAAGAAGAAAAGAAAGCGCGTCAAATTGGCGCTGAAACGAGGTCTGAGACCGGCCGCAAAATGCGGTTTCAGATGCACCAGATGCGCAACACCACGGAAATGGAAAACCAGCCGGCTTACCTCCGCCGCAATATTCCTCTGGACGATGTACCTTCTTCCAAAGATCAGCCTGCGCCCAAATGGACACTTTCCAATGACGATGAACCCCAGATCCGGGAAAACAATTCCTACCTGTACGACAATGTAGACTGAAATTATTTTGCGGCCTTATTTCTATTAATTGGTTTTACACATAATCCGGCCGTCCATTTGAATTGGATGGCCGCTTTTTATTTAATAACGATGGGAATGCTCTAGCTCGGGGTTTATTGCAAACCCTCCTTCCATTCAATTGAGCAGGTGGCCACAAGCCCTGCAATAGATTGCATCTGTTTGGTGACCTTCTTTAAAACAATGTGGGCAAACCTGGTTGGAGAGATTAATCGGTTTACCGGTTCTGGAATATTCTTTTGTAATCAGGCCTGCGGGAACGGCAATAACTGCATAACCCAGGATCATGACCAACGAGGCCAGCAACTGACCGAAAGCGGATTTGGGTACAATGTCTCCATATCCCAGACTCGTCAGGGTTACAATAGCCCAGTAAACGCTTCGTGGAAGCGAATCAAAACTGGGATTGGCCGGGTGTTCGAGCATATAAATCAGGGCTCCGACAATGTTTACAACAATAAATATGAAAAACAAAAAGATGATGATCTTGTCCTTGGCGCGTTTAAATGCCGAAATGAGGATGGCGCCCTGGTTGACATAGCCGGACATGTTAAACAAACGGAAAACCCTTAGCAGCCGCAAGGCCCTCACAATAATGATCGCATGGGTACCTGTGAGGATCAGGCTCAGGTAAGTAGGAATGATGGCTATAAAGTCTATTATCCCATAGGGGCTCAGTATGTACTTTAAAGGTTTTGGGGCAACGATCAGCCGCAGTATAAATTCAATCGTAAATATTACGGTAAATACCCATTCGAGAATAAAAAACAGGAAACGCACCGGGGCTGGCAGATTGGACAAGGTTTCCAGATTGGCCAGGAGGACACTCAGGACGATGAGGACCATGAGCACCACATCGAATTTTTTGCCGGCCGGGGTATCGGCTTCAAAAATGGTCTCAAAGAGATATTTATGCGTTGGTTTCATGAAAGCTGGTTATCGGGTTTTTTCCCTGGAAGATCATCCAGCCAGCAAAGCATGTGGTCCCAGACCTTCTGTTTTTCGGTTTCATGGTGGATTTCATGCATCATTCCCGGCCAGATCTTGAGGTCTGTGTTTTTCTTCCAGAAGGATTTTAAAAGGGTGCTGCCTTCGGCATAACTTATTTTGTCCAGTTCGCCATGCATGACCAGCACCGGGTATGGCGGAGTCCAGGGAGTATGGAGCAAAAGGTATGCATTGTCCAAAATGGTGGCGCCAGCTCCCAGGCTGACCCGGTCATGGACCAGTGGATCGGCGAGATATTTTTCGACTACCTGGGGATCCCCGCATAAGGACTGAATATTCAAGCCGTTTTTAATGGTGATGTTTTTTATCCAGGCCGGGGAAGCCAGAATGGCCCGGACTATAAACCTGGGCATATCCTTTGGGGTCTTCACCGGTATGCCTGTGAGCATTGCAGCCCGGATGGCGGTATGCCTGAGTTGCATATACCTGGCGGCAATCGTGGCACCCATAGAGTGACCATACAATATCCAGGGTATGTCCTGGTATTTGTCCCTGGCTATCGTGATCAGATGATCAATCACGGCATATTGTTCGTCCATGGTGGACCAAAGACCCCGCCGGCCATCCGATCTGCCATGGCCGGCAAGGTCGGCAGCCAGGCAGGCATATCCCCTGACATTGAAATATTGAAACTGTTCATCATACCGTCGAATATGCTCACCCAGGCCGTGTACCAGGATCACGAGTCCGGAAGGCCTTGTCTGAATGGGATATTCGGCTACATAAGTTTTTTTTCCGCTCCGGGTACTGTATATGGATTCCAGAAAGGCCATCAGAATTTTAATTTAATGTAGTTAATTTTTTCGATCTGTACCAGGCGCTGAACCCAAGGATACAAAGGAACAGATATAGTGAATATAAAATGGCAGTCACCACCAGCTTTTTCTGAGAATAGATGACGATGGCGATGATATCCACCAGGATCCACCATATCCAATTTTCAAGTTTTTTGAGGGTCATCAGGTATTGTGCGGTCAGGCTGGCTGCCAGGATGAAGGCGTCCGGATAGGCGTAATCCGCCCCGGTATTGTTTTTCATAAAGGAACCCCAGGCCAGGGCAGCTGCAAGGATGCCCAGGGCCACCAAGGCATTTTGCCCCATGCTGAACCTGGTCACCGGCAATGCTTTACCGTCGTGCGTAGGATGAGACCAGTGATACCAGCCATAGATATTCAGGATCACATAAACGGTGTGGAGGATCACATCGGAATACAGCCGGTTGTGGTAAAAAATAAAAATATAGAGGAAGACACTCAACAATCCTGCGGGCCAGGCCAGGATGCTTTGCCTGGTCAGCAAATACACATTCATCAGGCCGGCAAGGGCCGCCGCCCATTCCACGTATGCATAAAACGACAAGCCTGAAAGTTCTGAAAAATACCGGACTTGTAATCCGTTGGTTTAATCCCCGGTTTTCAGAATCCATTTTTGCCCTTGAGGAATGATGCCTTGCATCAGGGTGAGCAGATATTGCCCTGGTGGCAGGTCGTGTATGCATACAGGCTCCCCGCACAATCCAATCGTCCGTATCACCCTGCCGGTGGCATCCCGGATGACCAGGGATTTTACATCCGGTTCGTCGAGCCTGAGGAAAATTAAACCGGAAGATGGATTGGGAAACACCGACCAATCTTCATAGGGAAGCTGAATCAGCAGGTCCCGGGATGGAATATTCTTCCCGGAGAAGCTTTCTGCAACCAGACGGTATATATGCTTTCCACCTGATGCAGGAACTTTGAAAACGATGCTCAGGCTCCCGGATGAAAATGAAGGCGTCTGGGAGTCGCGGGGCTCAAAGACTCCGGCCAACTCATTCCATTTTTCAAGGGATATTTTTTCAATCTCCTCATCAGTCTCCAGGGTACCTCTTATTTCAACGAATTTGGCCTTCCTTCGTATAGAAGCCTGGGTCCAGTATAAGGGCAGGGCTCCTGATAATGACTCATAAGCGCCCGCATCGGGAGCGCCTCCTGTGGATCTTGAATTGCCGGTAAGATCGGTCAGTATGGCCGGTGAAAGCGGAGCGACGCCGAAGTTTATGGCTTTGGCTCCGGGAGCAAGATGCAGGTCAGCACCGGCATAGTTTACGAAAAGATTGGATAAACTTGCAGAAAAGAAAGAATTGAGATCGTAACCCAGGGCTTTCCAGGCCGCAGAATCCAGTCTGGAATTGCCATCATTCAGGGTAAACCAATTGGTCATTACATTGTAATTGCTGCTGAAACCGCTGCGGGAAACCGGATCAATGTTGATGACCCCGCGGAAAGAGTGCCGGTTGATCAGAATATTGTTGCGTAGCGTGGCGCCGGAAGCGCCGTCCGTCAACAGGATGCACCAGCGGGCTGAAGGATCCTGGACTATCGTGTTGTGATAGATTTTGGCATTGGTAGAGGGGCCGCCTCCGTCTATCTGGTATAAGGCGATGCCGGTTGCATAATTATCATACAAGAGGTTGTTATAGATCAGGGCGTTTTGATTCCCGTCCATATTGATGGCGGCGCCGCCACCCAATCCATTGCGGTAGAGGATGTTGCCATAAACCTGCGGATCATGATTGATGCCGTCCCCGCCCTGGCTGATATCCCCGTTGAAATGAAGGCCTGCAGCCCGGTTATGGTGTGATACATTGTATCTCACGATGGCCCGGTCGCTGCTGTTGGACACGTAAATGCCGTGTTCGTCCACCGAATTTGCGCATTCATTGTACTCAGCGAGGAAGTCATTAGTAAATCCGGTGAAAATGCCCCATTTGAAATTGTTGAGGCAGGTATTGTACCGGATGGTAATATGATCGGCATTCACCGCCCGGATGCCTGCCCTGGGTTGGTTAACTACCCTGAAACCCCTGATCTCGATCCAGTCCGCCTCTTCAATATTGATCCCGTCTGCAGTGACGGAATTTCGCCGGTTTATAATCACCTGGCCGGTCATGGCAAGAAAAACGATTGGATTGGCTGCTGTGCCTGAAGTCCGGATGTCAAAACCGGCATAGGTGCTGTCCGCGACGAGTACGGAATCCCCGGCAATGACGGTGTTAGCCGATTTCTGAAGGGTGCGGAAGGCGCTTGCCGGACTCAATCCCGAATTGTTATCGTTTCCCCGAGGCGATACATAATACGTAGCCCCGGATAACATCCAGGGAAACAACAAGAGGGCCATGAGATGTTTAAATGTTTTACCCATATCCGATCGCTTCAATGGGTAACGGGGTCTTGAATTATTTTATTTCAAATGGGCGGGGGCTTAATTCCTACCTTTGCCCTGCTTTATGGCAGAATCGGACAAATCAGAAAAAACGGGACTGCCGGAATCCAAACCCAGGATGAACTGGGCCCGGCTCCAAGAATCCCTTTATGTTTTTAAATACATCAGACCCTACCGATGGCAGTTCATCGGTGGCCTGGTCCTGCTGGCCCTTTCCAGTCTGTTATTTATGGCCTTGCTCCCGCTGAGCGGGGAGATGCTGGACATCGCCCTCGGGAAATCTGCCTGGAAATTCAGCCTGACGCAAATGGGCTTGTTGTTGTTTGTTTACCTCGTCATCCAGGGCGTCATATCTTATTTCCGGGTCATGTTGTTTGCCGTGGTTAGTGAAAAGGGCACTGCGGACCTGCGGAAAGACCTTTATCATAAACTGGTGACCCTGCCCTTTCCATTTTACGAAAAAGCAAGGGTAGGGGAGATCAGCAGCCGCCTGGCCAGTGATGTGGACCAGTTGTATGCCGCTTTTTCCATCACGCTTGCGGAATTCATTCGCCAGGTGATCATCCTCATCGGGGGCATTCTTTTCCTCCTGGTTTCTACGCCACGTTTGTCCGTGATCATGCTTGCCGTATTTCCGGTGATCGTATTCGGGGCCATGTTTTTCGGCCGTTTTATCCGGAAGGAATCTAAAAAAAGACAGGAGGAACTGGCCAATACCAATGTTATTGTGGACGAGACCCTTCAGGCCATCTATACCGTAAAGTCATTCACCAACGAACCCTACGAATATCACCGCTATGAAAAAAAAATTACCAGCCTGGTGGGCGTTGCACTCCGGTTGTCGAAATACCGGGCTTTGTTTGGAACCTATATCATCATTGCATTATTCGGCGCTTTGTTTTTTGTGATCTGGCTGGGCGCGAAATATGTACAAAATGGCTCCATGAGCCCTGGTGATCTGCTTAATGTCTTTACGTTTACCGCTACCATTGGAGTGGCCATCGCCAGCCTTGGATCCTTTTACACCCAATTGGTCTCTGTGATTGGCGGTACCGAACGAATAAAAGAAATCCTGGGCAAAGAAGCTGAAATCAATATGGACCAGGCGACCAGCCCGGTCGAGGTGCCCATGGAAGCCAGTATCCGGTTTGACAAGGTGGAATTCGCTTATCCCAGCAGGCTGGATATTGATGTCCTGAAAGGGATTTCCTTCACCATTGGAGCAGGTCAAAAGATCGCTTTTGTAGGATCGAGCGGGGTGGGCAAATCCACCATCGCCCAGGTCCTGCTGCGTTTTTATGAGATCAAGGGAGGACAGATCCTGGTGGGTAACAAAGATTATAAAGACTATGAAATCTCTGCATACCGTAGGCATTTTGGCATTGTGCCCCAGGAAGTGCTTTTGTTTGGTGGCACCATTCGGGAAAATATATTGTATGGAAAGCCGGGCGCTTCGGAGGAAGAATTGATGATGGCGGCCCGCAAATCCAACTGCTGGGATTTTATCAATGGTTTTCCGGAAAAATTTGAAACCATCGTAGGTGAAAGGGGTATTAAATTGTCGGGCGGACAAAAACAAAGGATTGCCATTGCCCGTGCCGTATTGAGAAACCCCACCATCCTCATCCTCGACGAAGCCACCTCGGCCCTTGATGCGGAATCCGAAAAAGTGGTCCAGGATGCTTTGAAGGTCCTGATGGAAGGACGCACTTCCATCATCATTGCACATCGGCTCTCCACCATTCGGGATGTTGATTGTATTTACGTGCTTGAAAATGGGAAAATCGTCGAACAAGGAACCCATGAGGACCTGTCGGCCATCCCCAACGGGGCTTACAGCAACCTGGCCAGACTGCAGTTTGAGGGTAATAAGGAATTGGTCAAGCCGGAAGAAACCCGGGTCTAAAACCAGCTATGGAGATACTGGAAAACTATTCTTTGGCTTCATGCAATACCTTCGGAGTGGATCAAAGGGCAAGATATTTTGCCACCGTGAGGGCCCCTGAAGAATTCCTGGCCCTGGCCCGCCGGTTTGAAAGACCACTGATCCTGGGGGGGGGAAGCAATATCCTGATTACCCGGGACCTGGATGTCCTGGTCATTAAAAATGAAATGAAAGGCATATCCGTCATCGGGGAGGATGCCGGATCTGCAAGAGTCAGGGTAAACGGGGGTGAAAATTGGCACCAGTTTGTCCAATGGGCGGTGGCAAGGGGTTGGGGGGGTGTTGAAAACCTTTCCCTGATTCCCGGTACCGTGGGGGCTGCTCCCATGCAAAACATCGGCGCCTACGGGGTAGAGATTAAAGACGTCGTGCTGCATGTCGAAGCCCTTGATCTGGTGGCCGGATCGATCTCGGTTTTTCAAAAAGAAGAATGCCGGTTTGGCTACCGGCACAGCATATTCAAGGAGGCCGGGTATAAAAACAGGTTTTTTATTCTCAGTGTGACCTTGCAATTGGACAAACATCCGCAGGTCAATACCCGGTATGCCGATGTGGAAAAAAAACTTTTCGAACAGCACATCGAGCATCCCGGTATAATGGATGTGCACCGGGCGGTCATTGAAATCAGGCAGAATAAGTTGCCCGATCCGGCCCGTTTGGGCAATGCCGGTTCTTTTTTTAAAAACCCGGTGCTTACTGAAGCAAATTATCAGAAGCTCCAGTCCATTAAACCGGATGCTCCGCATTATAGCTTTCAGCCGGGACTGGTAAAAGTACCTGCAGGGTGGCTTATCGATCAGGCGGGTTGGAAAGGCAGAAAGACAGGCAGGGTGGGCTGTTACGAAAAACAGGCCCTGGTCATTGTCAACCTCGGTGGGGCTACCGGGGCTGAGATCCGGGATTTTGCCCAAACCGTGCAGGAGGATGTACGGCAAAAATTCGGGATCCTGCTGGAACCCGAAATCAATATCTGGTAGGACGGTCTTTATTTTACACCGGAGATCCGGTTCCAGGCAAAATAGGTGGATGCCTGGGGATGAACCATAAATTCTTCCAATTCATTGACGGCGTGCAGGAATTCAGAAGCATTGAGAAATTGTTTTTCCAGCAATTTTTTCTCGGCGCTTCTTAGATTACCGATGAGATTGGCTATCCAGGATTTAAAATGCGGTGAGTCGGCGGTATGTAATTCGGGGGCCAGGGAAATTTCCAGGTTTCTGAAACCCGCTTTTTTCAACCGGTCGAAAAGTTTAATCCCGATCATGGCATCACCGCCCAGGAAATTCTGTAATTGGGCAAATTTCTTCCAGGCATGCATAAAATGAGGACAGGAAGGGTAAAACTCCATCCACAGGATGCTGTTTTCCTGAAAATAGATTTTACCGTTTGGCCGAAGCACCCGGTAGGCTTCTTTGAGCGCACCGGGAGGATTGCTGATGTGTTCGAGGATATACCTTCCATAGACCACGTCGAAAGAAGCATCGTCAAAAGGCAATTCATGCACGTCGCCCATGACAAATTCCAGGTTGGAAGGGAACCGCGGGGCTTTACCCAATTGGGTTTTGGACAATTCAATGCCAACCGCCCTGCCCCGGTGTAACAGCCGGGCTACCTGGGCGCAAAGAATGCCCAGGCCGGAACCCAATTCCAGCACCTCTTCATAACCATTGAGTTGTAAAAAATCAAGGAAGGATTGATTCGTCAGTTCATTGAGCAATTGGAGACGCGCCTGCTCATCGGGAGATACCCCGTGTATATAATTAGCTTTTTCCACCACACCCACGCTTATTAAAAATAATTCTTAAATATCTATTAAAATACTGACATTTGCAAGCTTCTATCCTTCACTTTTGTGATCCTTTGTGCTTTAGATAGCCACCCTTCTTGCATTCATCCAAACCGATATGCCCAGCGGGAGACCTGCAAGTCGTAAATACCTCGAGGACGGCCTGATCCTGGTATCCGCCTTTGCTGTTTTGATGGTGATCATCAATTCGGGATTCTCCCAGACCACCCACGGACTTTACAGCCGGTGGTTTCCTGCAATGAACCTGGTGGCGTTTGGTTTGCTTGCATTCCGGATGTCTTTAAGCTGGAAGACCAGGCAATTGCAAGTCCGGTGGTATGCAGGCCAGACCTTTGTCCTCGTCCTGATGCTCCTGGCTATCGTCGGCGAGTTTTTTTTCCACCGTATCCTTTCAGGGATCCATGTGACGGCAACCCTCACCGCCAATGTTTTTATCTACCATTGCATTTTTATTTTTCTTTTCCTGGAAGAAGTTTCCACCCGCCTCTTTTCTCTTAAAAAATCGGCGGTCAACGCTCCTTTTTTGTTGTTGGTCAGTTTTTTGTTTTTTATCCTGGTGGGAAGCCTACTCCTGATGCTGCCTTCCGCTACTACCCGGCCGATCAGTTATGTGGATGCCCTTTTTACTTCCACATCGGCAGTCTGTGTGACCGGGTTGGTAGTCCTCGATACCGCGACCGACTTTAGCCTGTTCGGCAAGTGGGTCATTTTGTTTTTGATACAGATCGGCGGGCTGGGCATTTTGACCTTTACCAATCTCTTTGGCCTTATTTTCAGCGGATCCACCACCTTTCAAAACCAGATGCTCATCCAGAATATGCTCAACGTGCAGAACCTGGCGGACGCCCTCAAGGCCCTGGTGCGCATTGTGGTCATTACCCTGATCATCGAACTGGTGGGTGGCCTGATTATTTTCTTTGTGGTTGATTCCAATATTTTTTCATCCCTTGGAGAACATGCTTTTTTCTCCATTTTCCATTCCATCAGCGCTTTTTGCAATGCGGGGTTTTCCACCCTGGGCAACGACAACCTGTATCATGAAAGTGTCCGGTATGCTTACGGGCTCCATATGGTGATTGCCATTCTGATCATTTTCGGCGGGATCGGTTTCAGCATTTTATTAAACGTCCTTCAGTACTTCCGGGAAAAAGTTCTTCAGGCATATTGTTTGTTCATTCAGCACAAGCCCTACCGGTTTAAACCGCAGATCATTACCCTCAATACCCGCATCGTGGTAGTTACCACCCTGGTTTTGCTGGTTGCCGGTATGCTCTTGTTTTACATTTTTGAGTATCATAATACGCTTCGGGACCACCCGACCTTATTTGGAAAACTGGTGGAGAGTTTTTTCGGCTCCGTGACGCCCAGGACCGCCGGATTTAATGTGGTCAATATTGCTGAAGTGACCATACCCACCCTGATGATTTATTTCCTGCTGATGTGGATCGGAGGTTCGCCGGGAAGTACGGCAGGCGGGATCAAGACCAGTGTATTTGCCGTGGCTACCCTCAATTTTATCAACCAGATCCTCGGTAAAGAAAGGACGGAACTGGGCAGGAGGGAAATCCCGGCCTATTCCATACAGAAAGCCTTTGCCGTCATCAGCCTCTCCCTGATTGCCGTAGGGATGAGCATAACCCTGATCATCCTCAATGACGGAGGAAAATTCGATTTGCTGAAAATTGGTTTTGAAGCCTTTTCCGCCCTTGGAACGGTTGGTCTGAGCATGGGGATTACTCCTTATCTTTCGGATTTCAGCAAGATCGTTTTGATTTTTACCATGTTTATCGGCCGGGTTGGTTTTTTAACCATCCTGATCGGACTTATCCAGCTTTTTAGAAAAGAACGTGAAAAACAATACCGGTATCCAAAAGAGGACCTTTTTATCACCTGATTAATGTACTTCTATGAAATTTATCGTTTTAGGCCTTGGTAATTTCGGTTCGGAACTCAGTATCAAACTGACCGAACTGGGCCATGAAGTCATCGGCGTAGACTCCAACATGAAAAGGGTCGAATTTCTGCAGGATAGCATCACCCATACCATCTGCATGGACACCACGGACCAGTCTGCGGTTCGTTCGCTGCCTGTAAAAAATTCCGATGTGGTCATCGTCGGCATTGGCGAGGATACGGGTGCTTCCATCATTACCACCGCCCTGATCAAACAAATGAAAGCCAAGCGCCTGATTGCCCGTGCCATCAACCCGGCTCACCAGCAGGTCATGGAAGCCATGGGCATCGATGAAATCATCCATCCGGAGGCCGATACGGCCTACCGCCTGGCCAAAAGGCTGGATATCGGCACCATTGTCGATTCTTTCACCCTGGATGACCAATATAAGGTGATCGAAGCCACTCTACCCGATGCTTTTGTCGGAAAGACGATCCGGGAAGTCAATTTTCAAAAGGAATTTAATATCAATATTGTCACCATTATCCGCAACAAGGAAAAAGTGAATAATTTCGGCCAGGTGCAGGTCTTCCATGAAATCCTAGGTGTCGTATCCCCTGAAACCCGGCTGGAAGCCAACGACATGCTCGTTGTTTTTGGCAAAGTCGATGACATTGACCGGATGTTGAAAAAATAGAGACAGAAACGCTAAAACAATTGCTCCACGATAAATGCCCAATGGGGCCGGTCCGTCCCCCTGATCAGGTCCTGGTTCCACAGATAGCTGAACCGGATGCCAACACTCACTGGCAATACATTCAGGGCATGGCCATCCAGTAACAATTCAGCACCACTGCTGGAATAATTGATCCGAAGGTCCCCCCTTGTTCGCCGGATCACTGATTGCATCCCTTCATAAAAAAAGCGGCCCCGCACTCGTTTAAGGAAATAGATCCCGTTGATTCCGGCATCCGGATAAAAAAGGGGAAAATGATAAGCGATCCTCCATCGGTTTGCCTGGTCGCTGGTGAAACTTTCATAACCGGATATAAAACGCAGCGCATTGGAAAACCGGTATGGATCGGTCCTCGGTTGACGATGAAAATCCCATTCGGCTTCCACGACATCGTTTCTGCCCCATCCCGGGAAATGCCAGTTGCTGTTGAGGTTAAAAGCTTCAGCAGAATGATTGACTGCCCGGGACCAGCTAAAGGATACTTCCTGGGAAAACCGGGATGCCGGATGCTGGTATGCCCTCCGCCGGTAATTGAGAAAGAGAAGCCCTGCCCGTAAATAACGGGTGCTTTGGTAATTGACCCGGTCACCGGTACGGTAGTCCGGCAGGTAAACCCCATATTGGACCAGGGGCCTGACCTGGATGATCTGATTGTTCCTGTAAAACTGAAGTGGAATAGATGCCCCCAGGCTTAGGTTGGATTCATTCCATCGGATGCTGTCCGTGCCCGGGCTGGATAATCGGGATATCCTTCGACCCCAGGTCCTGCTGCCTGAAAAGGTCAGCAGGGGATAAGCAAGGCCCAGCGCAGCAGATCCTTCCAGTGTATGTGCCTCATCCTCTTCCAGAAACCGGTAATCTACCGAGCCTTGCAAAGTATGCAGGACATTTCTGCCAGTGACCCGGAGCACATTGCCCCCTTCATCCGGACGAAGCGCCCAACTGTATACCCTGAAGGGATTGTTTAACAAACTGGCCGGCTTGGATACCCAAACCGGGAAGGACAATTCATTCGTACCCGGATTGGACTTTGAAGGAGGAGGCTTGGTATCAAAATAATCTACCGGACGCATGTGGCTTCCGGAAATGGACATTGACCTGATCCTTAAGCCTGAGGCCGTCTGGACATTATACAGAATTTTATCCCCTTCGAGATTGAATTGCTGGATACCGATGTCGTGATCGGTCAATTGAAAAACCCCGCGGCTCACCGGATCAAAAGCATAGATATTGTCCCTGCCGGATATATCGCTGCTGAAATAAACGGTATCGTTCTGATTGACGAGGTTTGATATGATGCAGGTTTCAGGCCGGGTCAGGTCACGGGCCTCACCGTCAGACAATGTATAGCGCACGATTTTTGCGTATCCTCCTCCCCGAAGCACCACCGTCAGGCTGGTATCTGCGGCATCAAAAACCGGGTTTGTGGCGATGTATCCTTCAGGCATTGAAAAGGAATGTACCACAAGCCCCAGGGTGTCCAGGACCACCAGGTCACAATGACCGTCCGTCTTAATCTCCACGCAGGTAATGGCGGCCGAATTATTGGAAGGTGAAGGCTGAAAAAGTTTTTGTTTCCGGGTCAGCGTTTTTTTAACCCCGGTTGTGTAATTGTAACACACGATATCTGAAAAAGTACGTTGTTCCCACCTGGGATCGGTATGGACTTCAGACCAGGTGATCAAGGGAGGCGTGATCTGGAAGTCCTCGTCGGAGGTAATTCCCATGGAAGTCAGTTTTTCCTGCCTGCCATCCGGATATACCATTTTAAAAAAGGGCAAACGGTTATACCCGGTATTCAGGTAGATCATATTGCCTTCGGGCAGGGGATTGGGGGACACCTGATTTTCAATGGTATTTTTCCCGGAGGCAAGGTCGTAGGCTTTTGTTTCCACGGTCGCACCGGTTTGTTCATTTTTCAGTTCCTCGAGGGAAAGGGCGTATAATTTTTCAGGACTCAATCCGCTTTGTCTGCGCATGGCCTTATAAAACGAGTTGAATAGGCCTTTGTATTTCACCGCATCTTCCAGGATCCTTCCCCAGGTATCTTCACCAAAATGATCGTTGAGGTATTTGACCATGGGATAACCGGTGGCATATTCATTTGGGACCAGGCTTTTGAAAGAGCCGTTTCGCGCTTTGATGTAAGGCCAATAGGTATTCTCTTTTGCCAGGGCACGGTATTCCGTACGGAAAGCAGGCATGCGCCCCCTGCCACTGTTTGAAAAGGCCGTTTCCGCTACTACGGCATCCCCTTCTAAAAACCAGTCGGGCAAGGCAAGACCCGAGGCCGCCGCCCAGGCTTCTTCCCCCATGATGGTGTATAAAAATCGGGTAAGGCCTTTCCGTGAGTTCATAAATTGCTGGATATGCCGGTATTCATGTATGGCCAGCATGCTGGCCCAGTCACCAGACCCGATCACATAGGAATTAAGGGGAGGAGTGAGAAAATATTCGGACATGAATGGACCGATTCCGGCATAGCCGTTGGACCAGATCGTCTGGTTTTGCAGGACCAGGTTGAATTTTATCCTGGCAGTACCAAGTGCGGAATCCGAAAGATGATGCTGATGGATCAGTTTATACACCCGGTCCGCAACCGGCTCAAGCCCCTTCGGAAAAAAAATATTTACCTCTCCGGATTCGAGTTTTTGCCAATGCAGTCCCGGGGGATGGCCAGAGAAAGTTTGACCGAGCACAAAGGCATACGGCAACAGCAGCAGTATGGACGTCCACCCTTTTTTCACGCCTAAAAAGTAAAAAAATTTTCCGAAGACAGCTTTTTGGCCAATGATCAGGAGGATATATGCAAATGTTTATTCTATCGCTTTGTTGCCTGCGTTATGTTGTGTCATAGTGGTAACCTTTTAGTCGGTCCCGCGCTTTAATTTAAAAGTTCGTAGATACCGGCGATGCCCTGTCCTCCTCCCACACAGGCGGTGACCATGCCATATTTGAGGTTTCTTCTCCTTAATTCGCCAAACAGCTGGATGGACAATTTAGCACCGGTGCAACCCAAAGGGTGGCCCAGGGCTATTGCGCCACCATTGACATTCACAAGGTCAGGATTGAGTTTTGCCTCCTGGATCACGGCCAGCGATTGGGCAGCAAAAGCTTCGTTAAGTTCAATCAACTGAATATCCTCCAGGCGCAGGCCAGCTTTTCGAAGCGCTTTGGGAATAGCGGCACAGGGCCCGATCCCCATGATGATCGGCTCTACCCCTGCAATGTCGCAGGATACCAGACGGGCGATGGGCTGCAGGCCGAGTGCCTTCACCCGTTCTTCACTCATGACCATTACAAATGCCGCGCCGTCAGAGGTTTGTGAGGAATTGCCTGCCGTGACCGAGCCATTCATGCTGAAAACCGCAGGTAACCGGGACAGCGTCTCTACGGTAGTATCTTTCCGTACGCCTTCGTCGGTATCAACGATATAACTTTTTTCAATTTTTTTATTCTGATCTACCCGGACGTCCGTAACCTTTACCGGAATGATCTGTTCTTTGAAAAAGCCGGATTCGATGGCGTTTGCCGCGAGACGGTGTGAACGGACGGAAAATTCATCCTGCCTGTCCCGGCTGATTTTAAACTTTTTTGCGACCGCTTCCGCGGTCAGGCCCATGCCGACCACATAATCGGGGGTATTGACGGCTACCCGGTAGCTGGGCGCCAGTTTATAACCGGTCATGGGGACCAGGCTCATGCTTTCGGCCCCACCGGCCACGATACAATCCGCCATGCCGCTGCGGATTTTTGCCGTAGCTATGGCTATCGATTCAAGGCCGCTGGCGCAGTACCTGTTGATGGTCATGCCGGGCACTTCGATGCCCAGGGCACGAACGGAAATCTGCCGGCCGATCTGTAAACCCTGTTCACCTTCCGGATTGGCACAGCCGACAATTACATCGTCAATGGTTTTTGGGTCCACCTGGGGAACCGTGGCCATCAGGCCCTGGATGATTTCTACGGCGAGGTCATCCGAACGAAAAAAGCGGAAACCTCCTTTATTGGCTTTGCCGACGGCACTTCTTCTGGCGGCAACGATATAAGCTTCTTTCATAGTCAAAGGAATGAGAATGGGTTAATAATATCAGTTTCTCAGGGGTTTGTTGTTTTCGAGCATATACTGGATGCGTTCGAGCGTCTTTGCTTCACCACAAAGGCTGAGGAAAGCTTCTCTTTCAATATCCAGCAAATATTGTTCGCTGACGTTTTGCGGTGCGCTGAGGTCCCCTCCGCAGAGCACCCAGGCTGCTTTTTTCGCGATTTTTACATCGTGTTCGCTGGCATAATTTCCAAGCTTGAGGCTGTGTGCCGCGATATACAATGAAGCCAAACCCTGTTGTCCGAGGACGAATACATCTTCCCGGCGAACAGGCATTACATAATGTTCTGCCAGAGCAAGTACTTTTTGCTTTGCCTCGGTCAGGTTCCGGTCGAGGTTGAGGACCACCTGGTCCCGGTTTCGTATCAGGTATCCCAGGCCAAACGCTTCCTCGGCCGAAGCGGCTACCGATGCCATTGCAATGGTTCTGAATTTTTCCATGAGGGTGGGGATTCGAACATCTCCTTCAAAAAATGCATCGGATGCCCTTAGCGCAAACTCTTTGGTACCTCCGCCTCCCGGTATCAAACCCACCCCGGCTTCCACCAGGCCGATATAGGATTCGGCGGCACAAAGGGCGGCATCGCAGTGCATCATCATTTCACAACCTCCTCCAAAAACATAACCCTGGGTCGCGATGACCACCGGAATTTTAGAATACCGGCACCGCATCGTTGCATCCTGGAATGCCTTTACGGACATATTCAATTCATCCCATTCCTGCTGATAAGCCATCATGGCTACAATCATCAGATTGGCGCCCACACTGAAGTTTTTTCCATGATTGCCGATGACCAGTCCTTTCCAGTCCCCATCCTCGGCAATTTGAATGCCTTCCAGCAAGGCTCTGACCACCCCTTCTCCGAGGGTATTGGCTTTGCTCCGGAATTCAAGGCAAAGCACACCGTCCCCGATATCATGAATCACCGCATCGGGATTCTGCACGACCGGTTTGGAACCAGAGAGGGCCATCAGGTTAACCAGTTGTTCGCGGCCCGGTATAACCTCCATGGTTTTGGTCAATGGATTGTAGGCCCGGATCTTGCCTTCCCGGGTATAAAAGGCAGCATGGCCCGAGGCTTTCATGTCCATTACCCAGGGCGCCACCCGCTCGCCGTATTTTTCCGCCAGGCGAATGCCTTCTTCCAGGCCTAGGGCATCCCAATATTCAAAGGGACCAAGGTCCCAGGCAAAACCGGCCTTCAAGGCGTCATCGATGCTGTAAATGCTGTCGCTGATCTCCGGAACCCGGTTGGAGGCATAGGCAAACAATCCGGCTAACGAACGGGCAATTAAAAGGGCACCCGGATCATCCATCCGGATAATTGCTTTTAGCCGGGCAGAGAGGTCATCGGTCTGTTTGGAGACGCCCAGGCTGGCCAGACTCGTTTTGACCGGTGCTTCGTATTGTTGGGTTTTAAGGTTGAGGCCGTATATGATGCTTTTCCCTTTTTCGTCCTTTTCCTCCGATTTGAAATAAAAACCCTTGTTCGATTTGTTGCCGTACCATTTGTTATCCACCAGGTATTTGAGATAAGCCGGTATGTTCACCTTATGGATTTGTTCATCATCCGGACAATTTTGCCGGATGCCTTCGATGACTTTAACCGCGGTATCCAGGCCTACCAGGTCAGCAAGCCGGAAAGTGCCCGTGTTTGGGCGGCCCATAGCGGGCCCGGTCAGCTTGTCGACGGTATTGATGTCCAGGCCAAGTTCCTCGGACAGTTGAAATATTTTAGACATGGCGTAGACCCCGATCCGGTTGGCTATAAAAGCCGGGGTGTCCTTGCACTTTACCGTTCGTTTACCCAAATAACGGTCGCCGAATTGCATAAAAAACTCGGTCACTTCGGGCCGGGTGTCGGGCCCGGGTATGATTTCCAATAACCGCAGGTACCTTGGAGGATTAAAAAAATGAGTGCCCAGGAAATGAGTCCTGAAATCCCCGCTGCGGCCTTCTGCCATCAGATGGATGGGTATGCCTGAAGTATTGCTGCTCACCAGGGTGCCCGGTTTGCGGTATTGTTCCACTTTTTCAAAGAGCGCTTTTTTGACTTCCAGTTTTTCAACTACGGCTTCAATGACCCAGTCGCATTCGCGGATCACGCCGAGGTCATCTTCGAAGTTGCCGGTTTGAATCCGTTTCACCAGGTCTTTGTGATAAAGGGGAGCCGGTTTTGATTTAATGGAATTCCGGAGCGCAGTATCTGCCATACGGTTCCGGGCCGCTTGATTCGATTTTTCTTCTTCCCGGAGATCGGGTGGCAGGATATCGAGCATCCAGACCTGTAAGCCGCAATTGGCCAGGTGGCAGGCAATCCCGCTGCCCATCACTCCCGAGCCGAGGACGACCACTTTGCTTATTCTGATCATACCATGGTATTTGACTCAAAGTTAAGTTTTATCCAAATACTTTATCAAATTACAATTAATTATAATATATCTTAATGAAGCGCTAATTTTGCGGGAATCAATACTACTTAACGGTTTTAATCCGTTCAGCTTAAACTTCTAAAACTAACTTATGTTATTATCGATTTTCCTGCAAGTGGCCAATTTACCAGCTCTGGATACCCCTGAAACGACCGTTGGTACCCAGAGTCTATGGGATATCCTGATGCAGACCGGGTTTTTGGGAATAGCCAATGTTGGCATCAACCTGGTACTGTCTTTTGTGGCCATATTCATTTTCGTGGACCGTTACCGTTCTCTTCAAAGGGCCAGCGCCGTGGACCAGAATTTTATGAACAACATCCGCAACAGTGTTCAGAATGGCAATATTGATGCGGCCCGCAACCTTTGCGCGCACACGGATACCCCCATGGCGCGGATGATCGAAAAAGGCCTTCAGCGTATTGGAAAACCCTTAAGGGACATCGATGCTGCCATTGAAAATACAGGCAATCTTGAATTATTCAAGCTTGAAAAAAACCTGTCGATCATGGCCAGCATTGCCGGGGCGGCCCCAATGATAGGATTTTTCGGGACGGTCACCGGGATGATCCAGGCTTTCTACAACATGGCAAACCAGCAAAATGTGACACCGGCTACCCTGTCCGGGGGGATCTACCAGGCCCTGATCACCACCGCGGTGGGCCTTGCAGTGGGCATTTTTGCCTACATAGGTTATAATCTTCTGGTGTCCAATGTGGAAAAAGTGGTATTCAGCATGGAGCAGACTACCGTGGAGTTTATGGACCTGCTGCAGGAGCCTTCGAAATAAAAAGTTACCTAACGAACCAGACCATGGCATTAAAAAAAAGAAACAAGATAAGCGCCGAGTTCAGTATGGCTTCCATGACCGATATGATCTTTTTATTGCTGATCTTTTTTATGCTGACTTCATCGATTGTCAGTCCCAATGCGCTCAACCTCAAATTGCCTTCGTCCACTTCCAAGACAGTGGCTTCACCGACACTTTCCGTCTCCATCACGCCGGAAGGGAAACTATACCTGAATGGCAAGGAGATGTCATATTCCGTGCTGGAAAAAATGGTCCGGGTCGAGGTCAGCAAGGCAGGGGACCCCAAAAATTCAACCATGACCATCGTGGCGGATAAGGATGCCAGGGTCGAGAACCTGGCCCAGATCATGGAACTGGCCCATGTGCTTAAAATCAATGCAATACTGGCTACGGAAGCCAAATGACGGTAAATTTGTTCGCATGCAAGCCATATTGACCGAAAAAGAAAGGAAGGACCGACAGGTTGCACGGACGACCAGCACCCTGGTTCATGCCCTGATCCTGCTTTTGTTGTTCCTGCCTTTATTAAAGTTTCCGGTGCCTCCCCCCGGCCAGGAAGGCATATTGGTCAGTTTTGGCGTGCCGGAACAGGGGCAGGGTGATGACCAGCCTATGACCCAGGATGAGGAAATGGTCGAGCCGGTGCCACCCAGTGCTCCCGTTGAAGAGATCGTTGAAGAGCCCGTAAAGGAAGAAGCGCCGGCAAAACCCGCAGAAACGACACCACCGAAATCGCCGGATAAAAAGGTCATTACCACGGAAGATCCTGAGACCGCCGCCCTGAAAAAGAAGAAAAAGGAAGAAACAGAGCGGGCTATTGAGGCCGAACGGGAACGCAAAGCCGAAGAAGCCAGGGTACGGAAGGAAGAAGATGCAAAGAAAAAAGCAGCAGCTGAAGAAGCCCGGCGCGTGGCCGCAGCTGAAGAAGCCAGGAGAAAAGCCGAAGCTGAAGCCGCTGCAAAACAGCAAGCCGAATACGAAAATGCCAAAAAACAATATGGCAATGTATTTGGCGGAGGCAAGGGCAATACCGGTAAACCGGGAAACCAGGGAGACCCCAACGGAGATCCCAACGCCGACAACCTCAAGGGTATAAGTACTGGCTCAGGCAAGGTAGGTGGCGGATTGGACGGAAGGGGCGTGGTATATGAACCGAATATCCAGGAAAATTCCCAAAGAACGGGCAGGGTGGTTGTCAATGTTTGTGTGGATAAAACCGGTAAGGTGGTCAGCGCAAAATATACCCAGAGGGGCTCAACCACTACCGATGTTTCCCTTCGCCAGATCGCTGAAGAAAGTGCCGCTCGGTTTAAGTTTACCGCTTCCAGCATTGACCAGCAATGCGGGACCATCACCATTGATTTTAAGGTCAAATAAAATACCCGGTTGCGGTATCCCAGCCGTTTCCATGCATGGGGTTTGTGTAATCAATGTGGAATTATGACCCAATCCTTCATTCAGCGCAAGTATAAAGAAACCATCGATTTTCTTTACCGGAAATTGCCGGTTTTTGAACGGATCGGCCCCGCGGCTTATAAAAAAGACTTATCCAATATCAGGGCCTTGTGCGGGGTTCTGGACCATCCTCAGGAGCGCATCAAAAGCATTCATATCGCAGGCACCAATGGCAAAGGCAGTGTATCCCATATGCTGGCCTCCATCTTTCAGGAAGCGGGATATAAAACGGGATTATACATCTCTCCCCATTACAAAGATTACCGGGAGCGGATCCGGATCAATGGAAAATGGATCTCCAAACAACACATCATCGATTTCGTGGAACGGATCAGACCCGACATCGACCGGATCAGGCCCTCTTTTTTTGAGATCACGGTCGCCATGGCTTTTGATTATTTCTCGAGGAACCGGGTGGATGTAGCCGTAGTTGAAACTGGCCTGGGTGGCAGGCTGGACAGTACCAATATCCTCCTTCCGGAGCTCAGCATCATCACCAACATCAGCCTGGATCACCAAAACCTGCTTGGCGACAGCGTGGAAAAAATAGCTTTCGAAAAAGCGGGCATCATCAAACCGGGAGTGCCCTGCCTGATCGGAGAATACCAGCGCAAGACCTACCCGGTTTTTAAGCAGGCTGCCCTGTCTTCAGGCTCTTCAGTCCGGTGTGCAGACCGGTTGGGAATCGTTCAAAAAATGCATGCCGGTCATTATCGTTACAGCCGGTTTAGAAGACCATTTGGAGCTATGGATCTCCTTACACCTCTCCTGGGCCCTTACCAGGAGAAAAACATCAATACCGCGATTGAAGCAGTGCGACTCCTCCATGAATCAGGGAAATGGACAATATCCAATCAGCATATCCAGTCAGGGTTTAAAAAGCTTTCAGAAAACGCCCCGCTGACAGGAAGGTGGCAATGGCTTGGCAATAGCCCCAGGGTCCTGGCGGATGGTGCGCACAACCTGGCCGGTTTGCAGTATTTGTTCAAAGAACTGGAAAAAACGGAAAAAGGCCATATCCATTGTGTATTCGGCATGGTACGAGACAAGGACATCGATCCGGTGCTGGCCGTATTGCCCAGGCAATACACATATTATTTTGTAAAGGCGGACCTCCCCAGGGCTTTAAATGCTGAGTTGCTGGCTGAAAAAGCGGCCGCGCATGGCCTCAACGGAGCCGCTTATGGAAAAGTAAGCATGGGATTCCGGGCGGCCAAAAAGGCCGCCAGGGGCAATGATCTTGTTCTGGTGACGGGAAGCATATTTGTGGTCGGGGAGGTGATTTAAAGGCAAAAAAAAAGCCTTTCACACCAGGTGCAAAAGGCCTTTTCATTCGGGGGGATCGGGGGGCTTATCTGTCGAGTAAAAATTCAGTGAATATCTTTTCCTTATTCCGGTCTACGATCAGGCGGTAGGTCCCGTTTGGCAAACTGCCTAAAGGGGCATGCACTTCGTTTTGTTGCTGAATGCCTTTTACCGGCAAGGTTTTACCGGACTGGTCCCGGATTTCAAAGCGCAAAACATCAAACTGGTTTTTCAACCGGATCACCAGTTCGTCCTGATTCAGGTCCTGGTAGATCTCAAAGGGGCTGTCTTTTTCTTTATGGATCATGACAAAACTGCCTGGCCTGGAAACCATTTTGCTTTTAGCAGTGGTGACTCCGGTGGGGGTTAAAGAGGGGCTGGATTGACCGGCCAGGGAACCACTGAAACCGAGGGTAAGTAAGGCGGGAATTACTATTTTTTTCATATATATTAATTATAATTTTGAAAAGTGCTGATTTTGAGCGCACAACGTCTGTCGTATGACGCTGTAAATCAAAGATAATAAACATTATAATTTTTCATAATATGTTGGATGATTTTTTTTTCGGCCTTTCGCTTACCTTTCAGCAATGAAAAAAGTCGTCATCGGCATATCCGGGTCGAGCGGTGCCGTATATGCGGACTTGTTGTTGCAAAAGCTGGTGTCCCTTAAGGACCAGTGGTCGGCAGCCGGAGTCGTGGCGAGTAAAAATGCCAGGGTCAACTGGAGGCTCGAGCTGGGAACCGAGTTGGAAGTACCTCCATCGATGACGCTGTATGGACAAGATGATTTTAACGCCCCTTTTGCTTCAGGATCCGCGCGATACGATACCATGATCCTCTGTCCCTGTTCCATGGGTACCCTGGGCCGGATTGCCCATGGGATTTCAGACGATTTGCTGACCAGGGCGGCGGATGTCATCCTCAAAGAAAAAAGGAAACTGATCCTGGTGCCCCGCGAAACCCCGCTGAGCCTGATTCATCTCCGGAACCTGACCATCCTCGCTGAATGCGGCGCCCATATTCTTCCGGCCATACCCTCATTCTATACCGGGCCGGCATCCGTAAAAGAACTGCTGGTTACGGTTGTAGACCGGGCCCTTGACCTTGCCGGCTTTGAACTGGAGGCCAAACGGTGGGGGGATTAATCCAATACCTGTTTTTTGATATTCCGGTTGATGGCGATGCTGGCATTCAGTTCAAAGCCGGCCACGATCACAAAACAATTAAGCTGGATATAAAGCAGGATGATGATCAGGGCTCCTATGGACCCATAGACCAGGTGGAAAGAACCAAAATTGTTGATTAGGGCTGAAAAGATCAGGGAAATAATGATTGAGCTTACCGTAGCCAGCGTGGTGCCGGGAGAAAAAACCCTCAACTTTTTTTTGAGGGAAGGGCCATAACGGAAAATGGTGGCAAATATGCCCTGGAACATCAGGATGGTGATCAACCACTTGACAATCTCAAAGCCCACCGTGGAATACTTCTGGAGGAATAAAAAATGGACCACCCAGTTGGCCTGTCCACCGGAGACCGGGTTCTCAATCACCCATTGTTTGCTGCTGAAATAGTCCACCAGTCCTCTCCAGATCTCATTGCCAAAAATGATCACCACTACGGAGGTGATGACCAGCATGGCCACGAGGACGACCAGTTTGAGTGCATCGAGCCGCTTTTGCCAGAAATTCCTTTTTTTAAAGGTTTCATCATAGGCTTTTTCAAAGCCGGTCATCATGGTCTGCATGGCGTTGGTGGAAAAATACAGGGCAAGAATAATGGACGACAGCGACAAAAGGCCGTTGCGGGGAATGGAAATGACATCCTCGATGGTCCTGAACAGGAAGGGTTCTACCGGATCGGGGACAAAGGATTGAAGTTCTTTAAACAACATATCCTTGATACCCTCCACCGGCAGCAGGGGGATCAGGGTAAACAGGAAAAGGAGAAATGGGAAAAGCGCCAGCAAAAAAGAAAAGGCCATGGAATTGACTTTATGGATTATTTTTTCCCTTTGCGATTCATGGTATAAAAACAGGATGATGTCATAGACGGGGATGCCGGCAAATCCGGGAAGGCTCGATTTTTGAGCCCATTCCGTAATGGTTTCGATCCGTTTCTTGCCGGCTAACTTTTCGAGTTTATTGAATAGAGGCAGTTTCGAATGCATGGTTGATCCGTTCTTGTAGAAATCCGGGGCAGGTCACCCGCTTTCCGGTCAGGGAATCCAGGAAACATAATTTGATGGTCGCTGCACACAGGAGCCGGTTTTCATCATTTAAAATTTCAGAAAAAAAAGTAATGTCATTCAGTGGCACCGCGCGAAGGCTGGTCCGGATCCGCAGCTCCTGATCATAACGGGCAGGGCGGATATAGCGCACCTGCATCGACATTACAGGCATCCAGATCCGGTGGCTGGTTTCCAATTCGTAGTAAGTAAGTCCCAGGGTCCGGATCAATTCAACCCGGCCAATCTCAAAATACTCGGCAAAGCGGCCGTAATAGACAAACCCCATCTGGTCGGTCTCAGCGTATCTGACCCGAAGGCTGAAATCGGATGAAATCTCGTGTTTAGGCATTGGACTTTCTTAAGATGGGGCAGGACATACAATGGGGGCCGCCCCTGGCGCGCGCGAGCTCGGCACTGGGTATCGTGATGATGGTTTTATTCATCTGGTTTGTAGCCGCAGGACTTAACCGGAGAAAATCAGGGGCATGCAGGATCCGGTAACCCGATTCCCGGAAGCCCTGCACCGTCACCGCATTGCGGTCATACGTGATAGCCACCCCGGGTTTCACGGCAAGCAGGTTACAGCCATCGGTCCATTGTTCCCTTTCCTGGGAAGGGCTTTCTCCTCCGCCGACCCAGGTGAACTCGATTCCATTGCTGATTTCATTCCATAAGAATTCCTTCAGCGTGGCATAATATTGTTTGTCCCCGTTGATGCGGTGAACTTCAACATAAGAACTCATGCCGTCCTCTATGATCGGCCGGTAGGCTACGAACCGCTGGTGATCCACCTGGGTGAAAATCGTATCCAGGTGCATAAAGGACCGTTCGGCCGGGATATTGATTTGCACTACATTTCTCACTGCGCGATGTGAAAATAACCATGATTTAAGGGAATGGAAGGCATATAAATTGGTGCGTTCGCTGATTCCGATCAGCACATATTCCGGATTGAGAATCATCACATCGCCTCCTTCCATGGAGACCGCCTCCCCCTTCCGGGAAGGTGGAAAATCTTCGAGGACATTCAGGTCGATGATCTTACCGCTTTGCCTCGGGCTTGAAAACAAGGGATGGTGATAAAGGATAAACCGGGTCAGGTAATTTTCCCTGGAGCGGGCGACCTTGGCAGCTTTGGTAAGCACAATATATTCGCCCAGGGTAACTGCGATGTCGCGGGTGAAAAGAAAATTTGGGATGGGATCAAAAAGAATGCGGTCATCCATCGCATCAAATCCGGTAATCAGGACTTCGGCGAGCTGATCGTCCGGAAGCTGGCCCAGTTTGGTGATAAATGAAGGCGGCAATTCTTCGTATTCGATCAGGCTTCTTAACATTTTTTCCCTGGCGGGCAAATCCACTCCCAAAGCCTCCCGGAGCAGGTCCTGGGTTTCCAGGACACCCTCCGGTCCGATCAGTTTGCGAAGCACCTCGGTGAATATTTTGTGTTCAGCCTGCATGTCCGGAAGGAAAACGATATCATCAAAAAGCAATTCGGCGGATTGTTTTGGCGAAACCCGGAGGATGCCTTCATCCGGCCGGTGTACGATCACCCGTCCAAGAGATCCGATTTCTGAGTCCGCAAAAATGTCAACCCCTCTTTTCATGCCTGATTCATTGGTTGACGCAAAATTCGATTATTTTTCGCTTATTGGCACAGGCACTGGCAAGGGGCTCGTGGAAGTTCAGGGCCAATGCGACAGCCGGGAAATGGGTTAATTTGTATTTTTGCAGCCTTAAAAACCAGTTGGTAAGGTATCATGCTCAAAAAAATCAAATCCATTTTTATCGTTGAAGATGAATCGTCTCCGGTCGATCCGCCTGCACATCCTGTCCAGGGCGACCATCCGGAAGACGACAGGATGAAAGAAGCTGTGGATATAAGGGGATCTGTAGGAAAATCCGGTTCCCCCCAGGAAACAAGCTCCGAAAACCGTTTTCTGAATGTTCTGGCCGAAGCCATTGAAAAAAACAACCAGCAGGGCTTTGATTATCTGGAATTCAGGCAGGCCCTGGTCAACCTGTCCAAACTGAGCATGGATGAATCCACCCGGTATAAGAGCGCCTACGCAGCCGCCCAGGCCATGGGTGTTTCCCCGTCGTTTCTGATCAGCAGCGCGAAAGCATACCTGGCCATCCTGGAGGGCGAATCCAAAAAGTTTTCCATCGCCGAACAAAATCAGCGCACCCGCGTGGTGGAGGAAAGGAAAAATGAACTGGAACAGATCTCAGCAGAAATCCACAGCAAACAGGAGGCCATTTCAAAACTGCAGGCCGAAGTGGAACAACTGACCAAAAAACTGGAAGAAAAGAAAAATGAAGCCCGGGTGATGTCAGGTAAACTGGAACAAACCAAGGTCGAGTTTGAAGCGGCTTATAAATCCCTTTTTGGCCAGATTTCAAACGACATTCAAAAAATGGATCAATACTTAAAATAACCCTATTTTTATATTTTCCTATGGATAGTTCTGAATTTAAGCCCAAATCATTCTGGAAGCGGCCTGAAGGAGTGACCGGAGCCATTGTGTTGGGCGGGATTGTGATCGGCGGGGGTATGCTGCTCGCCTCCGCCTTGCCTTTATTGGTCAGTCTTGTCCAGTCCACCCTGGGGCTGGTGGTTACCCTGCTGGTATTGGGAGCCATCATTTATATGGCCCTCGACCCCAAGATGCGCAACCTGGTCTGGTATATGTATAAAAGCACCATGCGGTGGATCACCGGGCTTTTTGTCAAAATCGATCCGATCGGAATACTGAAAAACTATGTGGAAGACCTCAAAGCCAACCTGACCAAAATGAATCAGCAGATCAACCGCCTCCGGGGTCAGATGCACAAACTGAAAGAATTGATGCTGAACAACCAGAAAGAAATTCAAAGCAACCTGGAAATCGCCTCCAAAGCCAAACAAAGCAACCAGCAAAACGTAGTGATCCTGAAATCCCGCAAAGCCGGAAGGTTGAGGGAATCCAACATGAAATACGAAGATCTCTATAAAAAAATGGAGATCATGTACCGTGTGCTCACCAAGATGTACGAAAACTCCCAGATCATGCAGGAAGACATTGCAGACCAGGTGGAAGTGAAAGAGCAGGAACGGAAGGCCATACACGCTTCCAATTCCGCCATGCGATCAGCCATGAGCATCATCAAGGGCGATAAGGACAAGAGGGCCATGTTTGACCAGGCTCTGGAAGCGGTGGCAGACGATGTCAGCCAGAAGGTGGGTGAAATGGAACGGTTCATGGAGTTGTCGGACAATTTTATGAAAAGCATTGACCTCCAGAACGGCGTCTTTGAAGAAGAGGGGCTCAAGATGCTTGAGAAGTGGGAGACCGAAGGAGTGTCTAAACTTTTAGGCAATGAAAAGGCTACTATCCTCTCCAGGGCCAACAGCGAATCGGATGTTCTGGACCTGGAAGCACCCCTGACCCGGCCGGAAAAAGTGGGTGTCCACAAAAACCAATACGATACGTTTTTTGAAGATTGAGCTGGAATTTATTGAGTCTTCGATTTGTTGTAATTTCGAATTCTAAATAAATCCTTCACAACTCATGGCAACACGTCTTACCGGATTTTCCCGGTTTTTAATTACCCTCCTCATTCTTGGCCTGATTGCTTTTGCCGGTTATTACCTGCTTAATAAAACCGGGGTCGGCGCCAAACTCAAGGACCAGGCCGTACAAAATGAACCCGGTCAGACCTCGACTTCGGGTGGTACTGCATCAGCCCCATCCGGGGCCTTCAAGGACGCGGTCAAAGTCGGTGTGGTTACCTGGGGTGGATATGCCGGAGGACAATATTTTAATGAAGGCTTTAAAGCCAATTCACGATCCAGGTTTGTGCAGGATTACGGGTTTCCGGTGGAATTTAAGATCCTGGACGATGTTCCTGTCTCCCGGGAAGCATGGAAAAACGATGAAGTCAACCTGTTGTGGTGCACCGTCGATGCCTTGCCTACGGAAATCGCCGGGCTTTCGGATTTTGATCCTGTAGTGGTCTTTCAGGCCGACTGGTCCAGGGGTGGGGATGCGCTCGTTGCCCGCAGGGGGATCAACTCAGTGAATGATTTGAAAGGGAAAAAAATTGCGGTTGCTGAAATGACGCCATCGCACTCCTTCCTGATCTGGATGCTCGAAGCGGCCAATCTCAAGGCTTCAGATGTCCAGATCGTCAAACAGGCCTCTGCCATTGACGCCGCACAGGTATTCAAAAGCCAGCAGGTGGATGCAGCGGTGGTCTGGAGCCCCGACGACCAGGCCTGTCTGCAGGCCGTGGCCGGTTCCAAGATCCTGCAAAGCACCAAATCCGCTTCCAACATCATTGCCGATGCCTTTATTGCCAAAAGGGCCTGGGTGGAACAAAACCGGGATAAAATGCAAAAACTATACGAAGGATGGATGAAAGGAGCCGCCGAAATCAATTCAAACGATGATAACAAAAGAAAGGCGGCCAAGATCCTGGCAGAAAATTTCAGTGGATTTACCGAAGACGACGCGTATGCGGCCATTAACAATGTACGTTTGGCTACCCATGGAGACAACCAGAATTTTTTTGGGCTGAATCCGGATTATAAGGGCGTCACCGGTGAACAATTGTATACCCGCATGACCACTTCGTATAAAGCCCTTGGTTATGCAGAAGGCCGAATCCCCAACTGGAGGCTTATCAGTGATCCCGTGGCCATCCGAAATACCACTCTGTCCGGCCCGGAACATGCCGGAGAAGGTCAGAAGGTCTTTACCAAAGTCACCGAAGAGGCTGGGAAAGAAAAAGAAGCCATCGCTACAAAAATGGTGTCCATCACCTTCCGGAGTGGTGAATCCGCCCTGGATGAAAATGCCAAGTTTATTGTGGACAAAGAAATGGTGGAAATCGCCAAAGCGTTTGCCAACAGCAGGATACGGGTGGAAGGCAATACCGATAATGTAGGTTCTGTGGCCTTAAACCAATCTCTCTCCAGGAAAAGGGCGCAGGCGGTAGTGGATTATCTGGTAACCGTACACGGAATGAACCGTAACCGTTTTATTGTCGTAGGAAACGGGCCGGATAAACCGGTAGCTCCAAACGATACGGAAGAGGGCAAAGCAAAAAACCGCCGGACTGATTTTCAATTAATCAGCGAATAAAATTCATGAACAACTGGTTCAAGCTCCGGGGTACGAATACCGGTACCTCCGGACTGCTGATCTCTGCAATTGGTTTTCTCATTACCATCGCGCTGTGGTGGATACTGGCTGAACTGTTTTCCAAAAAAAAACCAGTCCTGGAAGGCCAGGATGAAGTAGCCCTTTTTGATACATTGGGCGGGGACCAAAAAGTGAAACTCTGGAATGAGGAGAATGCTGAAACGCCTGCAGGGACCCGATTTGAAAAGGTCTATCCTCTTTTGCCCAGGCCGGATAAAACCCTATGGTCCTTTAAACCCCTGATTGCCCAGGACAAACTAGTGAGCAATACCCTTCATTCTTTTTGGCTCAATCTCCAGGGTTATTTCTGGGCAATCCTGATCTCCATACCCATAGGCATGTTATTGTCCCTGTTTCCGCTTTTCCGCGACCTTTTTTCGAAGCAGGTCGACGCCTTGCGATTTCTGCCCCTCTCTGCATTGACCGGGCTCTTTATCATCTGGTTTGGCCTGGGCGATCCGATGAAGATTGCCTTCCTTGCGGTGGGCATCCTGGTTTATCTCATTCCGGTGGTGATGCAACGCATCAGCGAGGTGGACGATACCATGGTCCAGACCTCCTTTACCATGGGAGCCAGCCCCTGGCAACAGATTAAAAAAGTATTTTTTCCTGCAGCGCTCAGCAACCTGATCGACGATATCCGGGTGCTTACTGCCATTTCCTGGACCTACATCATCATTGCCGAACTGCTCAACCGGGAATCGGGTATCGGCGCCCTGATTTATACCAAAGCCCGCCTGGGCCAGACGGACCGTGTATTTGCCGTCCTCATCGTCATCATTCTGATTGGTTTGTTTCAGGACCAGTTGTTTAAAGCCATTGACCGCATCATCAATCCCTTCAAATATTACAAAAACAAGGTGGATGGGCTGCAGGATGGCAAGATTGGCGTATTTGCCTGGATTGCGGCCATTGTCGCAGGGATCATAAGCGGATTTTCCCCCGCCCTGGGTGTTTTGGCATACGTTGCCTGGGTCCTGGCCGCTGCCGGTACTGTATTTATACTCTGGGGTTTCATTAAAATTAATAAAGCAGTCCATTGATTTATGGTTGAACCCACAGCTACTTCACTTCCCGACCTGATCGAGCTCAGGAATATCAGCCAATCTTATGACGGGGGCAATACTTATATCATCAAAGACCTTAATCTCCTGGTTGAAGATAAGCCGGCACAAGGCCAGTTTGTAATCATTCTTGGTATGTCGGGATGCGGCAAATCCACGCTCCTGCGATATATTGCCGGCCTTCAGAAACCTACCGCGGGGGAAATTTACCTCCGGGGCAGACCAAGGCAGGATTCAGATCATGTAGGCATGGTCTTTCAGGCCTATTCCTCTTTTCCATGGATGACAGTAAAGGAGAATGTGGCCATGGGCCTGGATTTCCAGGGGATGGAAGAAAAGGAGCGCAACCTGAAGGCCCTGGAGATGATCGAGTTGGTTGGCCTGGCCGGGCATGCGGACAAATTTGCACAGTACCCAGCGCTTTCCGGTGGCCAGTTGCAACGAGTGGCCATCGCCCGAAGCCTGTTGGCTAACCCGGATATTTTACTCATGGATGAGCCCTTCGGTGCCCTGGACATCAAAACACGCATTCAGATGCAGGACCTGTTGCTTTCCCTTTGGAATAAATTTCATTCAACCGTCATATTTGTCACCCACGATATCCGCGAAGCGGTATACCTCGGTGATGAAATATATTTTATGAAATACGCTCCTTCCCGCATCGTGGAAAAGATCCATGTCGATCTGCCTCTCATGAGAGACCACGAAACACGGCGCCTGCCCAGGTATACAGAACTGGTCTATGAAGTGGAAGATACCATGTTGCGCATTGCGGCAGGATGAAAACATACCCCGGATTTTTAGTTGGGGATTTTATCTATTTTTGAAAAAAAAGGATCCATGTCGATGAACCTCAAATTGTTTGTTTTTTGCATTTTGTTGACTGGCGGGTTGTCTGCCGGTGCACAATCCCTGGAGCGGCCCAAGCTGGTTGTGGGCATCGTGGTGGACCAGATGCGGCACGACTACCTCTACCGTTACTGGGACCAATACGGCGACGGGGGATTCAAAAGGTTGCTGAAAGAAGGTTTTTCCTGTGAAAATGCGCACTATAATTATATTCCAACGGTCACGGGCCCGGGTCACGCTTCGATTTATACCGGTACCACCCCTGCCTATCACGGGGTGATCGGCAACGAGTGGCATATCCGAAACAGCCGGAAGGGAATGTATTGCTCCCAGGATGACAGTGCCAAGGCGGTTGGAGGAAGCGAATCGGCGGGTAAAATGTCCCCCAAAAACCTGTTGGCCAATACGATCACCGATGTTTTAAAACTCTACACCTACAACCGGGCTAAAGTCATCGGGGTTTCCATCAAGGACCGGGGCGCCATCATGCCTGCGGGGCATATCCCGGACGGAGCCTATTGGTACGATGGCAAGACCGGAACATTCATGACCAGTAATTTTTACAGGAGCGACTTGCCTGACTGGGTGAATGCATTTAATGGGAAAAACCTGGGCAAACAACTTTTCAGTAAAGGCTGGAATACGCTAAAGCCCATCGAATCTTATGTGGACAGTGAGAAAGACGATAATCCCTATGAAGGAAAATTGAACAGGGAATCGAAACCGGTCTTTCCCAGGACCTTTACATTTGATGAAAGCATGTCTTATTATACTTTATTGAATACCCCGGTGGGGAATACCCTGGTCACCGAATTTTCAAAAACGGCTCTTGAAGCTGAGCAACTGGGCCAGGACGATGTGACCGATTTCCTGGCCATGAGTTACTCCAGTACGGACTATGCGGGGCACCTGTTTGGCCTGCAATCTGTGGAGATCGAAGACATGTATCTGCGGCTGGACCTTGAACTGGCAAACCTGCTTCAGTTTCTGGATCAGAAAGTGGGTAAAGGCCAATATGTGGTCTTTTTAAGTGCCGATCATGCCGTGGCACAAAATCCCCAATATTTGAAGGATAAAAAATTGCCCGTTGATTATTTTCAGGGCTGGAAGATGATCGATTCCCTCAAAAAAGTCCTGGAAAAAAAATACGATCCTTATATCATCGATGGGTTCAGCAACGGACAGATATATCTCAATGAAGAACGCATCTTTTCGCGTAAACTGGACCGGGAGGCCATCGCGGCAGACATTAAAAAGTACGTCAGGGCCTGGGATGGAGTAATGGATGTCGTTGACCGGGATGATGTCCCTTTTCTGAGCGGTGGAAATCCGGTGTACCCCATGATCCAGAAAGGGTTTTATGCCCCCCTTTGCGGGGACTTTTATGTATTGATCCGCCCGGGATGGTTCGAAAGCATTTCCAGGACCGGAACCACACATGGAAGTCCCTATACCTATGATACCCATGTACCGCTGCTGTGGTATGGATGGAAGATTCCCGCGGGAAAAACCTATGAAAAATACGAGATCACGGACATTGCTTCCACCCTCAGTTTTTTACTTAAAATTCCTTTGCCCGATGCGGCGAACGGGAAAGTAGTGAAAGAATTGTTCGAGTGACTAATCAGCGGGGTGTATCGGGCCGGCAGCCTTGAGCTTTAGTATTGGGCCTTAAGGAACTTTACCACATTCCTGCGTCTTTCTTCATCTTCGACCTGGAGTAAGTAGAATCCTGGCGCAAGCATGGAGACATTCATTTGATTATACCCGTCCCGGGTCAGGAAGGAATGCATTTTCCGGCCGTTCACATCCCGCACGGTTATTTCTGCTGTTGATTTCAAGCCTGAAATATCAACATTGAGTGTATGTGAAACCGGATTTGGGTAAACGGCAGTGGCCAGTTCGGCGCTGGATTCAAGACCCGTTGCCGTGGAACCGGAGGAAGGCCTGACGACGAGGGAATAACAGGCCGCGTCACTGCTGGCCGTGCCCCATCCGTAAACCCGTATATAATAGGTTCCGGTGATGAGGTTTGCATTGATGGTTTCATTGGATAGCCCTCCTGTTTGTGAAAGGCCGACGGTGGTTCCCGTACTGTTGAGTATTCTCAGATCATAATCAGCCGGCAACTGGGTAAGCGAGGCCGTATAAACACCCGTAGCAGGAACTGTAAATTTATAATAATCATTTTCCCGTGCGGGGAAAATTTTTCCATAGATCGTGGCATTCAAGGCGATGACCGGGGCTGTTGTACGATTGTCATTGCTGACATTGTCTTCGGGGGCAGGGCAAGCCGGAGTTGAGGCGGTCGCAGTAGTAAATCCGGATTGGCTATACTCACTGTTGGCCAAAGCACAATTTGTCCTCACCCTCCACTGGTAAGCGGTGGAAGGAGACAAACCGGAAATGGGCAAGGAAACACCAGTGATTGTAGCTACAGTGGTCCAGTTTACGGCGGAAGATGTTTTGTATTCCACCAGATAACCGGTAGCTCCGCTCGCAGGCAACCAATTTAAAGTGGCCGTATTCGATGAAATGTTTGTAGTATTTAAACCGGCAGGCATATTGCAAACAGCAAGGGCCGGAGTGGTGATTGTGGACTGGGTATAACTGCCGGAACCAAAACTGCAATTTGCCTTAACTCTCCAGTCATAGGAAGAAGACGCGGTTAAACCACTCAGGTTATAAGTATTGGTGGCCAGAGCGCCTTCAAGGCTAATCCAATTGGATGACCCGGAGGGTTTGTATTCAATGCTGTAATGAAGGGCTCCTGATACCGCCGACCAGCTCAGCGTGGCGCCGCTGACGGTAATATTGGAAACGGAAAGCCCTGCAGGAGCTCCGCACACGGGCTGAGCGGAAGTGGTCACGGAAGATTGGCTGTATCCGCTCTGTAAGCCACCGGCACAATTTGATCTTACTCTCCAATCGTAGGAGGTTGATGGGCTGAAACCATTGAAGGTCACTGAAGCAGCGGCCACTGCACTCTGGATTACATTCCAGCTTACCGCTCCGGCCTGCCTATATTCTACCGTATAATTTACCGCACCGGAAACCGGACTCCACTGGAAAGTGGCGGAATTATGGGAGATATTTGTAATGGTAAGTCCGGCAGGCGCGTTACATTCCGGCGCAGCCAGGGTAGTCAGTGAGGCCTGCACATAGGCGCTGCTTCCATTAGAACAATTTGTCTTAACCCTCCAATCGTAAGCGGTCGAGGTGCTCAAACCGCTGAGGACAATGGTTGCCGCCGTGATGTTTACTGGCATGGTGATCCAGGAAGCCGCGGTTTTAGCCTTATAATCGAGAGTATAGCTGGTGGCCCCGGCAACCGGATTCCAGCTGAGGGTAGCGCCGCTTTGGGTAATGGATGTGCTGGATAAGGCGGATGGTGGGTTGCAGGTGGCCTGTTGGGAGCCGGCCGTGACAAAGGAAGATTCTGCATATCCGCTGATCCCGGAGGTACAGTTGGTTTTTACTCTCCAGTTATAGGTAGTTGATCCAGAAAGACCGCTGAGATTGAGGGTAGTGGCGGATGTCGTTCCACCCACCAGCCAGGTGGATGTTGCAGCGGTTTTGTATTCAATGGTGTAATTAAAAGCACGGTCAGCGGACGACCATGACAAGGTAACCCCACTGGTGGTGATGGACGAGGCGCTGAGGCCTGCCGGGGGCAGACAAGTCACTGCTGCAGGGATAAAACTTCCCTGGCTGTATGGGCCCTGTCCACTGGAACAATTTGCCCGCACCCTCCAATCGTAACTAACACCGCTTGTGAGGTTGATTAGAGTCCTGAAAAGGGAAGTCGTTGCCGAAATCGCTGTACTCCACGTGGCGGAGCTTGATTGTTTAAACTGAACTTCATACGAAGCCGCACCGGACACAGCAAGCCACCTCACGGTAGTACTGGTACTGGTGTTGTTGCTGCTGGTCAGATTGGATGGGGCTATCGAGTTGCAGGATAAGACAGGGGTGTTGAACGTTGCGCCGACAAAATCCGAACTGTCATTTGTACAATTGGAGCGCACTTGCCATGCATAACCGGTACCGTTCTGAAGGCCGGCCAGGTTATATGAAATTGAACTGGTAGCATTGGTCGCCGTAATCCAGGTGTTTGACAAAATGGGACGGTATTGCACCGTATATGAATTTGCGCTTTCAGAACCGACCCAGTTAAAAGTCACACTGGTAAAAGTAAGATTGGATATACCGAGGTTTTGAGGTGGACCACAAGCCTCTGCAGGACTGCATTGGCCGAGGCAGTTGGCTGCATTTACATAGTTTCTGATCAGGTTCCCAGGTTGAGTGCCAAAGCCATTGTTGAGATTGGTGCCGCTGCTGGTCAAATGGCAATAGGACATGATGGTGCCTCCATTGACCGGGGTGGGGCCGGGGGCACAGGTTCCTTCAGGGGTGGCGCAATTGTCAAGAGCGCCTCCTTGCCAGGTACAGCTGTGGGTATGCGGAGAACCGAGATTGTGGCCGATTTCGTGGGTCACCACCAGGGAGGACCAGGAATAAGTTGGTAAATTATTATAAGTGGATTCCAGTTCCGCATAACTGAACCGTCCGGATTGTGTGAGGGCAGAATAGCTTTTGCATAACGCGTTTAACCAGGCGATTCCGGCAAGTCCCCCGGAAGGCTTAATCCGGATAAATTGGGCTAAATCCCCGTTAAAATTGTCTTTGCGGTAAGTTCCAAATGAATTCAATGATGAAAGGGAACTCGAATTGCTGAAAGGCTCCTGAGTGGTCCAAATGAAAACCTGGGATAAGATGACCATAAGGTTTTCTCTTGTGTACAAAGTCGATACGATGTTGAACAAGCCCGTTATATAGTTGGTAGCTCCCTGGATCCCTCCATTGGCGTCAAAAACACTTTTACCGGCTTCCAGGTAGATATTCACACAGCCAGCAGCGTTTCGCTGTTCCAGGCCGGGCTTTTTAAGCAAGCTGAGGGTTTTCTGGTAATCCGGCAATTCTTCCGAATGGCAGGACATGGCAGGAGCCTTTGTTTTGGAAGCGTCATATACAACAAAGCTGCCCCTCCGAAGGGCAGGCGATTTCCCAACGGTATATTGATTGCCGCTGTTTGAATGGATTATGGCAACCACGTCGTCTTCAAAAAAACTTACCGCAGCCACAGAGCCTGGTTGTCCGTCGATTTGACCGCTATAATGAAAGCCGGGGCTAAAGGGAATGCTTTTTTCCTTGTCCGTGCTTAGAATAAAACCCTCCGAAAAAAGATGGGTTTTGGTAAGGGATAAATTCAATTCTCCGTCCGGTGTGGGCAAATGAAGTTGCAGGGAAGCATAAGATCCGGCTCTGAGCTGTGAATAACTGTCCTTGTTATATTCCAGGACCCTGACCCGGGTATTGTTGCGCAGGGCATTCCATCGGGTTTCCTGCACTTTGTCTGTTTTAAAAAAATCGATGGGCAGTTCTTTTCCGTATAGGTTGAATTGGGCCAGAAATAAAATACCCAGGAGTATGGAAAAAGTGCAGTTTTTGGTTTGGCTCATTATTTCAACCGGTTTGTACCTAATGGAGCATCAATGGGCAGGCGAAGATAAAAAGTTTAGCATAGGACTTTAAACAATGCCTCTTTTTTTATTTGATTTTAAGGTATGTTAAATTTCGTATATGATCTTGATTCAGAATTCGGTAGGATGCTTTTGATGCCAGTCGGTCTTATCCTGGTAATACTTTGCCACAGCTAAGACATCCGCTTCCTGGAATAGTTTGCCAATAAAACTGATGCTGGTGGGCCTCCCGTTGCGAAACCCATTGGGGACCACCACGCAGGGGTGCCCGGTATAATTGGTCACCGAGAGGTTGCGGCCTGCCCATGAGGGAGCGATATAGACATCCACCTTTTTAAATATTTTATCCATGTCATCAATCAGCAAAGTCCTGTGGCGGTTTGCCTGGATGTATTCCACAGCAGGAATGAATCGGGACGTCCTGAATACATTCGGCCAGGCGTTCCGGATCTGCCTCACCATAAGGTCATCCTTTCCGCTACGGGTCAGTTCGTCGAAAGTTGCACCGGCCTCCGCGGTGAGTATGATGCCCAGGTCGGGTGCCAAGGGCAATTCTACTGGAATCAGTTCAATGCCTGCATTTTTAAATTCGGCCAGGCTGCTGCTGTCGTTGATATGAAAAGGATAAGGTTTTTCAAAGTCCTGCTTCAGATATCCAATTTTCAGTTTACGGATGTCTTTATGGTAAGCGTAAGGGAAGGGTAAAACGCCTGAGCCCGGTATGGCCGGATGGCTGCCCCTGATGTACTGAAAGATTATTGCCGCATCTTCAACGCTCCGGGTGATGGGCCCTATCTTGTCCATGGATGGGCATAGGATCATACACCCCTCTCCGGGCACTGCACCAAAGCTTGGCCTCAGTCCGGTCGTACCGCATATGGTGGAGGGCGACACAATGGAACCCAGGGTCTCTGTCCCTATGGCAAAAGGCAGGCAACCGGCACTCACCGCTGAGGCCGAACCTGCCGAAGAGCCACTGCTTCCCCCCGTGGTATCCCAGGGATTGCGGGTCATGCCTCCGTACCAAACATCTCCCCAGGCCAGTTCACCCACGCTCATTTTAGCGATCAGGATACTGCCTGCCTGTTCAAGTTTGGTGATCACGGCGGCATCGAAATCGAAAACCTGGTCTTTAAAGGGGACGGAGCCCCAGGTGGTCGGATATCCTTTTTTGGCCAAAAGATCTTTGGCCCCATAGGGTATGCCATGGAGCAGGCCCCGGTATTTTCCGGCTTTGAGTTCTGCGTCCATTTTTTGTGCTTGTGAGAGGGCGTATTCTTCTGTAAAATGGATAACACATTTTAAGGATGGATTGTAGTCCTTGAGTCTTTGGATAAAATAACGGGTAAGGGTCTCCGAGCTCACTTTGCGCGATTTGATCAGGGAGGCCAGTTGATGAACGGTCATGAATGCATAGTCATCCCGGGCGGCTATGGTGGCGGATAATGGCGTGAATATGGCTTTGGTGGCCGCGGGGACCGGTTTATAGTGGGCGGGAAAAGGGTTGAAACGCAGCGCAGGCAACACCTGGTTGTCCAGTCTGGTCTTGCGCAAGGCTTCAAATGATTCCAGGTTTTCTTTAAGGTCCGGCAACATCGAATCAATCTCCGGGATTGTAAATTCCAGCCCGATCAGGTTTTGTGCGTTTTGGACCCAGTCTCTCTGGATTCCGCTGACCTGTAGACGAAAAGCGAAGGCGGTAGCAAGCAGGATAAACCCTAAATGGAATAACGAATTGGATTTTAATTTCATGATGGTTAGCTTATTCTATCAAGGTAAAAAAATATCCGGTGTTCTGTTTCTAATTTTGAAGTTCATAAATTCAACCCATGTTGAAATGCCAGAAAGAAAAATTTTTTATTGAACCGGATGTGACTTATCTCAATGGAGCCTACATGTCTCCCCAGTTGAGGCAGGTGGAGGAAGCCGGAATACAGGCCCTGCAAAGGAAAAACAGACCCTGGACGATTACCCCGGCGGATTTTTTTAAGGAAGTGGAGGCCCTCAAGAAATTTTTTGCACGATTGATTCACATTGATCAGCCGGAGCGGGTTGCGGTCATTCCGTCGGTATCATATGGTATTGCCAATGCCGCCCGCAACCTTCCTTTTGAGAAGGGGGACCATATCCTGATACTCGAGAAACAATTCCCCAGCAATTATTATGAATGGGCCGACCTTGCCCGGAAGAAAGAACTCGTCCTCGACGTGGTCAGGGCCCCGGATTCCCAGGTTGGCCGCGGACAAGCCTGGAATGAGAAAGTATTGGAAAGCATCACGCCGCGTACCCGAGTGGTCGCTATGGAGAATGTCCATTGGACGGATGGCACCTGGTTTGATATCGCACAAATCAGCAGAAAAATTAAAGGGCAGGGTGGTTTTTTTATTGTCGATGCCACCCAAAGCCTGGGCATTTTTGATTTCGATCAGCAACAGGTGCAGGCGGATGCAGTGATTGCCACGGGCTACAAATGGTTGTTGGGCCCTTATGCCATAGGTTGCGCCTTTTACGGGCACGCTTTCGACCTGGGCGAGCCCCTCGAAGAAAACTGGATCAATAAACAACGAAGCCAGGAATTTGAAAAGATCCTGGAATATGAAGAAAAATACCGGCCGGGAGGAGCACGCTACGGAATGGGCGAACAATCACAGTTCATCCAGGTGCCGATGCTGTGCGCTTCTATCTCCCAGATCCTGGAATGGGGGGTGGCAGAAATGCAGGCCTATTGCGATCACCTGGTGAATCAGATCCTGCCTGCACTGGATCAAAGCGGCATCTGGATTGAAAAGAAGGACTGGCGCGCCAGTCACTTGTTTGGCCTCAGGACTGGCGGAGGTTTTAGCCCGGCTGTAAAACAGAAACTCATGGATCAAAAGATTTTTGTGTCCTACCGGGATGATGCCATACGGGTTTCTCCCAATGTGTATAATACGGCTGAAGATTTGTACAAGTTGATAGATGCAATCCGTTCCGAACACTGACTGCTGAACACTGACTGCTGATTACTATCTTTAACTATGAAAAAAGTCTGTTTACTTGCCCTATTGGCCTTCACTTCCTGTGCACCTAAACCCCTGGAGGTGGACGGCCTCATCACCCATGCACTCATCTATGATGGTTTGGGTTCAGCACCGGTCGCCGGTTCATTGGCCTGGAATGCGGATACGATCGTATCGGTAGGAGATGTGGAAAAAGTCAACGCGAAGATGATCATTGATGCAGGCGGGATGGCATTGGCTCCGGGTTTTGTGAATATGCTGAGCTGGGCACCTGAAACCCTGATCCACGACGGGCGATCGCTCAGTGATTTAAAGCAGGGAGTAACGCTGGAGGTTTTTGGTGAAGGCAGCAGCATGGGCCCCATCAATGAAGCCATGCGGAAGGAAATGGTGGCCTCCATGGGGGATCATCCTTATGAAATCGGATGGACCACCCTGGGTGGCTATTTTGACTACCTGGAGAAAAGAGGCGTGTCCTGCAATTTCGCTTCTTTCATTGGAGCGGCGACACCAAGGATCTATGAACTGGGTTATGCCGATCGACAGGCAACTCCTGAAGAAATGGGCCGCATGAAGCAACTGGTGGCCCAGGCCATGGAAGAAGGCGCGATGGGCGTGGCTTCAGCCCTGATCTATGCCCCGGGTACTTATGCCAATACCAATGAGTTAATTGAACTGTCCAGGACTGCGGCCGGATATGGTGGAATGTATATCTCCCATATGCGCAGCGAAGGCAATCACATCTGGTCCGCGCTGAATGAATTGTTTTCCATTGCCCGTGAAGCCGGTATACCCGCTGAAATCTACCATCTGAAACTGAGCGGGAGGAACAATTGGAATAAGCAGGATCTCCTCGAACAAAAAATAGACAGCGCTAATAAAGCCGGGTTGAAAATCACGGCCGACATGTACAATTATACCGCAGGAGCCACTGGGCTCGACGCCTCCATGCCAACCTGGTGCCAGGAAGGCGGTTACCAGGACTGGGCAAACCGGCTTAAAGACCCCGTGTTGAGAAAACGAATCCTCTACGAAATGGAGACGGACACGATGGGCTCCTGGGAAAATTTTTATAAAATGTGCGGCCCTGAAAATATGATCACCGTTGAGTTTATGAACAAATCCCTGCGGAGATATGTAGGAAAAACCATCACTGAAATATCAAAAGACAGAGGCACTTCGCCGGCCGAGACCATTGCCGACCTGGTTGTGGAAGACGGCAGCCGGGTAGGAGTGGTTTATTTTATGATGTCTGAAGACAATGTTCGGAGAAATATCAAACTTCCTTTTGTGGGTTTTTGCAGCGATGCCGGCAGCATTGCAGCGGAGGGCATGTTCCTCGAGAATAATGTGCATCCGCGTACCTATGGATCGTTTGCCCGACTGCTCGGAAAATATGTGCGTGATGAAAAACTAATCCCTTTGGAAGAGGCTGTCCGGAAACTGACATCCCAACCTTGTGAAAATCTCAAAGTCAAAAACAGGGGTGTCCTGAAACCTGGATATTTTGCCGATCTGGTGGTCTTTGATCCGGCTGCCATTCAGGATCATGCCACTTATGATAAACCACATCAATATGCTTCCGGTGTGCATCAGGTGATCGTAAATGGAGTTCAGGTCATTAAAGATGGGGAACATACGGGGGCAAAACCAGGGAGGGCGGTTAGGGGGCCTGGGTGGAAGGGACGGTGAGCAGGTGGTTAGTTAGCTAGTTTGCAAGTTGGATAGTTAGCAAGTTTCTCAACCTCAACCTCTCCCGAGGCTCTCGGGACTTAGCCTCAATATGAGTCCTCATATCTTTGCAAGGTGACCACTTCATCACATCTTGCTCGGGGAGACCACCCCATACTGGTTTTTGACGGGACCTGCATCCTTTGCCATTCATTTTTTCAATGGATAATAAAAAAGGATCGTAAACGGATATTCCGGTTTGCAACGCTGCAATCGGAAGCAGGGAAGGCCTTACTGGGCATTGTGAACATGCCGGGGGGATATGATACGGTTATACTGAAGCAGGGAGGACAGATCTATACTTATTCAACGGCTGCACTGAGGGCGCTGATTTTACTCGGTGGCTTTAATGGATGGCTGGGGAGGGCTGGATTTGTTTTTCCTAAAATGATCAGGGATTGGGTTTACAGGGTGATAGCAAAAAACCGGTACCGGTGGTTTGGGAGGAAGGTGTGTTTGGTACCGGGTGAGGATTTGAGGAATAGATTTGAATAACAAATTAATGAAGCCCTTTCAGGGCGAAGGTAGCTCTTCTATCCCCCAGCATTGGGCGAGATGCCCAATGCTGGGGGAATGATGGCCTTGCAGGCCGTATTTAAAGTGATAAATGCAAGAAAATCCATACGGATGTGGATACTTTAAACAATAATGTTTATCGATGAGACCGATGCCGCAGAGTCTGTTCCATACAATATAAATTCGCCCTGAAAGGGCACCATCACCCCAGCATAGGGCATTTTGCCCGATGCTGGGTGACCGGGAGATTATATCGCCCTGAAAGGGCATCATTTTTTAGGCGATTTTAGTAAACCCCAAATAACCCAGATAAAACGACATCGCGAATTTTTAATCATTCTGGAATTCGGAATAAGCGACACACCTAATCCTGAAAACAACCGATTGGCGCTCCATCAGGCATTCGGGACGGCTCGGGGGCAACGAAGGAGGACGGATCCTCCCGGTAACGATGGATCATTTCGATGATATAACTGGCCTGGGAGGACTGGCTGGAAGCCAACTGGGAATCCATGAGTTTGATAAAACGCAGACAGGGGCTCATCACTGAGGAAGCAAGGTTGTGATCTGCCATCACGGCAAGCAATTTATTGATAAAGATCCGTTCGTTATTAAGTTTGATCTCTTGCTCAAGTCCATTCGTGACCGGCTGGCTGTTGATTCCGCGGTGTATGTTCTGGAGATAGGACAAGAGGTTCCAGTGACTGGCATTTCTCGCATTTTGTTCTACGATCCGGGCCATTCGTTCCGGATGAACCAGGAAGCCCAGGGCAAAAGCGGAGATGGATTCAGCCGCTGCCAGCGGATCAAAAGGGAGCCCGGTATTGGTTTTGAAATTTTCGCGGTCCCGGTCGTATCCAGGAGGCTGGGGCGGGATCAGCTTGACTATGTTTTCCGGCAAGGACAATTCAGCCGGGCTGATGCTTTTCAGAACGGCATTGAGCGCAAGGCTTTGTTGTTCGGAAGGGACCACCTTCGTAATCAGTTGACTGTCTCCTTTCACGGCATAATTATATTCCACTCCTCCGATCCATTTGCTCGTTGCTTCAAGTTGATACCGGTGGCTGAGGTATAAGGGCACCAGTACGTTTTCCAGTGTGGCCATGGGTTCACCGGAACGGAGGGTATTCATGCCAAATAGGTTGAGGGCCTGCCTGCGTACATTCAGGATGCGTTGCAATTCATCCACGGCGCTTTGCCCATTGTCCCAAAGATGGGAATAAGGGTGGGCGCTTCCTCCAGGCCTTGAATCCTGGTCTGTCAGGTATTTTAAGTTCAGGCGGATGGTTTCGTTCATGATCTTATCGAGTTCCTTCAGTTCATCAGTTCCCTGCGGAAAGTCGGCATAACCCCATAGGATGGCCCTTTTGTCCCATTCCCCGATCCCCACATCATAGGCATTGGAAAAATCAGCCCGGCCATCTTTAAAATCAACCACCGGATGAGGATAATCCATAACCGAAGCCCTTCCATTGAAATTGGAAGCATAATTGTGCGACAAACCGAGGGTATGACCTACTTCATGAGCGGATAACTGGCGTAATCGGGCCAGGGCCATTTGGGTCAGTTCACCGTTATTTTCATCACTCATTCCAAATGGCGACGCAAGGCCCCGGGCAATCAGGTAATCCTGCCGGACGCGCAAGGACCCCAGACTTACATGGCCTTTGATGATTTCGCCGGTACGCGGATCAGTAACGGCATTGCCATAAGACCAGCCCCGGGTGCTGCGGTGGACCCATTGAATCACGTTGTATCTCACGTCCATGGGATCCGCGTCGGTTGGCATTTCTTTTACCTGGAAAGCATTGATGAAACCTGCTGCTTCAAAGGCTTCGTTCCACCAGCTTGCCCCTTCGATGAGGGCGGATTTGATAGGCTCGGGGCAGCCGGCATCCACATAATAGACGATGGGTTTTACCGGTTCGCTGAACGGAGCAAAGGGATCCTTTTTTTCAAGCCGGTGCCTCACGGTAAGCATTTTTTTGATGGGCTCCGATATCGGTGTTGCATAATCAAAATAGGATGTTTCAAGATAACCGGACCGTGGATCAAATTTCCTGGGTTGATAACCATCATCGGGCAATTCAACAAAGGAATGATGCTGATGTACGCTTACCGCTTCGGGCGATGGGGTTACGCTCCGGATATATTGACCCGTTGCTTTACCGGTGAACGTAAGCCATACATCGAACTCTGTATTTTTTGGAAAATTGCGGGTCCGCTCCAGGTTGACGGCGCTTCTGCTAAGGTCAAGACGGTAGGAGCCTTGCCTGGCCGATTCCAGCCTTCCCGAGACATCATGGACATCCTGCATGAGAAAGGGAGTCAGGTCAATATAGAGGATGCCGTTTTCTTCCCGGTCAATCGGAAAACCCCAAAGTACTGACTGGGCAAAGGCTTCTTCCACCGATTTACGTTCCGCCCCATTGGATGAAAGGGCGCGATAGCTGTAATTCGGTTGTACCAGCAATAGTTTATTGGCCGCCCGTTTAAATTTGACTATTCTTTCCCTTCCGATCTGTCCCCTGTCCAGGCCGAGGTCATTGGATCCCACCCCGGTGGAAAGTCCCTGGACATACAGGAATTCCACGCCCACCTTGTCTATGGCCAGCGTGACCCGGCCGTCTTTTTCCGAATAGGTAAAAGGGAAGTAGCCGGGAAAGTCCTTGATTTCCTGGGCCTGGGGGGCGGTGAGGTTGCATATAAAAACCAATAAGAGAAATAAGACATTTTTCATAAGGTAAAGCTAAGAAATAGGCGCACGACTATCGGCAGTAAGTGATTGCCACCTTGTCGTGCCGCGAGGCTATGCTTGGTGTCAACCACTGCAACCGCACCAGTTTTCCTTAGCGCCCTTCATTTGGGAGGAGCTGAGCTCCGACCTTGTAATGGTCAATTCGGTGATGAATATTAATTCGGTAACGCCGGGGCAATATTTAGATTTCTCACTTAACGGACTTCCATCGGCGCTAAGTAATTGCCACCTTGCTTCCCTCGAGGCTAGGCTAGGTGTCAACCACTGCTGCCGCACAAAAATTATTCCTCAATCGCCGCCACACCCGGTAGCTTCTTCCCTTCCAGCAGTTCCAGCATGGCACCTCCACCCGTAGAAACATAACTGACCTCATCATCGAGTCCGGCCTGGTTGATGGCAGCTACCGAATCGCCTCCGCCAATCAGGGAATAGGCGCCCTCGCGGGTAGCTTCGGCCACGGCCTGGGCTACGAAGGCGGTGCCTTTTGCAAAGGAAGGCATTTCAAAAACGCCCATAGGCCCGTTCCAAAGAATGGTTTTGGCTTGCAGGAGGACGGTTCTGAATTGTTCCCGGGCCACAGGACCGATATCAAGACCCATCCAGTCCGCCGGGATTTCATGGCTGTTGCAGACCTGGGTATTGGCGGTATCTGCAAAGGAGTCCGCGATCACGGAATCCATGGGAAGGAGCAGAAGTTTGCTTTTGGCCTGGGCTTTTTCGAGCAGGGTTTTTGCCAGTTCGATTTTTTCGGTTTCGACGAGGGACTTTCCAATCTCCCCGCCAAGAGCTTTGATGAACGTATAAGCCATGCCACCGCCAATGATGATCTGGTCGGCAATATCCAGGATGCGTTCGATCAGGAGGATTTTATCGGAAACCTTCGCCCCGCCCAGGACGGCAGTAAAGGGGCGTTGCGGATGATCTGTCACCTTGCGGGCATTGGTCAGCTCCGCGGTCATCAGAAAACCAAAGGATTTGGCAGAGGCATCAAAACAATTTGATACCCCGACATTGCTTGCATGGGCCCGGTGGGCGGTACCGAAGGCATCATTGACATAGAGGTCGGCCAGGGATGCCCACTCTTTGGAAAGTCCGGGATCGCATTTTTCCTCACCGGCTTCAAAGCGGGTATTTTCCAAGAGAAGAACTTCACCGGGTTTCAGGGCCGCGGCCATGGACTTGAGTTTTTCTCCCCGGAGCTCATCGCAAAATTGTACTGGCCTGCCCAGGGCCTCTGAAAGGTGGGCCACCAGGTGCCTCAGGGTGAATTTTTCCTTATCGATGCTGCCATCCGGTTTGAGTTTGGCCTCGGGCCGTCCGAGGTGGGAAAACAGGATCACCGCGCCTCCATGCCCCAGGATATGGTTGATCGTGGGCAGGGCTGCTTTGATGCGCGTGTCATCGGTGATTTTAAAGGATTTGTCCAGGGGGACGTTGAAATCGACCCGGACAAGGGCCTTTTTATTTGAGAAGTTTAAGGATTGAAAGGTTGACATTCGAGGATGGAGGTTAGAGGATGGAGGTTAGAGGATGGAGG